>JBQGDG010000470.1:0-2591 GCA_052038935.1 Neorhizobium sp. | reverse complement strand
CCGTGAACGACGTCTCGACCATGCCGAAACAGCCCGCCACATGGCGGATCGTCCTGGCTGCCATCCTGGATTTCTTCACCATCTTCTGGGTAGCGGGACTGGCCGTCGCATGGCTGTTCGGCGGCATGACGGAAGACGGTTTTTCGCTCGACGGCGGGCCGGCGCTTTTGTGTTTCGCGCTGATCGTCGCCTATTTCGTCGTCTTCAACAAATTCCTCGGCGGCACGATCTGGAAGCGGATCCTGAAGGCCAAGCGCACCGATCGATAGCTACGCGGTGCTGTCCTTCGTTCTTTCGCCCGCGTCTTCCAGCATGGCGACCAGGACGTCGGACTGGGAGAGCATGCCGGCGAGCCTGTTGTCGCTGGTGACGACGGGCAGGTAGTGAAGCTCCTTTTCGGCGAACGTGATGATGGCCTCCGCAAGCGGTTCATCCGGCCCGACGGTCTTCACCGGCGACGTCATGATCCTGCCGACGGTCGCAGCCGGCATCACCGTGCCGGAAAGAACGAGGCGAAGACGCGCGGCGACGCCTAGCTTCGTTCCGGCGCCGAGCCAGTCCACCTTGTCGAAAAGATCCGTCTGGGTGACGATGCCGACGACTTCCGATCTTGCGTCCACGACCGGCAATGCCTTGATATGGTGGGCGCGCATCAGCCGGCGCGCTTCCTGCAGCGCGGTCGACGGCGAGACGGCGATCACATCGCGGGACATGATGTGCCCGCAATGAAGATCGCCGGCACGCCTGCGATAGGAACGCAGCTGCGTGCGGCGCAGGATCGCTTCGAGATCGTCGCGATCGATATCGAGAAGCTCGTCATACTCTGCCAGCACCTCGTCGAGATCCCGCGATGAAAAACCGATGCGCTGGATGGGGGCGGGATCCGCCGTTCCGTGGTCGACGGGCGCATGCCTGACGCGATGCGGATAACTGCGGCCTGTAACGTTGTTGTAGACCAGCGCCACGGCCAGCAGTGCGAGCGAATTGCCGAGAACGGGCCAGAGGACGAAGCCGTAACCGAGCCCGTGAACGGCCGGTCCGCCGAGCACGGCGGTGAGGGCCACCGCGCCGCTCGGCGGGTGAATGCAGCGCAGCGTTATCATCAAGGCTATGGCGGCGCCGATCGCCAGGGCCGATGCGGCAAGGATGTCGTCACCCAATAACAGCGCGGCCGTGACGCCCACGCTCGCGGCCACCGTGTTGCCGCCGAGGATCGACCAGGGCTGCGCAAGCGGGCTGGCGGGCACGGCGAAAAGCAGGACGGCCGATGCGCCCATCGGTGCGATCAGTGCCGGGAGGGCAGGGTCCGACCCGACTGCGACGCCGCCCACCAGTCCGGTGACCAGGATGCCGAGCAGCGCACCGCAGGCGGCCCGCAACCTCTCCTTCCAGCCGACCGGAGCGGTGTCCGGCAGAAGACGATGGAGGACGCTTTTCATCCAAGGCTCTCCGCTGCCGGTCAGAGGTTGAAGGCCGACCTGACGCCATCGACGACGAACTGAACGGAAAGGGCAGCGAGGATCACGCCCAGGAGGCGGGTCAGGATGGCCCGGCCGGTGACGCCGAGAAACTGGTCGAGCTTTTCGGCAAGGAGCAGCGTCAGGTAGAGCAGTACCATCATCAGCGCCAGGATGCCGATCAGCAGGATGCGATCCAAAGCGGTGGTAAACGTACCGGCCAGCAGCACCGTCGCCGATATCGCACCCGGTCCGGCGATGAGCGGGATCGCCAGGGGGAAGACGGCGATGTCGCGGACGTGGTCGATGGTGATCGCGGTATGCGACGTCTTCTCCTTGCGTTCCTGGCGGCGCTCGAAGACCATTTCAAACGAGATCCAGAAGAGGAGCAGGCCGCCGGCGATGCGGAAGGCGCCCATCGAAATGCCGAGAAGGCCGAGCACGCCGGCACCGAACAGGGCGAAAACGGTAAGGATGCCGAAGGCGATGACCGAGCCGCGAAGCGCTACCTGCTTGCGCTGACCGGCTGTCATTCCCGCCGTCAGCCCGAGGAAGACGGGCGCCAGGCCGGGCGGGTCGAGGGTGACCAGCATCGTCGTCATCGCGTTGATCAATGCATCCGCGCTCGCCATATCCTGTCCTCTCGTCCTTCGCGCCCGCGCTATCTGCGCATCGCACCAGTCTGGATCATCCGTATCGGAGGGCGCTGTAGAAGATTGCGCCACGCGCTGCAAGTGTGCCGGACTGCACGGGGTTGCATGGCTCGGCGCCATATCCTATTCCACTGTCGGCGACGGCGGACGGCAGCCGTCGCGGCACGGACCCCCGTCGCCTTCCTTCCGTCGCAAAATCTGTTCAAAACCCCATGCGGAAAAGGTGGGAAAATTGGCGCTCCCAATCGCTTTCCGCTATATAAAAACACCTGATTCCGTACAGAGATCGTGATCCGTTTTGACTGAACAAAGCACACCCGGCGGCGGAAAGCTGCCACCCGGCATCGAACCCATTTCCATCATGGAAGAGATGCAGCGGTCCTATCTCGATTACGCCATGAGCGTAATCGTCAGCCGCGCGCTTCCCGATGTCCGTGACGGCCTGAAGCCGGTCCACCGTCGTATTCTCTACGGCATGTCG
>JBQGDG010000469.1:0-1959 GCA_052038935.1 Neorhizobium sp. | reverse complement strand
TATCTTCCTCAGTATCGTCGCGCTCGTCTTCCAGCTCGTCCTCAGCGATATCGATCCGGACAATCTCGGCCTCCTCGTCATGCCGGCCTTCTTCGGGGTGTTCTGGTCCATATTCGCCGTCAACGCCGCGAAGGCTCTCCTCCGCCGCAAGACGGTCTTTGCCCGTATTTTCGCGGTCATCGGTTTCGCCTTCTTCGGCTTCATCGGTCTCAGCATTGCCGCGACCTTCCTGATCGGCGCGATCGCCGGCGCTCACGGGGGGCAGTGGCCCGTCTTTGCGGGTGTCGGCGGGATCGTCATGCTCAATGTGGTCTTCTTTTTCCTCATGGGTGCGCCGACACCGCTCGGCCGCAAGCTGATGGACGAGATCGAGGGCTTGCGCATCTATCTGACGGTCGCGGAAAAGGACCGCATGAACATGGCGGGCGCCCCTGCCATGTCGCCGCAGCATTTCGAGAAACTTCTGCCCTATGCGGTGGCGCTCGGCGTGGAAAAGCCGTGGAGCGAGGCCTTCGAGGCCTGGCTTGCCGCCGCGGTCGCCGCCGGTGCCGCGACCTATGCCTCGACTTGGTATCACGGCGATTCCGTCGGCGGCTTCGGGGGCCGTATCGGTGGCTTCTCGTCCTCGATGGCCTCGACCATCCAGTCCACCATTCCGACGCCGAAGTCTTCCTCATCCTCCTCCGGTTTCTCCGGAGGCGGTTTCTCCGGCGGGGGAGGCGGCGGCGGCGGCGGAGGAGGCTGGTAGCCGCCACTTTCGCCAATCCGACTGATGACTTTTGCCGACGGGCTTGCTAAGCCCACGGCCAGTTGAAATTCACCATACAGTTGATTGTCGATGCCAGACCTGCTTCTTGAACTTCGCTCCGAGGAAATACCGGCCCGTATGCAGCGCAAGGCGGCAGGGGATCTGAAAAAGCTCGTCACCGACGCGCTGCTCGAAGCTGGCCTCACCTATGAGGGCGCGCGCGAATACTGGACGCCGCGCCGCCTGACGCTCGATATTCGCGGCGTAACGGCGCGCTCCGCCGATCTGCGCGAACAGATCAAGGGTCCGTCGACCACCGCGCCGGCACAGGCAATCGAAGGGTTCCTGCGCAAATCCGGCCTTTCGTCCGTCTCCGAGGCGAAGATCGCCAATGACCCGAAGAAGGGTGACTTTTACGTCGCCGTCGTCGTCAAGCCGGGCCGCGCGGCGGAAGAGATCGTCGCCGACATGATGCCCGGCATCATCCGCAATTTCCCATGGCCGAAGTCGATGCGCTGGGGAGCCGCTTCCGCGCGCCCGGCATCGCTCAAATGGGTTCGCCCGCTGCAATCGATCGTCTGCGTCTTCGGGCCCGAACATGACGAGACGCAGGTCATCCCCTTCGAGATCGATGGCATCGTCGCCGGTAACGTCACCTACGGCCACCGCTTCCATGCGCCGGAAGCCATCACCGTGCGCCGCTTCGGCGATTACGTGTCGAGCCTGGAAAAGGCCAAGGTCATGCTCGATGCCGATCGTCGCAAGGACACGATCCTGCACGATGCGCGCGACGTCGCTTTTGCCAACGGCCTCGAACTGGTCGAGGACGAAGGCCTTCTGGAGGAAGTCTCCGGTCTCGTCGAATGGCCGCATGTGCTGATGGGCGAATTCGAGCCGGAATATCTGGAAATCCCGGCTGAAATCATCCGGCTCACGATCAAGACCAACCAGAAGTGTTTCGTCACGCGGCCGCAGGGCGCGCAGGAGGGCCTTTCGAACCGTTTCATCCTCGTCTCCAACATCGAGGCGAAGGACGGCGGCAAGGAGATCATCCACGGCAACGGCAAGGTCGTGCGGGCGCGTCTGTCCGACGCCAAGCATTTCTGGACGCGCGACCAGGGCGACCTGCCCGATCTCGACGCGCTGACCGGTTCGGCCGAAAAGTTCGGTCTGGATCTGAAGAAGCCGCTCGACCAGCGCATGGCCAAGCT
>JBQGDG010000468.1:0-4315 GCA_052038935.1 Neorhizobium sp. | reverse complement strand
ACCACATGGGCGGAACGTGGGTTGAGATACGATCGCATGGAGAAGATCGTGCCGCCCTTGCCGGCCGCGTCTCGCCCCTCGAACAGCGCCATCAGCCGCTTGCCTGTCGCCTGCAGCCAGAACTGCAGCTTCACCAGCTCGATCTGCAACGCCTCCAGCTGTTTTTCGTACTTGTCCTTGTTCAGCTTGTCGTCATAGGGATAACCGCCCGAGGCGAGGGCCTGGTCGCCTACCCAACCCGGCAGTTTCGGATCGTCGATGTCGAACTGGCGCTTCTTCCCCTCGATCGTGAGCTCGACCGTCCTGCTTTCGCCTGTTGACATTCTATCTCCCTTTTCTGTCTGGCTGGGAATGCGGATGCCGCCGGCGATATCGGCCGGGATCATCGGATGAACTGAAAGGTGGCATTTGGGCGCAGGTTTTCCAGAGGCCGTGATGCACAAGTGTCATCTAGGCCTTATATGACCGCTTGTTTATTGGGTAAATGCCGGGAGTGGGTGGGACGGTCATGGCAGTGGGTGCGCAGCAGTCGGGAGGAGGCATCGTCGCCGCGATGAGAAGGGAGTGGCTGCTTCTGCTCATGCTGTCGGTGGCCGCCGCCGCCGCGCTCGGCGCCGGCATTTCCTGGTTCGGCGTATTGCCGGCCTGGCTGCTGATGATCGCGATCGTCCTTGCGCGGCGCCCGGTACGGGCGCCGGTGCCCGTCGAGGAGGATGCCGAGGACGAGGAAATCCTGCCGGATGCCAAGCCGCAGATCGTCGCCACCCTTGCCGCGCTCGACATCCCGATCCTGCTTCTGAATGCGGATGCGGCGGTGCTCTGGCACAACAGGGCCGCCGAGCGGGCGCTCGGCCTCCTGCCGCTCGGCTCGCATCTTTCGGCGCGGCTGCGCTCGCCCGGCATTCTCGACATGGTCAACGAGACGATCGCGACCGGCGAGCCGAACCAGATCGAGCATTCGGAACGTCTGCCGTCGGAACGGGTCTATCTGCTGCGGATCGCCCCGGTCGACGTCGAGGCGGGCGCCGCTCCCGAAAAGCTCTTCATCCTCTCCTTCCGCGACGTCTCCGAACTGCGCCGTATCGACCGCATGCGGTCGGATTTCGTCGCCAATGCCAGCCATGAGCTGCGTACCCCGCTTGCATCGCTGCGCGGCTTCATCGAGACCCTCCAGGGGCCGGCCAAGTCCGATCCGGCGGCGCACGAGCGCTTTCTCGGCATCATGTTCGATCAGGCCACGCGCATGAGCCGGCTGGTCGATGATCTCATGTCGCTGTCGCGGCTGGAATTGAAATCCCATATCGCGCCCGACCAGTCGGTCGATCTGCGGCCGGTGATCGGCCATGTCCGCGACGCGCTGAAACCGCTCGCGGACGATCTCGGCGTCGAGATCCGCACCCACCTGCCGGAGGCGAAGGTGGAGGTCCTGGGCGACAGGGACGAGCTCATCCAGGTTTTCGAGAACCTGATCGAGAATGCCTGCAAATATGGCCAGGAAGGCAAGGTCATCGACGTTTTCGTGAAGAACGAGCCCTCCCAGCCGGTCGAGGTAAGCGTCGTAGACCGCGGGCCGGGCATTCCGGCGGAGCATGTGCCGCGTCTGACCGAACGTTTCTATCGGGTCAGCGTCGCCGACAGCCGGTCGAAAAAAGGGACCGGATTGGGGCTCGCCATCGTCAAGCATATCCTCACGCGGCACCGTGCTCGTCTGATTGTGAAGTCGGAACTCGGCAAGGGGTCCGTCTTTACCGTCAGGTTTTGACATAAAAAGCATGCACTGCACAGCTGTGCGCATAAATTATCAAATAAAATCATATGCTTGATTTGTCATAAATGTTTCACCGAAACGACATAAAAGCTGAGGGCAACGGCCGCTAAGAGAGGCGGGCCGAAAGCCGGCAAGCGCGAAAGCCGGCGATAAACGCTTTCACAAAACCCATCATGGGAGAACATCGATGAACATGTTGAAACTTTCCGCAGCGGCACTCGTCGCCTCCGTTGCCTTCGCTGGCGCGGCAGCTGCTCGTGACCAGGTCCAGGTTGCCGGCTCCTCCACCGTTCTGCCCTACGCAAAGATTGTCGCCGAGACTTTTGCCGAGACCTTCCCGAACTTCAAGGCTCCGGTCGTTGAATCGGGCGGCACCGGCGGCGGCCTGAAGGCATTCTGCTCGGGCGTAGGCGAAGGCACGATCGACGTTGCCAACGCTTCGCGCGCCATCAAGGCTGACGAACTTGCTGCGTGCAAGGCTGCCGGCGTCAACGACGTTCAGGAAGTTCGCATCGGTTACGACGGTATCGTTTTCGCCGCTGATTCCTCCAACGGCGACATGAAGATCACCCCGAAGGATCTCTACACGGCTCTCGCCGCCCAGGTTGTTGTTGACGGCAAGCTCGTCGCCAACCCGCACAAGAACTGGTCGGACGTCAACGCAACCCTGCCGAAGGGCCCGATCGCTGCCTACATCCCGGGCTCCAAGCACGGCACCCGCGAAGTCTTCGAAGAGAAGATCATGGCTGAAGGCTGCAAGGAAGCTGGCGCTCCGGAAGTCATCAAGGCCTCGATCACCGATGCCAAGCAGGCTGCCGCTGCCTGCGTTGCAGTCCGCAAGGACGGCGTAGCTGTCGACATCGACGGCGACTACACCGAAACCCTCGCTCGTATCGCCGCCAACAAGACCGGCCTCGGCGTTTTCGGCCTGGCTTTCTATGAAAACAACATGGACAAGCTGAAGGTTGCGACCGTTTCGGACGTCGTTCCGTCGACCGAGACCATCTCTTCCGGCGAATACCCGGTTTCCCGTCCGCTGTACTTCTACGTCAAGAAGGCTCACCTCGGCGTTATCCCGGGCCTGAAGGAATACGTAGAGTTCTTCCTGTCTGACGACATGGTTGGCCCGGAAGGCCCGCTCGCCGAATACGGCCTGGTTGCTGCTCCGGACGCTCAGCGCGAAGAAGCCCGCAAGGCCTTCGAAGACGGCAAGACCATGTAATTGAGACCCGGCGCCGCCCTCGGGCGGCGCCGACTTCCTGAGGGTTTTAGCCGAGCGCCATCGGCTTGCGGTTACGCAGCGACGCACGCACCGAGCGCTTGCCCGGAACACAGGCCCGATGATCGGGGTCGTGTGGCGAATGCGTCACCGAAGGCGGTAGGCCGGGGGATTGTGATGAGCACACCATTGATCTTACTGATTCTGGCGATCATCGCGATCGTCTGTTACTTCGTCGGGACGCGCCATGCATTGGCGGTCGCCGGCGGTTTGTCCTCCAAACTGCACTCGCGCCCGGGTTACTACGGTACATTCGTAGCCATCTGTGCGGTTTTGCCCGCAGCGGTGATCCTGGCCGTCTGGCTTATTGCAAGCCCGCTATACATCAATTCATCGGTTCGTGGCGGTTTCCCGGAGGATGTTCAGGCCCGCACGGAAGCCGAGCAGGGGCTCGCCTTCGGGATGGTCAGCGCGCTGGCCCGCGGCATGGACGTCCTGACGCTTGAGGAAATCGACCGCGTCGGTTCCAACCCTGCCGAACTGCGCAGCGCGCTCGGTGCCAAGGGTGTTCCGCTGGCTGGCGATCCCGAACCCTACATGGTCGAGTCCGCTGGCGACCTCAACGCCATGAACAAGATCAGCAATCGCGTAATGACTGCGGTTGTCCTGATCGTCGCGCTGATCGGCGCGGGCTTCTCCTATACGCGTATCGCCCCGAGGTTCCGGGCAAGAAATCGCGTCGAACGCGTCATTCTCGGCGCGCTAATCGTCGCCTCCTCCATCGCAATCGTCACGACGGTCGGGATCGTCCTGTCGATGCTGACGGAAGCAGGCCATTTCTTCGGACGCGTTCCTGCCTGGGAGTTCTTCTTCGGCACGGTCTGGGATCCACGCTTCGCCGCGGCCGGTGCCGCCGCATCGGAAGGTCAGTTCGGCCTTATTCCGCTGCTCCTCGGTACGCTCTATATCGGCCTGGTGGCCATGCTGGTCGCCGTTCCGAGCGGTCTGTTCTCGGCCATCTACATGTCGGAATACGCTTCCAAGGGTGTGCGCTCGGTAGCCAAGCCGCTGCTCGAGGTGCTGGCCGGCATCCCGACCATCGTCTACGGCTTCTTTGCACTCACCACCGTTGGCCCGTTCCTGCGTGACCTGTCGTCGCAGATCAACGGTATCGCCACCGGCGATTTCGCCAACTTCATCCAGGCGCAGTCCGTTCTGACGGCCGGCTTCGTGATGGGCATCATGCTGATCCCTTACGTTTCCTCTCTGTCGGACGATATCATCACCGCGGTTCCTCGCACCCTGCGCGACGGTTCGCTCGGTCTCGG
>JBQGDG010000467.1:0-3674 GCA_052038935.1 Neorhizobium sp. | reverse complement strand
CTTGACGATTGCAGTCTCCCCGCAGGCCTTGCCGGCGCTCGTCCTGAACGCTGACTACCGGCCGCTGAGTTACTATCCCTTGTCGTTGTGGTCCTGGCAGGACGCGATCAAGGCGGTCTTCCTCGACCGTGTGAACATCATCGCCGAATACGAACATTCGGTCTGCTCCCCCAGCTTCACGATGAGACTGCCGAGCGTCGTCAGTCTCAAGACCTATGTGCAGCCGACGCGCAATCCCGCTTTCACCCGCTTCAACGTCTTCCTGCGCGACAAGTTCGAATGCCAGTATTGCGGGGCGGATGACGAGCTGACCTTCGACCACGTCATTCCGCGCGCCCATGGCGGCGAGACGACCTGGGAGAACGTGGTGGCCGCCTGCTCACCCTGCAATCTGAGGAAGGGCAGCAAGCTGCCGAAACAGGCGGGCATGTTCCCGCATCAGAAGCCCTATGCGCCGAGCGTGCAGGATCTGCACAACAACGGCCGGCTGTTTCCGCCGAACTATCTGCATGAAAGCTGGATGGACTATCTCTACTGGGATACGGAACTGCAGCCCTGATCGCTCAGGCCGTCCGTGCCACGAAGGCCGCCTCAGGCGGCCTTTTTTGCGCCGGCAAAAGCCAGCGCCGCGAGAAAGACGCTGGCGATCACGTTCCAGCCGGCGAACGAGAGGCCGAGGATACGGAGCGACGCCTCGGTGCAGGAAGGGCCGTGAACGGCGTTCAGATCGCCGAGCAGGTTGCCGGCATTGGTGGTGACGCCGGCGCCGCCGCCGCAGCTTGCCGGTCCCGGCCAGAAGCTCCATTCCACGCCGGCATGATAGACGCCCATGCCGGCGCCGACGAGCATCATTACGCCGACGACGATCAGCAGGGCGCGGGAAATCCAGGCGGGCAGGCCGAACGCGGCCGCGCCGGTCGCCAGGATGCCGACCGGAATGCCGTAATAATAGGGATCGCGCTGCATCAGGCAGAGGGCGCAGGGGATATAGCCCCCGAGATGCTGGAAGGCGAGCGCGCCGCCGACGGTCGCCGCCATGCCGAGGGTGACGAGAAAGGCGAGGGCCGTTGCCGCGCCCGAGCGCGATGAGGAAGCCGTGATGGCCATGGCGCGTCTCCGTTGATTGTCCGCTCCCTTAGAGCACATCTGGCCCCACTGTAAATGGCGACGGTCCCGGCACGACGGATGTTCTCGCGCCACATTTTCGTGAGCGCCGCGGCGATGCGGCCGGACATGCACGCCCCGCCGCGCCGACAAAGTTTACGCCTGCCTCAATTCTGACGCGCCTTGCGTTTCTCACAGGCAGCAGAAGTCCATTGCGGCGGGCGGCGGCGAATCGCACCGTCCCTTCGCAACCCCTGGCGAGGATCGAAGTTGAAATACCCGTTTGCGGGCGGAGCCCGGGCGATCAAGGCAAGCGCGCTCGGCAGCCTGAAGACCGCCTACGAGACCTGGCGCGTGACCGGCCGGGAGCGGCGGGGCAGGACGGACGTGCCGCTGTCGCCGATGCGGGCTTTCCGGCCGCTCGAAAGCGATGACCTGCCGCTGGTCTTCATCACCCACAACGATATCGCGCTCCTGCCGCATCTGCTGCGGCATTACCGTAATCTCGGCGTGACACGCTTCATCTGCGTCGACGACGTGTCGGGCGACGGCAGCCGCGAACTGCTCCTGGAACAGCCGGATGTCGATGTCTGGGCTTCGCCGCTGCGTTTCGCCGAGGCGCGCCGGGGCCGGCGGTGGCGGGAAAAGCTGTTTTCGCTTTATGGCATCGGCCGCTGGTACCTGAATATCGATTCCGACGAGTTCCTCATCTACGACCGCTGTCTCGAAAGGCCGCTCGCGGATCTGATCCGGGTGCTCGAAGCCCGGGGCGTCAAGCGGATGGCGGCGCCGATGCTCGACATGTATTCGGGGCCGGAAGAGGAGGACCTTCCGTCCGACGCGATGCCCTGGGAGCGGACGCCGTATTTCGACAGCCTCGGCTACCAGCTCCGCTCCGACAATCGCGGCATCAGCATCAAGGGCGGGCCGCGGCGGCGGCGGTTCGGCGAGAACAACGAGCTGATCAAATATCCGCTGCTCTACTGGGACGAAAAATGCGGCTTCGGCAGCAGCCTTCACCGGCCGCTGCCCTATCACCGCAACTTCCCGCAGCTCTGGGGCGTCCTGCTGCATTTCAAGTTCTTCACCGACTACAAGCGCAAGATCGTCGATGCCGCCGAAAGCGGCCAGCACTACGACGGTTCGCGCTATTATCAGGCGATGCGTCGGGAACTGGAACGCAGCGGCGAAATCGACTTCAGCAGCGACGTCTCGCTTGCCTACGAAGGCCCCGACCAACTGGTGGCCCGGGGCTTCATCAGCCGGATTTTCTGAGGGTAAGTTCCGACGGGTTCGGAGTGGCCCCGGCCGGATCAGGCGCCTTGCGGCGAGGATTGGAACCGCGCAGCCGCCAGCGGTTCATCTCTTCCTCGGTATATTCCGGACGCTGACTGCGATTCCAGGTGACGCCGCGCCTGACGATCTTGGCGGGCGAGCCGGCCAGGACGGTACCTTCCTCGTCGAACCGGCCGCGGACGAAGGACATCGCGCCGATGATGCTGTCACTCGGTATGCGGGAACCCTTGTTGATGATCGTCCCGAGGCCGCACCAGACATGGTCGCCGATCGTGATGCTGCCGGCCGTGTTCAATCGCTTGCCGGTGTCGCGATCGATGACGGAATGGGCATCGGTCGTCCGGATCTCGATCTGCCGCGAGAACATGCACGAATGGCCGATCGTGACGTCGCACCCCTCGGCGCAGAGGATGTATACGCCGACCGTCGTGCTGAAGTCGCCGATCGTCACCGTCCGATTGTCACCCTTCACGATGATATCGCCGCGATAGTTGACCCGCCGCCCCATGATGATCTTGTTATTGCTGCCGGTGACGACGATCTTGCCGCGGAATACGGCGTCCTCGCCGAGGCTCAACGTGTTTCCGACGCCGGCGCGAACGTAGATACGTCCGCGGATTTTCGCCGTCTCATGGAGTGCGAGAATATTGTTTTCCTGCCACAGATCGAGCCACGAAGGCCTTACAGGTTTCTGCTCTCGACCAAATGCATTACGCAGACGCCGAAGCGCCTCATTCAAAGACCCCATCTATCCCTCTGCCAGTCTGCCTTTCGACAATCTCTACTGGCATTTATGATGGATGCACGCAATAGGTGTGGCAAATTGTCCTGCCCGTCGTTCTCCCTGTACAGCGAAAACATAAAGCGGGCATGGAAAAAAACTGGATCCCCACAGCAAACCGCCTGTGGAAAGCCCTGCTCGAAGTGATCGCGCCGCGCCGCCCGGTATTAGCCTGCGTCAAGCATATCCCGCCGGCTTCCGGGTCGCTGCGTTCCCTCCGACGCCGGTAGGTTCTAGGCGCGCGGCTTCGCTGCGCCGCCTCCTGCCAAGGCGTGCCCCGAAGAGGCCAAAATTCTCGCTGGCCTCGCTCGGAAGAGCGGCGTGACACCGGGCCGCATGCGGCCGGCAACTTATGCCGCCTGAACCGGAATATACGACCTGAAAAGATGAGTGGTGCCCCGTGCCGGAATCGAACCAGCACTCCTCTCGGAACCTGATTTTGAGTCAGGCGCGTCTACCAATTCCGCCAACGGGGCACGGAAGGTGGTGAACC
>JBQGDG010000466.1:0-3608 GCA_052038935.1 Neorhizobium sp. | reverse complement strand
CGTCATCGGCGGCATCGGCTCGATCAAGGGCGCTCTGCTCGGGTCGCTGCTGGTCGGCGTTACCGATACGCTCGGCCGCTTCCTCCTGCCGCAGCTGCTTTCGCTTTTCGTCCCGCCCTCCCAGGCGGGCATGATCGGCGGCGCGGCCTCCTCCATGCTGATCTATATCGTCATGGCGATCATTCTTGCCGTCAAGCCGCGGGGCCTGTTCCCGCCGGCGCATGCGTGAGGCCAGGATGACCCGGGAAAATCTCATCAACCTCCTGCTTGCCGCGCTTCTTCTGGCTGCGCCCATCGCGGCAAACGCGTTCGGCCAGCCCTTCTACGTGACGCTGGCCACCCGCATCTCCATTCTGGCGCTGGCGGCGCTCGGCCTCAATCTGGCGCTCGGGCTGGGCGGCCTCGTCTCCTTCGGTCACGCCGCCTTCTTCGGCATCGGGGGATATGCCGCCGGCATCCTCGCAAGCCACGGTTTTTCCGGCGAGCCGATGCTGCTCGGCCTGCCCGGTACGGTGCAGATGCCGGTCATCTGGATCGTGGCGGTGATCGCCGCCGGTCTGGTGGCGTTGGCGATCGGGGCGATCAGCCTCAGGACCACCGGCGTCTATTTCATCATGATCACGCTCGCCTTCGCGCAGATGGTCTATTATTTCGCGATTTCCTGGCCGGCCTATGGCGGCGAGGATGGCCTGTCGATCCTGGTCCGCAACCAGTTTCCCGGCATGAACACGATGCGGCCGCTGAGCTTTTTCCTGATCAGCTATGTCGCGCTGCTCGCCGGGATCGGTCTGTTTGCCCTGATACGCAGCTCGCGTTTCGGCGCTGCCCTGCAGGCGGCCCGGCAGAACGAGACCCGCGTCGCGACCGTTGGCATCCACCCTTACAGCATCAGGCTCGCCGCCTTCGTCGTCTCGGCGATGATCACGGCGTTCGCCGGCGCACTCTACGCCGATCTCAACCGCTTCGTCAGTCCGTCGATGCTGTCCTGGCACATGTCGGGCGAGCTGATCGTCCTGATCATCCTCGGGGGTGCGGGCCGCCTGTTCGGTCCGCTGGCCGGCGCGGCGCTCTACGTGGCGTTCGAATTTGCGCTGGGTGGCCTCACCGAGCGCTGGCAATTTTTCCTCGGCCTCATTCTTCTCGGCGTGGTGCTTTTTGCCCGTGGCGGGCTGCTCGGCCTTCTCGCCGGAAAGGCCAAGCATGGATAGGAACATGGCCGATCCGGTTCTCAAGATCTCCAACCTCGTCAAGAGCTTCGGTGCGCTGCGGGCGACGGACGACGTCACGATCGACGTGAGGCCCGGCGAGATCCACGCGCTGATCGGTCCCAACGGCGCAGGCAAATCGACGCTGATCCACCAGATCTGCGGCACGTTGAGACAGGATTCCGGCACCATCCGTTTTGCCGGCGAGGATATCGGGGCGCTCAGCGTTGCCGAGCGGGCTCGTCGCGGGCTCGGGCGAACCTTCCAGGTGTCGTCGCTTGCGCCGGAATTTTCGGCGCTCAGAAACGTCATGCTGGCGGTGCAGGCGAAACAGGGAACGAGCTTCGGCTTTTTCAGGCCGGTCATGCGAGACGCCTCGCTGATCGACCCTGCTATGGCGATCCTCGATCGTGTCGGCCTGTCCGGTCGGGCCCGGCTGCCCGCCGCCGAGCTTTCCCATGGAGAGCGGCGCCAGCTGGAGATCGCCATGGCACTGGCGCTCCGGTCCAAGGTGTTTCTGCTGGACGAACCGATGGCGGGAATGGGTCCGGAAGGTTCGAAGTCGCTGACGGGGTTTCTCGACACGCTGCGCGAGGAAGCCCCGATCCTGCTCGTCGAACACGACATGGACGCCGTCTTTGCCCTGGCCGACCGCATCTCCGTTCTCGTTTACGGCAAGATCATCGCGACCGGCACGGTGGACGAAATCCGCAATGATCCGATCGTGCGCACTGCCTATCTTGGAGATCACGCCTGATGCTCTTGGATGTCCGGGATATCACGACCTACTATGGCTCGAGCCAGGCGCTGTTCGGTGTCGGGTTCGAGATGGCCGAAGGCGAGGTCGTGGCGCTGATGGGTCGCAACGGCATGGGCAAGTCGACGACGATCAAGTCGATCTGCAATCTGATGCCGCCGAAATCCGGCCGTATCGTCTTCGCAGGCAAGGGGACCGAAAGGTTGCCGCCGCACAAGGTCGCGCGCCTCGGCGTCGGGCTGGTGCCGGAAGGCCGACGCTGCTTCCCGAACCTGACGGTGCACGAAAACCTCGTTGCCGCCGCAAGGCCGGGTCAATGGACGCTGGAAAAAGTCAACGCCCTGTTCCCACGGTTGCAAGAGCGGCATGCGCAGATGGCAAGATCGCTGTCCGGGGGCGAGCAGCAGATGCTGGCGATCGGCCGCGCCCTGATGACCAACCCGCGCCTGCTTATTCTCGATGAAGCGACGGAGGGGCTTGCCCCCGTCATCCGGCAGGATATCTGGCGCGCGATCCGGCAGCTTAAGGCCGAGGGCCTGTCCATTCTGGTGGTGGACAAGACGCTTTCGGAGCTTTTGCCGGTTGCGGACCGTTGCGTCATCCTCGAAAACGGGCGAAGCGTCTGGCAGGGATCGAGCGGCGATGTGTCTGCCGATATCCAGGATCGCTATCTCGGAGTATGACAATGGAAGCGGCAAGCGCGGATCTCGAGCTTATCGTCCACGACCCTCACGGCAACAACAAGCCGGAGACGCGGCTGTGGCTGCGCATGCTTTCGACCACCAAGCTGATCACCAACGAAATCCGACGCCGCCTGCGTGCCGAATTCGGTGCGACCCTGCCGCAGTTCGACCTTCTCGCCCAGCTCTATCGGGAGCGGGAGGGCCTGCGGCTCGGCGAACTGTCGAAGCGCACGATGGTGACCAACGGCAATGTCACCGGCCTCGTCGAACGGCTGGAGGCGGATGGTTACGTGGAGCGTGTGACGCCCCATGCCGACCGTCGTGTAACTGTCGCGCGGCTGACGCCTTCCGGCATAGATTTCTTCACCGCAATGGCCGAGGCCCACGAGAAGTGGCTGCGGGAGATCATGGCGGATGTCGACCCCGAAATGGTCGCTTCCCTGTGGAACGAGATAGGTGCGGTGAAGGCATCGGCCAGCAATCATCTTTCCGGAAGCGCCGACGAATAGTAGAGCTTCTGCGGACAATTTATTCGGGGCCGCGATGACAGACCTGCAGGCAATCGTCGATGAAATCCATTTGAAGGTGCAGAGCCGGCTGGGCGAAGGCAAGGTGGCGGATTACATCCCCCAGCTCGCCCATGTCGATCCGAAGAAGTTCGGCATGGCGGTGGTCACCGCCGATGGCAAGGTGCACAAGGCCGGCGATTGCGACGAGCCCTTTTCCATCCAGAGCATTTCCAAGGTCTTCACCCTGACGCTGGCGCTCGGCAAACACGGCGAGACGACCTGGAACCGGGTGGGCAAGGAACCGTCAGGCTCCGCCTTCAACTCCATCGTCCAGCTGGAACATGAGGAAGGAAAGCCACGCAATCCTTTCATAAACGCCGGCGCGATTGCCGTCAGCGATCTCGTCCTTGCCGGCCATACGCCGCGTGAGGCGATAGGCGAGATCCTGCGTTTC
>JBQGDG010000465.1:0-11797 GCA_052038935.1 Neorhizobium sp. | reverse complement strand
ACGGCACGATCGCCGAAGTCCTCGTCAAGGCCGGCGACCAGATCGACGCCAAGGACCTCCTCATCGTCTACAATACCTGACCGGCCCGAACAAAGCGGCAGGCAGAACGGAAAGCCCGGACGCCCTTCAGGCGTCCGCGGCCTCGTCCGGCTTGGCCAGCCGGTAGCGTCTTGCCGCCAGCCGTTCGCTCGAGACGATCATCAGTCCCGCGCAGAAGATCAGTGCGGCGCCCGCCGCGACGTTGCTCGCCGGGATATCCTGCCAGATGACGTAACCGAGCACGAAGGCCCAGACGAGCGACGAATATTCGAACGGCGCCAGAACAGAGACGGGTGCCCGACGCATGGCCTCGAACAGGGTCGCCTGGGCTGTGCCGCCGAGAAGACCGACGAGCGCCAGAAGGGCGCCGCTCCTCATGCCGACCGGCTGCCAGTTGTACCAGGCCATGACGCAGGTCATCAGCACGAAGAAGCCGTTGGTCAGCGTCATCTGCACGAGGGTCGATTCGTTCATCGCCGTCTTGCGCAGGAGCACGCTGGCGCCTGCCCACAGGACAGCCGCAAGGAGCGCAAGACCGACGGAAACGGAGATCGTGAGGCCCGTCGGATCGGCGGCGACGACGACGCCGACGAAACCGAGGATGATCGCCGCCCAGCGGGCCGCCGGAACCTTTTCGCCGAGCAGCGGGATGGCGAGCAGCGTGGCGACGATCGGGGCGGCGTAGTAGATCGTCGTCAGCTCGGCGAGCTGCAGGGATTTGGCGGCGGTGTAATAGGAAAGCCAGGCGGTCAGCAGGAATATGCTGCGCACCGCCATCGGCCTGATGATCGGCGTGCGCATCACCCGTCCGACAAAACCGCGTCCGCCGATGACGAGGCAGGCGATCAGGATCGTCAGGCTGCGGAAGAAGATGATCTGCCAGACGCTGACGTCGACGACAAGCAGCTTGATCACCGCATCATGAAGGGTGAAGACGAAATAGGACGTGCTGACGAGGAGAATGCCGCTGGCGGTGCTGGACTTCACGGACGCAACGCCGCTGCCGGCGCCTTCAAAAACGGTTGCAAGACGAGCGCTGTAGGTTATTTCCGCTCAAATGCAATCGCCTTTTCGGCTCGCGGCACATTTGGAGCGGGTCACAAAACGTGAATTCCGGCGCGTTGTCACGAGATTGATAATTCAATCGATTTAAATATGGTGCAGGCCGTAATGGAGGACGATATGGATTCGAGATCTGACAGGCCGGCCACCGCGCCCGGAAAAGCCGTCGTGACGCCGGAACGCATCGGCGTGGCGCTGATGTTCCTGATGAACGGGTTCATGATCGGCGCCTGGGCACCGAAAATTCCGGAATTCGCCTCGCGATTGGAGCTCAGCGAAAAATCGCTCGGGCTGATGATCCTGACCTTCGGCCTCGGCTCGATCATCATGATGCCGATCGCGGGCAGCCAGATCGCCCGTTTCGGCTCCAGCCGGGTGTCGAAGTTCGCCGCGGTGCTGCTGACGCCCATGCTGCTCCTCCTGTCGCTGGCCGGCAACGTATGGACCGCAGGTGTCGCGATATGCGTATTCGGCGGGCTGATCGGCGCCATGGACGTGGCGATGAACGCCAATGCGGTGGCGACCGAGAAGAAGATGCGACGGGCCATCATGTCCTCCTGCCATGCCTTCTGGAGCCTCGGCGGGCTTCTCGGGGCATCGACCGGCGGCTTCCTGATGGACCGGATCGGCGTCCTTCCCCATGCGGTCGTCGTCACCCTTCTCGCGGCGCTGATGATCGCCTGTGCCTGGCGGGTGATCCTGCACGATGCGCCGCATCCGGAGGAAGCCCATTCGGCGGAGCGGAGCCGGCTGCCTCGCTCGCCTCTGCCCTGGCTGATCGGCATGGTGGCGCTGTTCTGCATGATCCCCGAGGGAGCGATCCTCGACTGGGGCGCGCTATATCTGCGCAACGAGCTCGGCGCCTCGGTGACGCTGTCGGGTTTCGCCTTTGCCGGCTTCTCCTTCACCATGGCGGTGATGCGTTTTGCGGGCGACCTCATCCGCGACCGTTTCGGCGCGGTCCTGACGCTGCGGATCTGCGGGGCGATCGCGATCGCCGGCCTCGCGCTGATCGGCCTCGCGCCGAATATCCCGGTGGCGCTTGCCGGCTTCGCGCTTGCCGGTATCGGCATATCCAACATGGTGCCGATCGCGTTTTCGGCGGCCGGCAACCTGCCCGGCATGGCGGCCGGCGTCGGGCTCTCGGTCGTCACGACGATGGGATATTCCGGCATTCTGGTGGCGCCTTCGGCGATCGGCTTCATTGCCGAACATACCGGCCTCGGAGCCATCTTCGTCGCGCTCTCCGCGCTGCTCGTCGTCGTGCTGCTGCTGTCGCGGCTTGCGCGGCACGCGGATGGCGCCCATCATTGACGGGAGATGCACGCTGCCGCGGACGCGTGCCGCAAAACTGCCTCAGCTCGATGGTTGACAAGCGGCAAACCATACGCCACCTGAATTGCAACCAAGCGCCCATGGCAGCGAGACACGCCGATGACCTCACCTCTTGACTACGAACCGAAGCCGCGTCGCCAGACAGTCGCGGTCGATGTCGGCGGCGTCATCGTCGGCGGAGGCGCACCGGTCGTCGTGCAGTCGATGACCAATACGGATACGGCCGATATCGACGCGACGGTGGCGCAGGTCGCCGCCCTCCACAAGGCCGGCTCGGAGATCGTGCGCATTACCGTCGATCGCGACGAAAGCGCCGCCGCCGTGCCGAAAATCCGCGATCGCCTGCTGCGGCTCGGCATGGACGTGCCGCTGGTCGGCGACTTCCATTATATCGGCCACAAGCTGCTGGCCGATCATCCGGCCTGCGCCGAGGCACTGGCGAAGTACCGCATCAATCCGGGCAATGTCGGTTTCAAGGACAAGAAGGACAAGCAGTTCGGCGACATCATCGAGATGGCGATCCGCTACGACAAGCCCGTCCGCATCGGCGTAAACTGGGGGTCGCTCGACCAGGATCTCCTGACGACGCTGATGGATCGCAATGCGCAGGCGGGCTCACCGCTTTCCGCCCGCCAGGTCATGCACGAGGCGATCGTGCAGTCGGCGCTGATCTCGGCCGAACTCGCCGAATCGATCGGCCTGCCGCGCAATCGCATCATCCTGTCGGCCAAGGTCAGCCAGGTGCAGGATCTGATAGCCTGCTATTCGATGCTGGCGGAACGCTCCAATCATGCGTTGCATCTCGGCCTTACCGAGGCTGGCATGGGGTCGAAGGGCATCGTCGCCTCGTCCGCCGCGATGAGCTACGTGCTGCAGCACGGCATCGGCGATACGATCCGGGTGTCGTTGACGCCGGAACCGAACGGCGACCGCACCAAGGAGGTGCAGGTGGCCCAGGAAATCCTGCAGGTTATGGGCTTCCGCCAGTTCATTCCGGTGGTTGCCGCCTGTCCCGGCTGCGGCCGCACGACTTCGACGGTGTTCCAGGAACTCGCCCAGCGCATCCAGGACGACATCCGCAAGAACATGCCGGTGTGGCGGGACAAGTATCCGGGCGTCGAGGCGCTCAATGTCGCGGTGATGGGCTGCATCGTCAACGGGCCGGGAGAAAGCAAGCATGCCGATATCGGCATCTCGCTGCCGGGGACGGGCGAATCGCCCTCCGCTCCCGTCTTCATCGACGGCAAGAAGGCCATGACGCTGAAAGGCCCGGACATCGCCGGCGATTTCGAAAAGCTGGTCATCGACTATATCGAAAACCGCTTCGGCCAGAACAGGACCGCAGCGGAGTAATTCGGACTGTCGTTTCGTCGTTTCGCCGCATTTCGTGGTAAGGAAGTGCGATCTACCTTGGACGGGGAAACGATTCGAATGCTCAAGAAAATTGCCATTGTCGCGCTTTGCGCCACCTATCTCTCTGCCTGCACCACGACCGACCCCTATACGGGCGAGCAGAAGGTTTCCAATACCGCGGGCGGCGCCGCGATCGGCGCCGGCATCGGCGCGCTCGGCGGCCTTGTCATCGGCGGCGGAAACAAGGGCCGTAACGCGCTCATCGGTGCCGCGATCGGCGGTCTCGCCGGCGGCGCGATCGGCAACTACATGGACCGGCAGGAAGCGGAGCTGCGCGCCCAGCTGCAGGGCACCGGCGTCTCGGTGACCCGCAACGGCGACCGCATCATCCTCAACATGCCGTCGAACATCACCTTCGCCACCGATCAGGACCAGGTGATCCCGCCATTCTACGCAACGCTCGATTCCGTCGCGATCGTGCTCAACAAGTTCGGCAAGACCTATATCGACGTCAACGGACACACCGATTCGACCGGCAGCCTGCAGCATAACCAGGGTCTGTCGGAGCGCCGCGCCGCTTCCGTCGCCAATTATCTGGGTGGCCGCGGTGTCGACCAGCGCCGCATCTCCACCATGGGCTTCGGTCCGTCGCAGCCGGTGGCGTCCAACGCGACGCCGGACGGCCGCGCGCTGAACCGCCGCGTCGAAGTGGCGATCGCGCCGATCCAGCAGAACTGATCGCGCCGGCGAAGCCAGGCGTCACCGACAGCCCCGTACGCCCTGCCGCGTGCGGGGCTGTCGCGTTTCAGGCCGGGTCATGAACGTGCGCCGGCTATCGTCCTGCGGAGGCCGGTCGAGGGCCTTGCGACGCGAATGCGTTGGTTATCCGCCGGATATGTCTCAGCTCTTGCGATCGGCGATGAAACGGGCAGCCTGCTGTAAGGTGGCGGCCCTTTCGCCATAGGGCGAGAGCAGGCCAACGGCCTCGTGCGTCAGCATATCGAGCTGCGTCTCCGCCCATTCGATGCCGTGCAGGCCGACCAGCGTCCCCTTGCCGCGACCGGCATCCTTGCCGGCCGCCTTGCCGAGCGTGGCGGTGTCGGAGGTGACGTCGAGCAGGTCGTCGGCGAGCTGGAAGGCGAGACCGATCTTTTCGCCGAACGTGCGCAGCCTGGCACGATCGTCGGCGGAGGCGCCGGCGATCACCGCGCCGGCCTCGCAGGCGAAGCGGATGAGGGCTCCGGTCTTCATCGCCTGCAGCGTGCGGATCCCGGCCTCGTCTGGCGCCCGCCTTTCGGCGGCCAGATCGAGGGCCTGGCCGCCCGCCATGCCGCCGATGCCGGCGGCGCGGGCCAGCGAGGAGACGAGCTGCACCTTGCGTTCGGCGGCGAGTTCCGTTTCCGGCGCGGCAATGATGTCGAAGGCGAACGTCAAGAGGCTGTCGCCGGCCAGGATCGCGGTCGCCTCGTCGAAAGCCTTGTGCACGGTCGGCTGGCCACGCCGCAGATCGTCGTCGTCCATGGCGGGAAGATCGTCGTGGATCAGCGAATAGCAGTGGAGGCATTCCAGCGCGGCGCCGACACGCATGGCCGCCCGGCGGTCGGCGGCGAAGAGCGCGGCACTTTCGAGGACGAGGAAGGGGCGCAGCCGCTTTCCTCCGTTCAGCGTGCCGTGGCGCATGGCGGCCAGGAGATTTTCCGGCCGCGCCGTCTCCTCCAACAGCGGGTCGGGCGACAGCAGCGACAGGAGAAGAGCTTCCATTTCGGCGGCGCGCTCTCTCAGCTGTGTTTCGAAGGATGTCGGCTCGGGTCTGTCGTTGTTCATGGGCCGCTGTCTTACACGCCCGACCACCGGTGGCAACGGGATTTACCACCCCACAGGAAGTTTAGGGCGGCGGACTCGTCACAAGACGATAGAGTGGTTATGAAAACGGTGTCACTGGGAACAGCATGTTGGACATCACGCCGGAACGCCAACCAGAGAGACTGGCCGAAGATGAGGAGCCCGCGATGCCGAGCCGGCGAAAGGCGGGATCGCTCGCGCATACGGCGAGACGCCTGATCATCATCCTGCTCGTCCTCTTGGCGCTTCCCTATCTGCTGATCGTCGTCTACGCGCTTCCCTTCACGCGTCCGGTCTCGACGCTGATGCTGTCCGAACTCGCGCTGCTGCGCGGTTACGACCGCCGCTGGGTCGATATCGACGAGATATCGCCCAATCTCGTGCGTGCGGTGATGATGTCGGAAGACGGGCAGTTCTGTTTCCATGGCGGTGTCGACTGGGTGCAGATGCGCGGCGTCGTGCAGGACGCGCTCGACGGCGAGGCGACCCGCGGCGCCAGCACCATTCCGATGCAGACGGCGAAGAACCTTTTCCTTTGGAACGGACGCTTCTTCGTGCGCAAGGTTCTCGAACTGCCGCTGGCGATGAGCGCGGATTTCGTCTGGTCGAAACGGCGGATGATGGAAATCTATCTCAATGTCGCCGAATGGGGGCCGGGCATCTATGGTGCCGAAGCCGCCGCCCAGCACCATTTCAAGACGAGTGCGGCAAAGCTCAGCAGCAGCCAGGCGGCGCTTCTGGCGGTTGCCCTTCCCAACCCGTTCACCCGCGTCGCCAGCAAGCCGGGCCGAGGCATGCGCAGGCTTGCGGCCGTGGTCGAGCGACGGGCGCGCAATTCCGGCGACTATGTCGGGTGCATCTACGATTGAGGACGGCAAGGCGCGCAAAGGCTCGTCTTCGTCATCTGGCGGTCGTGTGCGTGCCCTATGCCACGGCATCGCCTTCGCAGATTTGGACAGCCCGATGGATGCCAGCCAGTTTTCTCCCGAACTCCTGAATTATTCGAAAAGCCACAACCCCAGGCCGCCGCTGCATCTCGGCACGCGCTATGCGGAACGAGGCGGCTTTCTGCGCGAACCGGGCAACACGGTCGTCTGCCACCTGGACGAAGGATCGGAAACCGAGCGGGCGGTCATCGAGGCGCGCGCGAAATATCTCGACATGCCGGAGGTGGAGAACTTCCTGTTCACGCCGGTCAGCAGCCTGCACATGACGCTCTTCCAGGGCGTCATCGAATCCCGCCGCAAGCCCGGCTTCTGGCCGGCCGACCTGCCGCTGGAAGCGCCGATCGACGACATGACCGAAATCATGGCGGCACGGCTGGAGGCGTTCCAGGTGGCCGAGCCGTTCCGCGTCAGGGTGTCGGGTGCGCGTCCTTCTGGCCTGCTCGCAGAAGGCTGCACCGAACAGGACCGTCGGACGGTCCGGGCATGGCGGGACGCTTTCGCCGGTCTCCTCGGCTATCGTCATCCCGATCACGACGACTATCCGCTCCACATCACATTCGCCTATCCGATCCGGCGGCTCTCCGATGCGGTTCTTCCCGCCTGGCAGGCGATGCTGACCGATGTCGCTGGAACCCTTTCCCGGGAGCTGCCGGTGCTCGAACTGACGCCGCCCGCCTTCTGCGTCTTCGAGGACATGAACCACTTCCACGAGATCCTCATCTTCGATTTCGGGGACGGTGCCGACGAAGAACAGGATTGAGCCGGTATGGGCATTGCCACGGCATGGCCTTTCGGGTAGTCGCTCTGGCATCGGATCCGCAGCGATCGATCCCGATCCGGCGATCGGATGGAAGAGGCTCACGGGCACGACGAAAAAATCGTGCCGGGGACTGGTCAAACGTCGGTCGGGCATGTATAAGCCGCCCCAATTTCCGAGATTGAGACGTGATGGGTCCGGCCTCAGTTGGGCTGGAAATCATGTTTTGCCCGAAGTGGAGTAACGAAAATGGCAGTACCGAAGAGAAAAACGAGCCCGTCCAAGCGCGGTATGCGCCGCTCCGCCGACGCACTCAAGACCCCGACCTATGTCGAGGATAAGAATTCCGGCGAGCTTCGCCGCCCGCACCACATCGACCTGAAGACCGGCATGTATCGCGGTCGCCAGGTTCTGACGCCGAAGG
Organism: Neorhizobium sp.; assembly: GCA_052038935.1. Lineage (GTDB taxonomy): Bacteria > Pseudomonadota > Alphaproteobacteria > Rhizobiales > Rhizobiaceae > Neorhizobium. Next base: position 4,038 of record JBQGDG010000465.1, on the reverse strand, counting down.
AAAGCGCATAAGCGTCTTTCCCGAACGCATGCTTGAAAGGCCGGTTCTCCCGGCCTTTTTTGTTGCGTGATTTCCAGTGTGTATAGCGATGCGGCAGCATTCGCCGCCGGTCAGGCGCCGAGGCTGTCGAGCCGGCTCTGCAGGTTGCGGAGCTGTTCCTTGAGTTCGTCGATGTCGCGGGCATCGGCCTTTTTCGGGGCCGCCCCCGAAGGCGCCGAGGCAAACGGCGTGAACATCTGCACTGCCTGGCGGAACATCTCGGTATTGCGGCGAACCTGCTCCTCCATCATCTGCATCGGAGCCTGCAGGTTCTTGCCGAGGGGCGTTTCGCCGAAGGCGCGGGTCATCTGCTCGCGCATCTGCACCTGCTGATCGGTGAAGGCCTGCATGGACTGTTCGAGGAAGGTCGGCACCACCATCTGCATCTGATCGCCATAGAAGGAAATCAGCTGCCGAAGAAACGAAACCGGCAGAAGCGTGTTGCCCGTCTTCGATTCCTGCTCGAAAATGATCTGGGTCAGGACGGAATGGGTGATGTCCTCACCGGTCTTGGCGTCCTGCACCGAAAATTCCTCGCCCTTCTTCACCATCTTGGCGAGGTCTTCCAGGGTCACGTAGGTGCTGGTGCCGGTGTTGTACAGCCGCCGGTTGGCGTATTTCTTGATGATCGTCTCGCCGTCGCCCTTGGCCATGGCTCTCCCTCCCTCTCGCATTCATTTTATGATTTTTTGGGCTTCCGCCCTTCTCCCGCGGGAAATGTAAGCCCAAATCAGGCGGAGTGACAATGATTTTTGTGCGGCGCGATGAAGTTCTTGTTGCGCAGCAAATAGAGCGCGACCGCACAAGTGCCGTCCGGCGTTTGACACTCCCGCCAAGCTTTGCCAGTCTCCCGCCCGATCAAGAACGTCTCCTGCCCAATCAAAAAACGAGGAAACCCATGGCCAATCCCGCTATCGTCATCGCATCTGCCGGCCGTACGGCGGTAGGTTCATTCAACGGAGCCTTCGCCAACGTACCCGCCCACGAACTGGGCGCGGTTGCCGTCAAGGGCGTGCTGGCGCGTGCAGGGCTGGAGGCATCCGAGGTGGACGAGGTCATTCTCGGACAGGTTCTGGCTGCGGGCGAGGGGCAGAATCCCGCGCGGCAGGCCGCAATGAAGGCGGGCGTGCCGCAGGAGGCGACATCCTGGGGCGTGAACCAGCTATGTGGTTCCGGCCTGCGTGCCGTCGCACTCGGCATGCAGCAGATCGCGCTCGGCGACGCGAAGATCGTCGTTGCAGGCGGTCAGGAATCGATGTCGATGGCGCCGCATTGCGCCCACCTTCGCGGGGGCGTCAAGATGGGCGACTTCAAGATGATCGATACCATGATCAGGGATGGTCTCACCGACGCGTTCTACGGTTATCACATGGGAATAACCGCGGAGAACATCGCCCGCCAGTGGCAGCTCTCGCGCGAGGAGCAGGACCAGTATGCGGTCGGTTCGCAGAACAAGGCCGAGGCGGCGCAGGCGGCGGGGCGGTTCAAAGACGAGATCCTCCCCTTCGTGCTGCAGACGCGCAAGGGCGACGTGACGGTCGATCAGGACGAATACATCCGCATCGGGGCCACTCTGGACGCCATGGCGAAGCTTCGCCCGGCCTTCGACAAGGAGGGCACGGTGACCGCCGGCAACGCCTCGGGCCTCAATGACGGTGCCGCCGCGGTGCTGCTGATGACGGAGGACGAGGCGGAACGCCGCGGAATCGAGCCGCTCGCCCGGATCGCCTCCTGGGCGACCGCCGGCGTCGATCCTCAGATCATGGGCACGGGACCGATCCCGGCCTCGCGCAAGGCGCTCGAGAAGGCCGGCTGGAAGGTCGGCGATCTCGACCTGGTCGAAGCCAACGAGGCCTTTGCGGCGCAGTCCTGCGCGGTGGTGCGTGACCTCGGCCTCGATCCGGCGATCGTCAACGTCAACGGCGGCGCCATCGCCATCGGTCACCCGATCGGCGCTTCCGGCGCGCGCGTCCTCAACACCCTGCTGTTCGAGATGACACGGCGCGGGTCCTCCAAGGGGCTTGCGACGCTGTGCATCGGCGGCGGCATGGGGGTTGCCATGTGCGTCGAGCGCCCATGACGGTCCGATTCACGACCGGTCCTGCGGCGCTGTTTCTGGCCATGTCTGCGTCGGCGATGCCGTCGCAGGCGCAAACCCCGCCGCCGGCGCTTCCTCCATCCGTCACCTGCATGATCGAAAAGACGACGTCGGAGGACGAAGCGGTGTTCAAGGCGATGTTCGTCGCGGCGCTTCAGGACGACACGGCGCAGATGAAGAGTTCGCTTGTTCAGCTGGCCAGCTTGATTATGAACGTCGCGATGGTTCGTTGCGACGTGCCCCTGTCGACGGTTTCCTCCGCGGAGTTCCAAAAGCTGGCGCAACTCTACGGACAGAAGATCGGCGAGAAAATCATGAACGACGCGCTGGCGAAGCTGCGATAAAGGACGTCCATATGAACAGGATTGCACTGGTTTCGGGCGGGACGCGCGGCATTGGCGCCGCCGTCGCCGTCGCGCTGAAGGACGCTGGCTATACGGTGGCCGTCACCTATTTCGGCAACGAAGCGGCGCTCGAATTCCAGGATGCGACCGGAATTCCGGCCTATCGCTGGGACGTCTCCGACTATGACGCCTGCGTCGCCGGCATCGCGCTGGTGGAACAGGAGGTCGGTCCGATCGACGTGCTGGTCAACAATGCCGGCATTACGCGGGACAACATGTTCCACAAGATGACGCTGGAACAGTGGAATGCCGTCATCGGAACCAATCTCAGCGGCCTGTTCAACATGACCCATCCGGTCTGGCCGGGAATGCGGGAACGCGGTTTCGGGCGGATCATCAACATCTCCTCCATCAATGCCCAGAAGGGGCAGGCGGGGCAGGTGAACTATGCGGCTTCCAAGGCCGGAGACCTCGGTTTCACCAAGGCGCTCGCGCTCGAGGGGGCGTCCCGCAACATCACCGTCAATGCCATCTGCCCCGGATACACGGAAACCGATATGGTGCGCGCCATTCCGCAGAATGTCCTGGAGGAGAGGATACTGCCGCATGTGCCGGTAGGCCGCTTGGGCAAGCCGGAAGAAATCGCCCGGTGCGTGCTTTTCCTTGCCTCGGAAGACGCCGGCTTCATCACCGGATCGACGATCAGCGCCAATGGCGGCCAATATATGGGGTGATCGTTGGCCTCGAAGCCGTTAACGCAATCGCCGTCGAGCGGCGCCGGCGATGAGTGTCTCTATGGTTAATTTTTTGTTTTATATCAACATCTTGAATGGAACAAAACAGGAAGCCGCAAAGGTCGCCGATTCGTCGATGATTCGTTCCGGTTTTGGTCGGGATGGCGCTTAGCCCCCGGCAATAATTAAAGCCGGCGTCGATTTCCCGACGCCGGCCAGAATTTCATACGCGGCTACTATCAGCGGCAGCGGGCTTCGTAAGTGCGGCCGTAACGATCGCGATAGACGCAGTAGCCTTTACGCTTCTGGGATTCGCCGATCGCTGCGCCGACCAGACCGCCGCCGACTGCGCCGACTGCGGCACCGCCCCAGCTGTTGGTTACAGCGCCGCCGATAACCGCGCCGGATGCGGCGCCGATGGCAGTCCCCTTTTCAGTCGACGTGCACGATGCCAGAGTGCCGACAAGCGCAGCGATCAGCATGATCTTTTTCATGTCTCGGTTTCCTTCCCTTCCACGTTAAAGCGATCAGATCCTGCCGAGCAGCAGGAGGATGATGATGATGAGGACTACAAGCCCCAGACCTCCGGACGGGCCGTAGCCCCAACTCCGGCTATATCCCCAGTTGGGCAGGGCGCCAATGAGGAGCAGGATAAGAATGACGAGCAACACCGTTCCGAGCATGGTCTGTCTCCACTTGCATATGCCGGGATGAAGTTGCGGTGAAAACGTGGCGGCTCGATATTTGTTCCATGAACGCAAAAGGCTTGCTTTCACACATGGTTAACAGCTGTCAGGAACGGTTAGCGCCCGGGCGTCTCCCC
>JBQGDG010000464.1:0-8677 GCA_052038935.1 Neorhizobium sp. | reverse complement strand
TGGCTTGCCGATCCGACACACTGGCAAGAAAAGACACGGGAAATCGAGGATAGGTTGTCGGACGCGCTACATGAAAGGTTGACGAAACGCTTTGTTGATCGCAGGACATCTGTGCTCATGAGGCGCCTAAGAGAGAATGCGATGCTGGAAGCTGAAATCAGTGTGAATGGCGATGTGTTTGTCGAAGGACATCATATCGGACAGTTGGCGGGTTTCCGCTTTACCCCCGTTTCAGGAACGGACGGGCCGGACGCCAAGGCTGTTCAGGCTGCTGCACAGAAGGCGCTCGCGCTTGAATTCGAAGCGCGCGCCGCACGCCTGTACGCGTCCGGCAACAGCGATCTCGCGATCGGTTCGGACGGCTCGGTCCGCTGGCTCGGAGATCCCGTCGCGCGGCTTGCCGCAAGCGACCATGTCATGCGCCCGCGCGTCATCCTCCTGTCCGACGAACAGCTGACCGGCAACGCGCGCGAACACGTGCTCGCCCGTATCGAGCGCTTCGTCAACCATCACATCGCGACCGTGCTCAAGCCGCTCGACGATCTGTCGCGGGCCGAGGACCTGCAGGGTCTGGCCAAGGGTCTGGCCTTCCAGCTCGTCGAAAATCTCGGCGTTCTCTTCCGTCGCGACGTTGCGGAAGAGGTGAAGTCGCTCGATCAGGACGCGCGCGCCTCGATGCGCCGCTACGGCATCCGCTTCGGCGCCTACCACGTCTTCATGCCGGCGCTTCTCAAGCCGGCACCGGCCGAACTGATCACGCTGCTCTGGGCGTTGAAGAACGACGGCCTCGACAAGGCCGGCTATGGCGACCTCATTCCGGCACTTGCGGCCGGACGTACCTCGGTCGTCGCCGACCCGACCTTCGAGCGGACCTTCTACAAGCTCGCCGGCTTCCGTTTCCTCGGCAAGCGCGCAGTCCGGGTCGATATTCTCGAACGCCTCGCCGATCTCATCCGGCCGCTCCTGCAGTGGAAGCCGGGCACGACGCCGCGTCCGGAAGGCGCCTATGACGGCCGTCGCTTCACCGCGACGACGGCGATGCTCTCGATTCTCGGTGCAACGCCCGACGACATGGAAGAAATTCTCAAGGGTCTCGGATACAGGGCCGATTCGGTGACGGCAGAGGAGGCTCAGGCCCATCTGGTCGCCCAGGACGGTGCTGCAGCCGCGGCGAAGCCGGCGGAAGACGCAAATGTCGCCGAAGCGGCCTCCGGGGATGTTTCCGAAGCGGCCCCGGCCGAAGCTGCAGCCGGCGCCGAGACGGCAGAAGTTGCAGCCGAAACCGCGTCCGAACCGGTATCGGATACGGCTGGCGCGGACGTTGCCGATGCTCCGTCCGCAGAGGCGGCGAAGCCCGCGGAAGCGGAAGAGCCGAAACCCGTTCTGCTCTGGCGTCCGGGCGGCGGCCGCGAGAACAATCAGCGTGGCGGACGTCCCCAGGGCGAGCGCCGCAATCACGGCGACCGCGGCGGCCAGCGCAATGCCGGCGGCGAGGACGCAGCCCAGGGTCGTCGGGACGGTGATCGCCGCGACAACCGCCGAGGCGGCGAACGCGACCAGGAACGCCGCGAAGGCCAAAACCGCGACCGCGATCGTGACCGCAGGGGCGACAAGCGTCCGCAGGGCGATCGTCCGTTCCGCGGCGAGCGCAACGAGGGCGGCCCGCGGCAGGATCGCAACGACCGCAACAAGGGCGGCCAGCCCGCCCGTTTCGAAGCGAAGCCGCCGCGCAAGGAGAAGCCGATCGATCCGGATTCGCCTTTCGCCAAGCTCGCCGCTCTCAAGGAGCAGATGAAGAAGTAAAGGCCGATGACGGAAAAGCCGCAAGGGGATCTGCGCCAGCGCATCGACAAGTGGCTTTTCTTCACCCGCATGGCGAAGTCGCGGTCGCTCGCACAGGGCCTGCTGAATTCCGGCCATGTGAAGGTCAACGGTGCGTCGATCCGCCAGCCGAGCTTCCAGGTCAAGCCGGGCGACAGGGTCGAGATCGCGCTCGAACGCCGCAACGTGACGCTCGTCGTCAAATCCGGCGGCGCGCGCCGCGGTCCCTACGAGGAGGCCAGGCAGCTCTACGAGGATCTGACGCCTCCGCGCGAAGAGAGCGAGCGATTGACGGCGCTGGAACAGGCTCAGCGCATCAAGGGCAGCGGACGACCGACGAAGAAGGAGCGTCGCGAGACCGACCGGCTTTTCCCCGGTCCTGACGGCGACTGGCGGGACGATTAGAAAAACCGCCTTCTTCTCAGGGCTTTTTCGAAAAGCTTTATCCTTGCTAAGCCGCGGCAAAGGTTTTACCTGACGTTCGAAAAGCCGATCGCGGGCAGCGTATCGCCCTGCCGTCGGTTTCGGGCTCTTGGCTCGCTCCCGTACCAACTGCCCCGATCCAATCTTTCGGAGTGCCGCATGACGTATGTCGTGACAGACAATTGTATCCGCTGCAAATACACCGACTGCGTGGAGGTCTGCCCCGTGGACTGCTTCTACGAGGGTGAGAACTTCCTTGTCATCCATCCCGACGAGTGCATCGATTGCGGCGTCTGCGAACCGGAATGTCCTGCCGAGGCGATCAAGCCCGATACGGAGCCGGGCCTCGACAAATGGCTGAAGGTGAATGGCGAATTTGCCCAGATCTGGCCAAATATCACGGTCAAGAAGGATCCGATGCCGGAAGCCAAGGAGATGGATGGCATCGAGGGGAAATACGAGAAATATTTCTCTGCCGAGCCCGGCCAGGGCGATTGACCCGGCCCGGTTCCGCCGTGCAACAGGATTCGCCGTCGGCGCCCGTGCCGCTTTCGCAGGCACGGGGCGGGCCCGGCACGTTGGCGGTGAACCGAAGCAAATTATTGATTTCCGCACTTTTTTGTGGTAGACAAGAAAAACTGTTCCACGCGGCGGCACTCTCGTGCCCAAAAAACATCACGAAAGCAACAGCTCAGCCACACGCGCTACCTGTAACATAACGACCCTTAGTGTTATCGGTCGCAGTTAAGCGATGGCATCTGTTTTTTCGTGCGCGTTCGTTTGGACCAGTATGGAGTGACCCGACGGTATCCCCCGTCTCATCCGGGCCTGACTGACCCGGTTCCCCGACCCAGACAATGGGTGAGTAGAAGGGAGTTTTTGAAACGAATGACGACTCAGCAGAAAAAGAATTCCCCTGCACGCCAGGGCTTCAAGACCGGCGAATCGATCGTCTACCCGGCACATGGCGTAGGTACGATTACTGCGATCGAAGAGCAAGAAGTGGCGGGCATGAAGCTTGAGCTTTTTGTAATCGACTTCGAAAAGGACAAGATGCGCCTGAAAGTTCCGGTCACGAAGGCTGTGAATATCGGCATGCGCAAGCTGTCGGAAACGGATTTCGTCGATCGCGCGCTCAAGGTCGTCCAGGGCAAGGCTCGGGTCAAGCGTACGATGTGGTCGCGTCGCGCCCAGGAATATGATGCCAAGATCAATTCGGGCGATCTGATCTCGATCGCCGAGGTGGTCCGCGATCTCTATCGCGCCGAGAACCAGCCGGAACAGTCCTATTCGGAACGCCAGCTCTACGAAGCAGCGCTCGATCGCATGGCGCGTGAAATTGCCGCAGTCAACAAGATGTCCGAAACCGAAGCCGTCCGCCTCGTCGAGGTAAACCTCGCCAAGGGTCCGAAGCGCGGCAAGTCGATTGACGAAGACGAGGCGCAGGAAGAAGCGGCATAAGTCTTTCGCTTTTGGCGACCTGAAAAAAACCCGGCCTCGTGCCGGGTTTTTTTATTGGAACTTTTTCGCTGCTGCCGCGTTAACCCGCCGGAACGGCGAACTGATTGCTGCGTAACGCTGCCCTCGGTTCCCGTCTGAACCGCTGGCGACCAGAATAATAAGGTCGTCGCAAACAGGGGGCGAAAGCAGCAATCCGAGACGACGCATGCATCCTTCGGGCTGTCCGTTTTCCGGTTCTGTTGTTGTTTTTGTCGGACATTAGAACCGTTGACGGAGAAGACGATGACAGCCATGTCCGCAGACCGCACGATGATCAAGATAGCGATGTCGGCTCCATATCTCGCTCGCGAGGAGGAGCGCGATCTTGCCGTCCGCTGGAAGGACGGGCAGGATCAGAATGCGCGTAACCAGATCGCACTTGCGCATATGCGTCTGGTGATCGCCATGGCATCCAAGTTCCGTGGCTTCGGTCTGCCGATGAGCGACCTCGTACAAGAAGGCTATGTAGGGCTGCTGGAGGCGGCGGCAAGGTTCGAACCTGAAAGAGACGTTCGTTTTTCAACCTATGCAAGCTGGTGGATCCGCGCTTCCATGCAGGATTACATCCTGCGCAACTGGTCGATCGTCCGCGGCGGCACGAGCTCGGCGCAGAAGGCGCTGTTCTTCAATCTTCGCCGTCTGCGCGCCAAGCTTGCGCGCGGTGATTCCAATCTGACGGCGCGGGCCATTCACGAAGAGATCGCCGTGGCGCTCGGCGTCAGCGTCGCCGACGTTCAGACCATGGACGCACGTCTTTCGGCCAATGACGCTTCCCTCCAGGCCCCTTCGATCGCCGGCGATGCCGACAGCGGCGAGCGCCTCGACATGCTGGCCAGCGGCGAGCCTCTGCCCGACGAGCAGGTCTCCGGCATGATCGACGGAGAGCGCCGGCTGAAATGGCTGCAGGGTGCGCTGACCAAGCTCAACGACCGCGAGAAGAAGATCATCCGCGCCCGCCGGCTGACCGATGACGGCGCGACGCTCGAGGCGCTCGGCGCCGAACTCGGCATTTCGAAGGAACGGGTTCGGCAGATTGAAAGCCGGGCGATCGAGAAGCTGAAATCCGCGCTCGTCTCGGCCAATCCGCAGATGGCCGCCGCAGCCTGCTGATCACTCCTATTCGGAGATGATCTTCACTTTCTGGCCGGGCGACACCGTCGCGCCGGCTGGCATCGCGTTGATCAGCTTGAAGAGATCGACCTTGCGGTCGGTACCCATCATGCGCCCCGAAAGCGACGCCAGGGTGTCGCTCGGCCCGACCGTGACGATGCGGACCCGCAGCGGCTTGAGCGTCGCAATCTCCTCGGGCGTCATGCGGCGGAAACTGTTGCGCAGCGTGTCGGCTGTGGTGACCAGCGCGGCGCTTCCCTTCGGGACGGCCGTGAGAAAGCGGAATATCTGCTGGTTGACGCGCACGACCGTCACGTCGAAGTCCCAGCGCTCCGCCGAAGCTCTGGCGGTTGCCGCCGGCAGCCCGTTTACCGTCGTTTCCCGCACCGTCTCCGGCTGCAGTCCCGCGACCCAGCCGCTCGTCAGGTAGTTGGTCAGACTGTTGTTGTCGCCGGCGGCGACACCGTCGAAACGGATCGCGGTTTCTCCCGGCCCGGTGGCGAGAACCGCCTCGACCTTGTTGTCGATGACGAAATCCGGCGGCACGTCGAAACGGATACCGAGGCTTCCATGCAGGAATGTCTGGCCGCGGACGTAACCCTCCTGCGGACTGTCGCCGTAAAGAAGGCCGTCGATGCCGGCGAGATAATAGTCGCGCCCGCGATCGCCGACCGTGCCCTCCTGGCCGAAGGCACGGGCGTGCCGGCGGGCCAGGTCGACGCGCTGGATCGAATTCGGATGGCTGGACAGGAAGTCCAGGCTCTGGTCGCTGTCGGGGTCGACGGCGGAATAGCGGGCATAGGCAGCCATGGAATCGAGGAACCGCGCGGCGGCATAGGGATCGTAACCCGCTTCTCCGAGCATGCGCACGCCGATCACGTCGGCCTGCAGTTCCTGCTGGCGCGAGAAGGCGGCAAGACGAAGCTTGCCGCGCGCGAGAGCCTGCTTGCCGGCGAGATCGCTCGAAAGGACCTCCGCCACGACCCGGCTGGCGATGACTTCGGCCTCTTCGCGTCGCTGGCGCTCGATACCGTGATTGGCCGTGACGTGGCCCATCTCATGGGACAGGACCGCTGCCACTTCGGACGCATCGTTGGCGAGCGCGAGCAATCCGCGGGTGACATAGAGATAACCGCCCGGCAGGGCGAACGCGTTGATCGCCGGCGAATTGAGGATGGTGATGCGGAAGGACTGGGTCGGATTTTCCGAGACCGCCGTCAGGGCGCCGGTGATCCGGGCGACGAGCCGTTCGGTCTTGGCGTCACGATATTCACCGCCGTAGCTCGCGACGATGCGCGGGTGCTCGCGGGCGCCCATCTGGGCGCGGGGATCGTTCTTCTGGACCCGATCGACCGTCTGGGGATTTTCGGAAGGGGAAACATTGGGCGTGTAGGCCTGTTCGAAAACCGACTGGCAGCCGTAGAGCATCGAAGTCGCAAGACAAAGGGCGGCTGCGGACCGGAGCACGCGTAGCTGCCGCCACCGGTACGGCCGCCCTGCATCGCTCCTGATCTGCCTGATCTCTTTCACCATTCTCTCCGGACCTGCGCGGGACGGCCTGAAAGCCGTCGCACTCCTCTTCGCCTATCCGGCTGCCGTCGCTTACCGTCTTTCGCGTCGGCTGCACAGATATTCCAAACCGAATATGTATCTTCTACCTGATTTGAAAAGAAATTTACGGGGAGGCGATGGCATTTCGCCACGTCCAAATTGTGGCATCGCCCAAGCACGCTTTATGACGTGCTTTCAAACGGGCGCGGGCGTTGCCGGAAAAAGGCTGTCGTTCGATCGTGAAAGGAAGTCGGCCGCGGCCATGTCGTGTCGGACGCGCCCGCCGTCGACCGAGAGGACGCGGTCGGCGAGGCGCCGCACCTCCTCGCGGTCATGGGTGACGATCACGACCAGATTGCCGGTTTCGCGATGAAGTTCGCCGAGCAGGGAGGACATCTGGATGCGAAGATCGACGTCGAGAGACGCGAAAGGTTCATCGAGCAGCAGGATGGGTCTCTTTCGCACGAGGGCGCGGGCAAACGCGACCCTCTGCTTTTCGCCGCCCGACAGCGAGCCCGGCATCCGACCCCCGAAACCCTCGAGGCCGACACGGGCGAGGGCATCCTCCACCCTGCTCCTGTCCGCGCTGCCGAGCCGCATGGCCGGGTTCACGCCAAGGCCGACATTGGTGAAGACGTCGAGATGAGCGAAGAGATTATGATCCTGAAAAACGACGGAGAGCGGCCTCTCGGAAGGATGGCTCGCCGTGTATTCAGTGCCGGCTATGAAGATCCTGCCGGATTGCGGGATCTCGAAACCGGCGATCAGATTGAGAAGCGTCGATTTTCCCGAGCCGGACGGGCCGGTGATCGCGGTCACGATGCCGGGCTGCAGTGTGCAGGCGAAGTGGAACCGGGTCGCTCCCAGCTGCAGCGAGACGTCTTCGAGCCTTATGCCTTCATGCATTCCGATTTCCTCTCGCGCCGGCCGTCCCGAGGATCGTCAGCATGAGGCAGACGAGACCGAGGATCAACGCCAAGCCGTCCGCGTCATTCGTCCGATAGCTGGATAGCGTACTATATACGAGCCAGGGCAGGGTCATCAGGTCATTCGAGCCGAAGAGGGCGACCGCGCCGAGGTCGCCCAGCGACAACGCCATTGCGAAGGAAAAGGCCGTGAGAACCGGCCGCGTCAGCACCGGAAGATCGATAAGGCGCCAGCGGTTCAGGCCGGTGATGCCGAGCGCCGCTGCCAGTCGCGCGCTCTGCTGCCGGTGTTCCGCCATGGCCGGCGTCAGCACCCTTGCGACGAAGGGCAGCGCCATCATTGCGTTGATGACGGCCACGAGGAAGGGCGCATAATCGCCGACATTGCCGATCGGCCGCAGGATGAGGAACCAGCCGGTGCCGATGACGACGGGCGGGACGACGAGAACCAGCGATGAAGCGCCGGCGAGTGCGACCGAGAGAAGTTTCTCCGGTCGGGAGCGGCCGGGTCGCTCGGCGATGGCAAGTTGGGTGACCGCGATGGCGAAGGCGCCGGAAACGGAGAGCGCCGCAGCGGCAAGCGCGATGAGGAAGCTGGTGGTTGCCGCACGGGCGAAGAGCGGGGTCGTCACCAGCCGCGAAAGATCCGCGCCTGCTCCCGCCACGACGACGGATGCCAGCGGCAAGGCGATGAAGAGCACGGCAAAGGCGATGGCGACACAATCCCAGAGCCGCGCGCCCGCCGTGCGCCCGTCGAAACGCAGCCGCCTGCGGCCTCCGCTTCGCAGCGTATCCGTGGCGGCAGGCAAAAGCGCGATGACGCCGATGACGAAAGCGGTCACCGCGATCTGCAGGAAGGCGAGCGCGATGGCGCGGGGCGGATCGAAATCGAACCGCAGCGCCTGGTAGATCGCCACTTCCAGCGTCGTTGCCGCCGGTCCGCCGCCAAGGACGAGCACGAGGGTGAAGCTGGTGGCGCACAGCATGAAGATCAGGCCCGCCACTCCGGGCACGACCCGGCGCAAGGCCGGCCACTCGATAAAGCGGAAGATCGAGAACGGCCGCATGCCGAGCGTGGCGGACAGGAGCCAGTATTCGGCCGGCAGCCTTTCGAGGGCGGCGAGCAGGAAGCGCACCACCAGCGGTATGTTGAAGAACGTGTGCGCGAGAAGGATGCCGGAAAGCCCGTAGATCGATACGGGCTGCGCGAGGCCCAGGGTGGCGAGCCCGTCATTGACGATGCCCTGCCGGCCCCAGACGCCGACCAGTCCGAGCGCGCCGACGAGTGCCGGCAGTCCCATGGGCAGCGCCATGAGACGCACGATCCACACCCGGCCGGGAAAATC
>JBQGDG010000463.1:0-5617 GCA_052038935.1 Neorhizobium sp. | reverse complement strand
AGCCATGGCAGCCGCTCGTCGAATGCGTGGCGAAACACATTCGCGGCGGCTGCCATGTCCGTTTGCGCAAGCCGGCGGCAAGCGACGTCGGCGCTCATAGATATTGCCGCCATTGCTCGAAGCGCGCCTGCAGCACCCGGTCGACCTCCGGCGCGATCTCGGGCAGGCCGATATCCTTGCGCATATGATTGTCGAGATCGATCGAGCGGTTGATATCGGCGTGCAACGACCTGCGAACGACGGTGGCAAGGAGCGCACGAAGCAGGCTCCAGGGCCCATGCCGCCGATAGAGGACGTCCAGTTCTGCCGACAGGACGTCGGCAACCATTGCGTGTGAATTACGCATAGCTTTTCCGCCCCGGTTCGCGCCAGCGACCGGGTCCTTTCGAGGTTGGAAGCGACGCACGCGAACACGCTGGCGGCCGGAGCCGTCACACGATCAGATCGAGCACGTCAGATGGTTATCGAGAAGATGCCAGAAGGCGGATTCCTGGGGTTATCAGCCCTGGAAAGCCAATCCGCGCAGACGTCGCGGCAGCTTGCCGGTCATCACCGGGATATATCCGCCAAGGAGGCGAGTATTTGCAGAAAATGCAGTCATCTTTGCGCTCCCTTCGTGTGAGTTGCGGATGTCGGGAACATGACATGACATCGAAAGATACGCAAGCTCGCGCAATCGAAAATTGCACTCACGAAGGAAACCGTTGCACATCCGCAACAGGAAGCGATGCCGCCGCCCCGTTCAGACGCTGCGCAACCCGAAGCCCTGCATCAGCCGGCGGGTGGCGAAATCCGGATTGCCCGACGTGAAGACGGCGAAGTCGTAACCATCGGGATGTTCGGCACCGTCGACCACCTTCACCTTGCGACGCGCCTGGCGGGCAATCGCCTCGGCCGGGTCGAGCCAATCGACGGGCCACGGGGCAAGACGGCGGAAGACATTGGCCATGAACGGGTAATGGGTGCAGGCCAGCACGACGATGTCGGTCCTCCTCCCGTCCTTTTCGACGAAACAGGGGGCGATTTCCGCCGAGATCGCATCGTCGGATATCGCTTCGCCGCGAATATAGGCTTCCGCCATGCGCGCGAGATTTTCCGAACCGACGAGCCTTACGTGGCATTGCGAGGCGAAGGACTGGATCAGATCGCGGGTATAGGCGCGTTTTACGGTGCCGGGCGTCGCCAGAACCGAGACGAGGCCGGAACGGGTCCGTTCGGCGGCCGGCTTGATCGCCGGCACCGTGCCGACAAAGGTCATGCCGGGAAATTTTTCGCGAAGATCGGCGCCGGCCAGGGTGAAGGCGGTGTTGCAGGCGATGACGCAGACTTCCGGCTCGTGTTCGGCGAGCAGCGTCTCGAAAAGGGTGAGGATGCGCTGTCTCAACGCGCCCTCTTCCCAACTGCCATAGGGAAAGGCGGCATCGTCGGCGACATAGATGAAGCCGCGTTCCGGCATCAGTACACGCGCCTCGCGCAGCACCGTCAGTCCGCCGATGCCCGAATCGAACATCAGGACCGGTTTAACCTCATTCGTCGCCGTCATTCCCCGCGCTCTCCGCCACGCTTCCCGACGGCGGCCCGGCCGTCAGATCCACCCCATCGCCTTGGGCCGGGGTCTCCTGCTTCGGGCGCTTGCGCGGGAAGCGATCAAGCGAATTGATCACCCCCCGGAACACGCTGATCTCCTGTTCGGAAAAGCCCCGTCGCGACAATACGGCGCGAAGATTGTCGACCATCTTGGGCTTTTTTTCAGGCGGATGGAAATAGCCGCGGGCGTCGAGCGCCTCCTCGATATGTTCGAACAGACCGAAGACCTGTTCTTTTGTGGAGGGGCGCTGTTCCACCGGCTGGAAGCGGGTGTCGTCGAGATCATCCATGCCGGACTTCATCCAGTCATAGGACATCAGGAGAACGGCCTGGGCAATATTCAACGATGCAAAGGCCGGATTGACCGGGAAGGTGACAATCTCGTCGGCGAGCGCCACTTCCTCGTTGCTCAGGCCCCAGCGCTCGCGGCCGAAGAGGATGCCCGTCTTCTCGCCGGCCTTGAACTTCTCGCGCAGCGTGGCCGCCGCAAAGACCGGCGAGCGCACCGGCTTGAAACCATAACGCTCGCGCGCGGTGGTCGCATAGACGAAGTTGAGGTCGCGGATCGCATCCTCCAGCGTATCGAAGACCTTGGTTCCGTCGATCACGTGATCGGCCTTGGAGGCAGCCGAGCGGGCCTTCTCGCTCGGCCAGCCGTCGCGCGGATTGACGAGGCGAAGCTCCGCGAGGCCGAAATTTGCCATGGCACGGGCCACCATGCCGATGTTTTCACCGAGTTGCGGCTCGACCAGAATGATGGCCGGACCTTCCGCAATGAGTTCGCGCTCGCTATTCGTCCCTGACATATCCGCTTCCATTTTTCTGCCGCGGAATACCTCTCCGGAACGGCCACGGCAAGCCGGTTGTTGGTTCAGCCGCGTTCCGACGCCGGTGGATAGAGGCGATCGAGCAGATTGGCGACCATATCCGCTCCCAATACGGCGCCGTCCCCTGACGACGGCAATACCGATCTGGCGGCGGCGTGGGGCCGGCGCGCCGCCGAGAAGCAATCGGCGCCTCCCTTCCGTGCGCGATCGAGAGCGTACCCGGCCGCGTCGATGGCCTTCGTAATTTCGGGATCGCGGGGATTTCCCGCATCCGCCGCTCCGCGGGCGAGGATCCGCGCCCAGTATGATGCGGCGAGAAAAACCGCCAAGGTCTGCCGGACCGGGCCGGGCCGCGTTACCAGCGACCAGGCACTGCCGAGGGGGCGGGCTGCGACCGTCAGGTCGCGATAGCTGGCATCGAGCCGGTTGGAGAGTTCGACGAGCCGATACCCGCCCGCTCCCTCACGTACCGCATCCAACAGCAACCCGAGCGCATCGTACCATCGGGCGAGCGCGAGTTCGACGGTCGAACGGGTTGAAGCGGGGAAGATGACGAAAGCGACGAAGGCGCCGGCCAGCGCCCCGACAAGCGTTTCCTCCAGCCTCAACAGCAGGACGTCCAGCGTCAATTCGCCGAGCAGGCCGTAGACGAGGCACAGGACGATGGTGACGAAAAAGCTCATCAGCGCATAGGAGACCTGGAGGAAATAGAAAGCCAGGAAGACGCAGACCAGGGCAAGGAGCACGAGGGCCGGCGTCTGGTCCGCCAGAAGCGTCGCGGCGGCCAGTCCGATCGCGACGCCGAGCAAAGTGCCGACCGAGCGCTGCGCCGCCCGGATGGCCGCGTCGCCGCGCGAGCGGGTATTATTGAAGACGAGGAAGGCCGTCAGCACCGCCCAGAACCAGCGCTCCCGCGACAGCATCAATCCGAAGACCATGGCGACAGCCGATGCGATGGTGATCTGTATCGCCGCCCGCACCAGCGGGTTCCTCCAGGAAAGGTCCGGTTCGTCGATCGTCTGGGGCGGTGCATCGGCAAGGTCGTGGAAGCGGGTCGAACCGCCCTTCTCCGTTATCATCGCCAATGTCGACGACGAGCGCTGCAGCCAGAGCAGCGCCCTGGCAGTCTGCTGCATCGCCTCGCCGCCTGTCTCCGCAGCCGTACTCTCGGCGACCTTTGCCGCAAGGTCTTTATCGCCGTCGATAAGGGCACGCAGCAGGACTGGCGGCGCCGGTGCGTCGAGCGAGCGCACGATCGCGCTCTCGGCCGCCAGATGGACGTCGAATATCGCCATGGAGATCATGGTGGCAGGATCGGTTTCGGCGGCGCTCGCGCTTGCCGGTTCGCGCGGAATGAGGCCTTCGGCCATCAGCACCGCGTCCTTCAGATGCTCCGCCATCTGCCGAAGTTCAAGCCGGTCCCGATACGTCACGTCACCGCGTTGCGAGAGCGCCGACAGGCGAAGCAGGATTCGGGAGACCCTCGTTTCGATCGCGTTCATCGCCGTGAGCAGATCCCGCCGCCAGTCGTCGGCAAGCAGCCGCGTCCGGATGAGATGTCCAAAGGCGACAGCGAGCACCGGTCCGAGCGCCGCCAGAGGCAATTCGCCGAAGGTCGGCCTCAGATAGGCGCCGATGAAATAGGAAATGAAAGCGAACATGCCGATGGCGAAACCGCGCTGGCCATAGACGCGCGCCAGCGTCGCCACGAGGATGACGCAGAGAAACGCCACATCCGCGACAATCCGATTGCTCTCCAGCAGGGCCGCAAGCGTGATGCACAACAGGCTTGTCGCGCAGCCCATCGCGCGGGTCTTCAATTGCTCGGCCGGCGTTCTGTCGCGAACGGCGACGCCTCCCTCGATCGAAAGCACGATCGCCAACGCATAGGAAATCGGCGGAAGCGGAACGACAGCGATGTGAATGCCGATCAGGGCCAGGATCGATGCAACGATGGTCAGCGTCACGCGCGCTCCCATCTTGACGCGCGACAGTGCCGGATCATGCGACCTCAGCCGGTCCACCAGCGTCGAGGCGACCGTCAGGGCGATGCGTCGAGGCTCAAACCCGGACATTGGCGCTCCTTGCGGGCGGTGACGAAAAGTCGGCGAACCGATCGTCGACCAGCATTACTCTCCCTTTGCGATCGACTGCATTTCCTCGATGACCGAATCGCTTTCGCCGTCCGCAACCCGGTGGATGTCGTCGATCACCGGCCTGCCCTCTTCCTCGATCACGTCGAAACGGACCTCGCTGAGGCTGTTCTTCAGATCGGTGTCGTCGACGCAGGCCCACTGCTTGAAGGTAACCTTCACACTGGTCTTCCCCTCCACCGGCGGCGACGGGACGATATTGACATCCTGCAGCGGGCAGCCGTCCTGCGAGGCAGTAACGACGTCGTAACCGAATGGGTCGCCGGGTTCGTTGTTTTCCGTCTCGTAGGCCGGATGTTTGGAGGCGTCCGCATAGGCCGTCTGAAACCGCTTGCTGAACAGGCGGGCGAGCGGTTCGGCATCGAAAATGAATTTCCAATCGCTGTCGTTGCTGTTCCAGTTGCTCTCCGTGATCTTCATCACCTCATTGACGGGCCCGAGCGGATCGGCGGCGACGGCAAGTGTCGGCATGAGGGAAAGGGCGATGACGAGCGGCAGGTTTCGCATGATGGCAATCCGAATTCGAAGCATGTTGCGCCGGACATTATTCCTGGGCGGCCATTTGGCAATGGGCAATCTGTGCCGCCGGCATTCTGCTCCTTATGGCCGGCAAATTCGCCATTCAAATGGCCGGAATGCCGGTCCGACGTCTTTGCGTTCCGGCCCCGCGATGCTATAGCGCACCCCGTTGATCCATTCGGGGCCGATGTGGCCCACTTACGACAAGAGGAAGTCCATGCAGAAGATCAAGGTAGCAAATCCGGTCGTCGATCTCGACGGCGACGAGATGACCCGTATCATCTGGCAGCTGATCAAGGACAAGCTGATCCTGCCCTATCTCGATCTCGACATCGAATATTACGACCTCTCCGTCGAAAACCGCGACGCGACCAACGACCAGGTGACGGTCGATGCCGCCAACGCCATCAAGAAGCATGGCGTCGGCATCAAATGCGCGACGATCACCCCGGACGAGGCCCGTGTCGAGGAATTCGGCCTGAAGCAGATGTGGAAGAGCCCGAACGGCACCATCCGCAACATCCTCGGCGG
>JBQGDG010000462.1:0-2021 GCA_052038935.1 Neorhizobium sp. | reverse complement strand
GGCGGACGCAGTTACAAAGGCCAGCTCAATCACTCAGATCAATACGGCGCCTCGACTGGTGCCATTCCCACATAAACCGTCTTCAGCTCGGAGTAATGATCCAGCGCCGCAAGCGAATTCTCCCGTCCGAAGCCCGACTGTTTCGAGCCACCGAAGGGAATTTCCACCGGGCAGAGATTGTAGGTATTGATCCATAGCGTCCCGGCCTCGAGCCGATCGACCACGCGATGCCCGCGCGTCAGATCGGCGGTGAACACGCCGGCCGACAGGCCGAATTCCGTGGCGTTGGCCCGCGCGATCACCTCGTCCTCGTCGTCGAAATCGAGCACGCACATGACCGGCCCGAATATCTCCTCGCGGGCAATCACCATCTCGTCGGTCACGTCGGCAAACACGGTCGGCTGGATGTAATAGCCTTCGCCGGTCACGTCGTTCGGAATGCCGCCGCCGGTCAGCAGTGTCGCGCCCTCGGTCTTGCCCTTGTCGATATAGGAGAGAACCTTCTGGCGCTGGTCGAAGGAGATCAGCGGTCCCATCTGGGTCGCTTCGTTCATCGGTTCGCCGATGACGATCTTCTCCGTCCGCTCCTTCAGCCGCGACAGGAACTGGTCCTTGATCTTCCGCTGTACGAAGACGCGGGTGCCGTTGGAGCAGACCTGACCGGTCGAATAGAAATTGCCCAGCATCGCGCCGCCGATGGCGCTTTCGATATCCGCGTCGTCGAACACGATGAGAGGCGACTTGCCGCCGAGTTCCATCGTCACGTGCTTGAGGCTGCCGGCAGCCGCTGCCGCCACCTTTCGGCCGGTCGGCACCGAGCCGGTGAGCGACACCTTGGCGACATCGGGATGGTTGACCAGCAGCGGCCCGGTGCTGCGGTCGCCCTGGATGACGTTGTAGAGCCCTTTCGGCAGGCCGGCCTCGATCAGGATCTCGGCGATCTTCAAGGCGCCGAGCGGCGTGTTTTCCGACGGCTTGAACACCATGGCATTGCCGGCCGCGAGCGCCGGCGCGCCCTTCCAGCAGGCGATCTGCTGCGGATAGTTCCACGCGCCGATACCGACGCAGACCCCGAGCGGCACCCGCTTCGTATAGGCGAAATCGCCGCCGAGCGGAATATACTGGCCGTTCATGCCGGCCGCGATCACGCCGCCGAAAAATTCGAAACTGTCGGCACCCGAGGTCGGGTCGGCGACGATCGTCTCCTGGATCGGCTTGCCGGTATCGAGCGTCTCGAGTTCGGAAAGCTCACGGTTCCTCTCGCGCATGATTTCGGCAGCGCGTTTCAATATGCGGCCGCGTGCGGTCGGGCTCATCGCCGCCCATTGCGGCTGGGCGCGCCTGGCCGCGGCGATCGCCTTTTCCACGATAGCGGGCGTGGCCGCATGCAGCCTTGCGATCACCTCGCCGGTGGCGGGATAGAGGCTCTCGATGACGCTGCCTGCGGTATCTTCCACATACTCGCCGTCGATGAAATGGCTGGCTTTCGGCTGTGCTTTCATTCTCATTCTCCGCCCTTTCGCGCGTCACTCGCCGCGGGGGTAGCGCTTGGAGTCTTCCAGATTGTCGAGGTTCATGTGGTTGCGCATGTAGCGCTCGGAGGCTTTCTGCAAGGGTTGATGGTCCCAGGGATAATAGGCGCCGTTTCGTAACGCCTCGTAGACGATCCAGCGCCGCGCCTGGCTTTCGCGCACGGCGGCGTCGAATTCGGCCATGTCCCACTTGGCGTCCCGCTTGGCCCGGAAACCGGCGAGAACGCCTGCATGGTCAGGATCGGCGGCAAGATTGTTCAGCTCCTTCGGATCGGCCTCCAGATCGTAGAGCTGCTCGGGATCGAGTTCGCAATGGACGTATTTCCACCGACCTTCACGGATGCCGACGAGCGGCGCGTAAGATGCCTCCGCCGCATATTCCATCAGCACCGGTGCGGTGCGCGGCTCGCCGTCGATCACCGGTTTCAGGCTCTCGCCGTCGGTCCAGGGAGCGATCCCGGCCATCGAGATACCGGCGAGATCGCAGAG
>JBQGDG010000461.1:0-1539 GCA_052038935.1 Neorhizobium sp. | reverse complement strand
CTATTCATGAAAGGCTGGAGACCCCCGGCGCCGTTTCTGCTTCTGCTGCCCGCCATCGTCGTGCTCGCCGCCGTCGTCATCGTGCCGCTGATCCTGTCGCTCTATTCGAGCTTCACGTCTTTCAGGCTGACCCAGCCGGCGTCGCTCTACAACATCATCGGCGTCCGCAAATACGAACGTATCCTGACGGACTGGGAGTTCTGGACCGCCTTCGGGCGAACGGTGCTGCTGCTCACCGTCGCGCTCAATGTCGAGATGCTGCTCGGTTTGGGGCTTGCCATGCTCGTCGAAAAGGCGACGACCGGCCAGCGGACGCTCAGGACCATCATGATGTTTCCCATGATGTTCTCGCCCATCCTCGTCGGCTTCCAGTTCAAGTTCATGTTCAACGACAATGTCGGTCTGGTGAACAATGCGCTGCAGTCGCTCGGCCTGACCGATCAGGCGATACCGTGGCTGATCGACGGTACCCTGGCATTCATCGCGATCCTGGTCGCCGAAATCTGGTCGTCCACCTCCGTCTTCGCCATCCTCATCCTTGCCGGCCTGCTCGCCATGCCCAAGGAGCCGATCGAGGCGGCCCGTGTCGACGGGTGCACGCCATGGCAGACCTTCCGCTACGTTACTTGGCCATTCATCATGCCTTTCGCCTATATCGCCATGACCATCCGGTCGCTCGACGTCGCGCGCGCCTATGACATCGTCAAGATCATGACGGATGGCGGACCGGCCAAACGCACGGAACTGCTCTGGACGCTCGTCTCGCGGACCGCCTATGCCGATGCCCGAATGGGGCTTGCCAATGCCATGGCCTATGTGGCGATCCTGCTTTCCATTCTCTTCACCGTCTATTTCTTCCGCAAGCTTTCTGCGGCCCGCACCCAGATCGCGGCCGAGTGGTAGGGGGAGCAGCAAGATGAACGAGAACGCAAAAGCCCGCCTCAACGGAATAATCCTGTCGGTCGCCCACAAAATCGGCCTGTTTCTGGCGATGACGGTCATCTGCCTGCCGGGTCTTTGGATCGTACTGGCCTCCTTCCGCCCAACGGTCGAGATCATGGCGAAGCCGCCGGTCTGGATCCCGCAGGACCTGTCCATGGATGCCTATGTCGCGATGTTTTCCGGCGTGGGGCAGGGCGGTATTCCGGTCATCGAGTATTTCCGCAACTCGCTGATCATCTCCGTCACCTCGACGGTCATCGCGCTCGCGATCGGCATGGCGGGCGGTTATGCCTTTGCCCGCTTTCGCTTCAAGGCAAAGTCCTCGATCTTCCTCGGCCTGATGCTGACGCGCACGGTGCCGGGGATCGCGCTCTCGCTGCCGCTCTTCTTCGTCTATTCGCGGCTCGGCATCATCGATACCCATTTCGGGCTGATCATGGCCTATGTGGCGCTCAACGTGCCGTTCACCATCTGGCTGATCGACGGTTTCTTCCGGCAGGTGCCGAAGGATCTGGCCGAGGCGGCGCAGATCGACGGCTGCACCCGCTGGCAGGCCTTCTGGCAGGTGGAGTTTCCGCTTGCGGGTCCGGGCATCGC
>JBQGDG010000460.1:0-3409 GCA_052038935.1 Neorhizobium sp. | reverse complement strand
GTAATGCATGTGTTGACATACGTAGCGTATGTAAACTAAAAAACTTACATACGGGACGTATATCAAATCGTTCTCGGCAAGTGAAGCGGAGCAAGGTGCGACCTTGCCCTGCTGACACACGAACAAGGAGCTCATCATGGCCAGACGTGAAGCGATATTTCCTGCCGGTCGGCAGGCTCTCTATGAAATCAATCGCTACTCTGCAGCGATCCGATCGGACGATCTTCTTTTCGTTTCAGGACAGGTCGGCAGCCGCGAGGATGGTTCTCCCGAGCCCGATTTTGAAAAACAGGTGCAGCTTGCCTTCGACAATCTCGGCGCCGTGCTGAAAGCGGGAGGCTGCACGTTCGACGATATTGTCGACGTGACAAGTTTCCATACCGATCCGCAGAACCAGTTCGATACGGTTCAGGCGGTGCGTGCAAAGTTTCTGGGAGAAAAGCCCTACCCGAACTGGACGGCGGTCGGCGTGAACTGGCTCGCGGGGTTCGATTTCGAGATCAAGGTGATCGCCCGCGTTCCATCGGCGGCCTAATCGATTCGGAGGGACAAGGTAGGAATGATCGGCCGGCGCCGGCGCGTCGGCCGCCCGCGCTTGCGAACTACTTGCCGCGTTTGCGTGTCTTGGGTGGTGTCGCCGGGGCGGCCGCGGGGTCTCCGGCCTGTGCAAGCCGAAGGGCGCGGAGCTTTTCCGTCTTCTTCTCGCGTGCCGTCACCTCCGCTTCGAGAATGTCACGGACGACGGCATTCGTTTGCTCGGCCTTGGCCTGGGCAGACAGTTTTTCGGGCTTGAAGAATTGGTCCTTGGTCGCCGTCATGCCTTCATCCTCCGGGGATTTCGGTCGTCCGCTTCGAACAACCTGTGAGGAACGCAGCGTTCCGCCTGTGCAGGGAAATAGTGAGGGGTCGTGGTGCGGCGTAGATCATGGAGATCGTGCCGCCCACATCGGTCGATCGCTTATCGGCCGCGGCCGATAACCTTCTTTTTGGGTGCCGGAAGAAGGCCTTCGCGCTGAGCCTGCTTACGGGCGAGCTTGCGGGCGCGGCGAATGGCGTCAGCCTTTTCGCGGGCGCGCTTTTCAGACGGCTTTTCATAGGCGCTGCGAGCTTTCATCTCGCGGAACACGCCTTCGCGCTGAAGCTTCTTCTTGAGCACGCGCAGTGCCTGATCGACGTTGTTATCTCGGACGATGACTTGCAATATCTCTCCTTGCGCGGTTGAACCGCTACTGTTGACCTTGATCTAACTGCTTATGGCCATCCTGGCGGGAATGTCACGCCCGATCTCTGCGCCTTGCATCAAATACGCAACGCGCCGGGCCGACCCGCCAGATGGCGACCGCTCTATCGAGCCATCTTGCCACAAGCGACTTTCAAAAGCGATGGACGAAAAACAAAAGGCCGGGCGATAACCCGACCTTCCACTATCGTCGCTGCTCGTTGCGTGCCAGTACATCCGTGGTCACGCAACGCAACGACAAAACTTATTCTGCGCGGAGGTTGTCGGCCGAGCTCTTGCCCGAACGCTTGTCCTGAACGATTTCGTAGCTGATCTTCTGACCGTCGTTGAGGCCACGAAGGCCAGCGCGCTCTACGGCCGAAATGTGGACGAAAACGTCCTGGCCGCCGTTGTCAGGCTGAATGAAGCCGAAGCCCTTGGTGCTGTTGAACCACTTTACAGTGCCGGTATTCATAACGATTTCCTTTCAATCGCTGGGAAATTTGCCGATCTTTGGAGGACCGGCGTTAGATCGACCATGAGAGGAAATCAGAAAGAGCCGCAAGGCTGCCGACGGAGTCGCTAGCAAAGTTCGATGCGACAGAACATAGCAACCAAATGGGACAAGACAAGGGCAGTCAGGAAATAATCCGCTAGAGGTGGCTTCCCGGAGGCGACGGCAGGCGGCCGTCGAGAAGCCGGATTGGCTCCGGCATTATAGAATAGTAAAGAAATATCAATGTGTTGCTGGCTTTCGGAAGGCCCGCGGCTGCGGGCCTTCCAATGTTCGATACGGCGTCGGGCAGGCCGGCCTCACTCTGCCGCCTGGGCATAGTCCTCGAGCGGCGGGCAGGTGCAGAGCAGGTTGCGATCGCCGTAGACGTTGTCGACACGATTGACCGGCGACCAGTATTTGTCGACGCGGAAGGCGCCCGGCGGGTAGCAGGCCTGTTCGCGGCTGTAGGGACGGTCCCATTCGCCGACGAGGTCTTCGACGGTATGCGGAGCGTTCTTCAGCGGGTTGTTGACCTTGTCCATCCGGCCTTCTTCGATGGCGCGGGCTTCCTCGCGGATCGCCAGCATCGCATCGCAGAAACGGTCGAGCTCCGCCTTGGTCTCCGATTCGGTCGGCTCGATCATCAGCGTGCCGGCGACCGGCCAGCTCATCGTCGGCGCGTGGAAGCCGCAGTCGATCAGCCGCTTTGCAACGTCGTCGACCGTGACACCGGCAGAGGCGTTGAGCGGGCGCGTGTCGATGATGCATTCATGCGCCACGCGGCCGGCTTCCGACTTGTAGAGCACGTCGTACGCGCCCTTCAGCCGGGCCGCGATGTAGTTGGCGTTGAGGATCGCTACCTTGGTCGCCTGCGTCAGGCCTTCGCCGCCCATCATCAGGCAGTAGGACCAGGAGATCGGCAGGATCGACGGCGAACCGAAGGGAGCCGCCGACACCGCGCCTTCGCGACCGTCCCACTGGGGATGGCCAGGCAGGTGTGCCGCCAGATGCGCCTTGACGCCGATCGGGCCCATGCCGGGGCCACCGCCGCCATGCGGAATGCAGAAGGTCTTGTGCAGGTTGAGGTGCGATACGTCCGAACCGATGTCACCGGGCCGCGACAGGCCGACCATGGCGTTCATGTTGGCGCCGTCGAGATAGACCTGGCCACCATGCCTGTGAGTGATGTCGCAGATCTCCTTCACCGTTTCCTCGAACACGCCATGCGTCGAAGGGTAGGTGATCATGCAGCAGGAAAGGTTTGCAGCATGCTGTTCAGCCTTGGTGCGGAAATCGTCGAGGTCGATATCGCCGTTGTCGCGCACCTTTACGACCACGACCTTCATGCCCACCATCTGTGCGGAGGCGGGGTTCGTGCCATGCGCGGAGGTGGGGATGAGGCAGACATCGCGATGCGCGTCGCCATTGGCAATGTGGTAGTTGCGGATGGTGAGCAGGCCCGCGTATTCGCCCTGCGCGCCTGAATTCGGCTGCATGGAGAAGGCGTCGTAACCGGTGATCTGGCAGAGCTTTGCCGACAGGTCGTCGATCATTTCCTTGTAGCCGAGCGCCTGGTCGGCCGGCACGAACGGATGGATATCCGAAAATTCCGGCCAGGTGATCGGCAGCATTTCCGCCGTCGCGTTCAGCTTCATCGTGCAGGAACCGAGCGGGATCATCGCCCGGTCGAGCGC
>JBQGDG010000459.1:0-2858 GCA_052038935.1 Neorhizobium sp. | reverse complement strand
AAGCAGGACGAGACGGGCACGAAGCTGCTCTGGGGAACGGCGAACATGTTCTCGCACCGCCGCTATATGGCGGGTGCCGCAACGAACCCGGATCCGGACGTCTTCGCTTTCGCAGCGGCGACGGTAAAGACCTGCATGGACGCGACGAAGCGGCTCGGTGGGGCTAATTACGTTCTGTGGGGCGGCCGCGAAGGTTATGAGACGATCCTCAATACCGACTTCAAGCGCGAGCTCGACCAGATGGGCCGCTTCCTCAACCTCGTCGTCGAGTACAAGTACAAGATCGGTTTCACCGGAACGATCCTGATCGAACCGAAGCCGCAGGAGCCGACCAAGCACCAGTACGACTACGACGTCTCGACCGTCTACGCCTTCCTGCAGAAACACGGGCTGGAGAAGGAAGTGAAGGTCAATATCGAGCAGGGTCATGCGATCCTCGCCGGCCATTCCTTCGAGCACGAACTGGCCATGGCGAACGCCTTCGGCATTTTCGGCTCGATCGACATGAACCGCAACGACTACCAGTCGGGCTGGGATACGGACCAGTTCCCCAACAACGTCCCGGAGATGGCGCTCGCCTATTACCACGTGCTGGCCGGCGGCGGCTTCACCAATGGCGGCACGAACTTCGATTCCAAGCTGCGCCGCCAGTCGCTCGATCCCCAGGATCTGCTGATCGGCCATATCGGCGGCATGGATTGCTGCGCCCGTGGCCTGAAGGCCGCAGCGAAAATGATCGAGGACGAGGCCCTGTCGAAGCCGCTCGATGCGCGTTACGCGAAGTGGGAAAGCCCCGAGGCGCAGAAGCTGCTGCGCGGCGAATACAAGCTCGACGAGATCGCCGCCATGGTGGAGAGCGGCGATATCAATCCGGAGCCGGTTTCCGGCCGCCAGGAATATCTGGAGAACGTGGTGAACCGGTACGTGTGATCACGTCCGATCGCTCACTGACGCTATGAGGCTACGGGCCGGCGGGACATTTCCGCCGGCCCGTTTTTATCCCTCTAAAGGTTGAGCGATGTCGCCGTTTGCGGCAATCGCCGACAATACCATCGGTTCCGGTCTGGGGTTATGATCGCGCCGGATGGCCAGCCGTACCGGACATTCGCGTCCAGGGTACCGCAAGCCGTTCACAAGGAGCTGACCATGAGAAAAACTGCAACAGTGATCCTCATTGCTTCCGTGGTCTTTGCACTGCCGGCCGATGCCGTGACCATCGATCCTATTCCCGGAAGCCTGATTTATCCGACCCAACCGAAGACCAAGCTCAAGAAGGCCCCCGTTGGGAGCCTGCTTCAGCACGAGTTCCACAGCAATGGCAGCGATTACCGCGAGACCTATCGTGTCGAGCCCAATCGCGACCTGAAGCTCCTGGAGCGGCGGCAATCCCGCAAGAAGTAGTCGAGAGCGGCGGGTGAAAGCCTGCATGCGCCGTCCGAGGACGGCGCATCGAAATCAGCCGGCCGTCTCGCCGGCGATGCCGTCGAGCTCGCGCACGGCGTCTTCCGGCAATTCGATGTCGGCCGCGGCGAGGTTTTCCTGAAGATGGCCGACCGATGACGTGCCGGGGATGAGCAGGATATTCGGCGAACGCTGCAGAAGCCAGGCAAGAGCGACCTGCATCGGGGTGGCGTCTAGGCGGGCGGCGACATCGGAGAGCGTCGAGGACTGGAGCGGCGAGAAGCCGCCGAGCGGGAAAAAGGGCACGTAGGCGGTGCCTTCCCGTGCCAGTTGTCCGATCAGCGCCTCGTCTTGCCGATGCGCGAGATTGTACATGTTCTGGACGCAGACGATCTCCGTGATCCTGCGGCTGTCGGCGATCTGTTTCGCCGTCACGTTGGAAAGGCCGATGTGGCGGATGAGGCCCTGCCGCTGAAGGTCTGCCAGCACCGTGACCTGCTCCTCGATCGATCCTTCCGCCGGCCCGTGCACGTCGAGCATGGAGCGGAAATTGACGACGTCGATAACGTCGATGCCTAGATTACGCAGGTTGTCGTGGACGGCCGCGGTCAATTCCTCCTTCGACATGGCCGGAAGCCATTCGGCTTTCGGGCCGCGCTTCGCTGAGACCTTGGTGACGATGGTGAGGTCGCCGGGATAGGGGGCAAGTGCCTCGCGAATGATCTCGTTGGTGACGTGAGGGCCGTAGAAGTCGCTGGTGTCGATATGATCGACACCGGCCTCGATCGCGGCGCGCAGGACGGCGATGGCGGCCGAACGGTCCTTCGGCGGGCCGAAGACGCCGGGGCCGGCAAGCTGCATGGCGCCGTAACCGAGACGCTTGACGGTGCGATCGCCGAGCTTGAACGTGCCGGATTTCTCAAGTGAGGACATGGTGGTCTCCTTTGGACGAGATGCGACTGTGAGTGACGACAGGGAGATAGAACCTGTCGCTTCTTTCGAAAATCCGATACAATCCGAACGGGCTGTGCGGAAAACGGAACAATGGGCGTCGATCTCGGAGATCTTGGAGCATTCATAACCGTCGCGCGTGCGAAGGGGTTCCGGCAGGGTGCGAGAACGAGCGGGGTGAGCGCATCGGCGCTCAGCGAGGCGGTCCGCCGGCTGGAGACGCAGCTCGGCGTGCGGCTTCTCAACCGGACCACACGCAGCGTCGTGCCGACGGAGGCGGGCGCGGGGTTGCTCGAACGGCTCGGCCCGGCATTGAGCGAAATGGAGTCGGCCCTCGATGTCGTCAACGGTTTTCGCGACAAGCCTGCCGGGACGCTGAAGCTCAACGTGCCGGTCGGCGTGGCGCGGCTGGTAATGCCGGCCATCGTGCCGCGTTTTCTGGAAACCTATCCCGACATCCAGCTGGAGGTCGTCGCCGACGACAGTTTCGTCGACGTCATCCAGGC
>JBQGDG010000458.1:0-1970 GCA_052038935.1 Neorhizobium sp. | reverse complement strand
GCCTTGGTGAAGAAGCCCATGAAGCCGAGCTTCACGCCGTGCTTCTTCTCGAACACGTCCTTGTAGCGGTTGCGCAGGTCCATCACGGCCGACATGTCCACCTCGTTGTAGGTGGTCAGCATGGCGGCGGTGTTCTGTGCGTCCTTGAGGCGCTTGGCGATCGTCTGGCGCAGGCGGGTCATCTTGACGCGCTCTTCGCGCGAAGCATCGTCGGCCGACGAGACCGGGCGCGGAGCGGCCGGTGCGGCAGCAGCCGGAGCCGGGGCGGAAGAACCCTTGGAGATCGCAGCCAGTACGTCGCCCTTGAGCACCTGGCCACGCTTGCCCGAACCGTCGATATCGTCGGTCGAGATGTTGGTGTCTGCGGCGACCTTGGCGGCAGCCGGAGCGGCCGGCATGGAGGAACCGCCCGCGGGCGCTGCGGCAGGAGCCGGAGCGGCGGCCGGCTCGGCAGCTTTTGCCGGGGCAGCTTCCGCGGGCTTTGCGGCCGGAGCGGCGCCAGCCGATCCCGCGGCACCTTCACCGATCTGGCCGAGCAGCGCGTCGAGGCCGACGGTCTCGCCGTTCTGGGCGACGATCTCGGTCAGCACGCCGGAGGCGGGTGCCGGAACTTCGACGGTGACCTTGTCGGTTTCCAGTTCTACGAGCGGTTCATCGGCCTTGACCGTGTCGCCGACCTTCTTGAACCAGGTGCCTACGGTTGCCTCGCTGACGGACTCGCCGAGGGTTGGGACGCGGATTTCGGTGGCCATGATCTGTTTCCGTGTTTCTCAGATTTCGTTTCGGTCAATGTAGGGGAGACGGCTGAAAAATCAGCCGCCGAGTGCGTCTTCGAGGAAGGCTTCGAGCTGCGCCAGATGCTTCGACATCAGGCCGGTCGCAGGCGATGCGGCGGCCGGGCGGCCCGTGTAGCGGACGCGCTGGTACTTGGCGTCGATATGCGCCAGCACCCATTCCAGATACGGGTCGATGAATGCCCAGGCGCCCATGTTCTTCGGCTCTTCCTGGCACCAGACCATCTCCGCGTTCTTGAAGCGCGACAGCTCGTTGATCAGAGCCTTCGCCGGGAACGGATAGAGCTGTTCGATACGCAGCAGGTAGACGTCGTCGATGCCGCGCTTTTCGCGTTCCTCGAGCAGGTCGTAATAGACCTTGCCGGTGCAGATCACGACGCGGCGGATCTTGGCATCCTTCTGCAGCTTGATCGGGCCGTCCTTGATCACCTCCGCATCGTCCCACAGCAGGCGGTGGAACGAGCTCTCGCCGGCCATTTCGGCGAGCGTCGAGGTCGCCCGCTTGTGGCGCAGCAGCGACTTCGGCGTCATCAGGATCAGCGGCTTGCGGAAGTCGCGCTTCACCTGGCGGCGCAGGATGTGGAAGTAGTTGGCCGGCGTCGTGCAGTTGGCGACCTGCATGTTGTCTTCGGCGCACATCTGCAGCCAGCGCTCGAGGCGGGCCGAGGAGTGTTCCGGGCCCTGGCCCTCGTAACCGTGCGGCAGAAGGCAGACGAGGCCGGACATGCGCAGCCACTTGCGTTCGCCCGACGAGATGAACTGGTCGAACACGACCTGTGCACCGTTGGCGAAGTCGCCGAACTGGGCTTCCCAAAGCGTCAGCGCATTCGGGCGGGCCAGCGAATAGCCGTATTCGAAGCCGAGCACGGCCTCTTCCGACAGCATGGAGTTGATGACTTCATACTTGCCCTGGCCGGCCTGCAGGTTGGAGAGCGGAATGTAGCGCTCCTCGCTGTCCTGGTCGTAGAGGACCGAGTGACGCTGCGAGAACGTGCCGCGTTCGCAATCCTGGCCCGACAGGCGGATCTTCGTGCCTTCGACGGCGAGCGAACCGAAGGCGAGCGCTTCGCCCATCGCCCAGTCGATGCCTTCGCCGGTTTCGATCATCTGTGCGCGGTTTTCCATGAAGCGCTTGATCGTGCGGTGCACGTTGAAGCCTTCCGGCACGGTCGACAG
>JBQGDG010000457.1:0-1877 GCA_052038935.1 Neorhizobium sp. | reverse complement strand
GCCGCGCTCGGCATCGCCGCCGTCCTGCGCGCCGACGACCGGCTGACGGCGATCGTGTCGCTCGGCATCCAGGGTTTTGCCGTGGCGGTGATCTTCCTTCTGTTCGGTGCGCCGGACCTCTCCTTCACCCAGTTCATGGTCGAGACCCTGTCGGTGGTGATCCTGGCGCTGGTCATGACCCGGCTCAGGCTTTCCGTCACCGATCACCGGCCGGTCAGCCAGATCGTGCTGGACGCGACCATTGCCATAGCCTGCGGCCTCGGCTTCGCCATGCTTCTGCTGAAAGCTGTCGCGCGTCCCTTCGATCCGCTGCTGACGGAATTCTTCAACACCTATTCCAAGGTGATCGCTCACGGCGCCAATGTCGTCAACGTCATCATCGTCGATTTCCGCGGCGTCGATACGCTCGGCGAGATTTCGGTGGTGATGATCACCGGCCTTGCGGTTCTGGCGCTGATCCGGGTGCGGGCGGGCAGCAAGGGGGAGGGACGATGAACACGCTCATTCTCCGCACGGTCGCTCCCGTCGTCACCGCTCTGATGCTGCTCTTTTCGGTCTTCGTCCTGCTGCGCGGCCATAACGAACCGGGCGGCGGTTTCATCGGCGGGCTGATCGCCGCCTCGGCGCTGGCGATCTTCGGCATCGCCTACGGCCCCGGCGCGGTGCAGCGGGCAATCCAGTTCCACCCGATGGCGATTGCCGGCGCGGGCCTGTTCCTGTCCACCGTCTCCGGTCTGGTGTCCCTCGTCGCCGGCGTCCCCTTCATGACCGGCCTGTGGATCTATCCGCAGATCTTCGGCGTCGAGGTGCCGCTGTCGACCGTCATGTCCTTCGATGTCGGCGTCTACCTCGTCGTCGTCGGCTCGATCACCTCGATCGCGCTGGCGCTCGAAACCGAGCCGGGCGAAGACGATGGAGGAGAAGGGCGATGATGGAGACCCTGTTCGTCGGCCTGATCGGCCTCTTCTTCAGCGCCGCCGTCTATCTGATGCTGTCGAAATTCACCATCCGCATCCTGCTCGGCGTCGTCCTCTTCGGCAATGCGGTGAACCTGCTGCTGTTTACCGCCGGCCGCATCACGCGCGAAGTGCCGCCCATCATTCCGGCAGGCGCCGACGTGCTCGGCATGGACACGGCCAATCCGCTGCCGCAGGCGCTGATCCTCACGGCGATCGTCATCTCCTTTTCCTTCTTCGCCTTCCTGCTGGTGCTCACCTACCGGGCCTTCCAGGAACTCGGCACCGACAGCACCGACGAGATGCGGCTTGCCGAGCCGCGCGACGAACCGCTGCCGCCGACGGGATATTAACGGCATGAACCTCACTCCATCCGCGCCCCTCCGGCTTGCTTCGAGATATGCCTCCAGCCCCGATGCTCCCCCCGCGGCCGGGGCGAGGGGACGGGCCGCGTTCACGGGTCTCGCTTTCCTGGTCATGACGGGCGGAAGGTCCCGGCAGGCGGATGAGAGGCAGGTACCGGCGCTGACGCTCGCGGCCGGGAAAGCCGAGCTGCACTGCAGGAGCCTCACCTGATGGCCGCTCCCGCATCCACCTCCGTCGATCTCGCCGCCGCCATGATCCTCGCGCCGCCCGGTCTTGCCGAATGGCTGACCGTCCTGCCGCCGGTGCTGATGATCGCCGCCGGCGCGATCCTGATGATGGTGCGCAAGTCCGTCCGTCTCCACGGCACGATCGCCATCGGCGCGCTCGGCCTGCTCGTCGTCGTCGATATCGCCCTGCTTGCCCAGGTTCTCGCCCACGGTCCGGTCACCATGACGATGGGGCGCTGGCTGCCGCCCTTCGGCATCGCCTTCACGGCCGATCTCTTCGGTGCCGTCATGGCGCTGGTGGCCGCGGTGGCGGCGCTGATGGCGGCGA
>JBQGDG010000456.1:0-2791 GCA_052038935.1 Neorhizobium sp. | reverse complement strand
ATGAAAGACAATGTGGTCGCGCTGACCGTCGTCACCGCCGACGGCGAGGAAATACACACCGCCCGGCGTGCCAAGAAATCATCGGCCGGGTATGACCTGACGCGGCTTTTCGTCGGCGCCGAAGGGACACTCGGCATCATCACCTCGGTGACGCTACGGCTTCAGGGCATACCGGAAAAGATCGGCGGCGGTGTCTGCGCCTTCCCGACTGTCGAGGCTGCGTGCAATGCCGTCATAATGACGATCCAGATGGGGCTGCCCGTCGCCCGTATCGAGCTTCTCGACGACATGCAGATTCGCGCCTGCAATGCGTATTCCGGTCTTGCTTATGCGGAGAAGCCGACGCTTTTTCTCGAGTTCCACGGCTCGGAGGAGACGGTCCGGCTGCAGTCGGAGCAATTTGCCGAGATCGCCGCCGAATGTGGCGGCGACGCGTTCCAATGGACTGCGAATGCCGAGGAGCGCACGAGATTGTGGACGGCGCGTCACAACGCCTACTGGGCCGGCCGTGCGCTCGATCCCGCGCTGAACGGCCTTTCCACCGATGTGTGCGTGCCGATCTCGCGCCTTGCCGAATGCGTCGTCGAAACCCAGGCCGATATCCGAAAATCCGGGCTGCTGGCGCCGATCGTCGGCCATGCCGGCGATGGCAACTTCCATGTGCTTGCCCTGTTCGACAGTCAGGATCCGGCTTCCGTCGCCAATGTCGAGGCATTCACCGAGCGTCTTGGCCGCCGGGCGCTGGCGATGGACGGTACATGCACGGGCGAACACGGCATCGGACAAGGCAAGATGGCGATGCTGGACGAGGAGCTCGGAGGCGCGGTCGATCTCATGCGGTCGATCAAGCGGAGCATCGATCCCGACAACATCTTCAATCCAGGCAAGATTTTCAGGCTGGCGAAAGCTTGACTTGAACGGAACGGTCCGTGCTCTAGTCTGGATGTTGAAATTGGAGGCATGAAACCGTGTTCGGACGCGTGATGGTGGCAATCGGCGGCTTGATCGTCGTGGTGCTTTTTGCAGCGCTGCTTGCGCCGTTCGTCGTGGACTGGTCGAGTTTCCGGGTCGAGTTCGAGCAGCAGGCCAGCCGAATGCTCGGAAAAAAGGTTTCCGTTCACGGAGATGTCGATGCCCGCATCCTGCCGTTTCCTTCGATCACGCTGCACGACGTCCGCGTCGGGCAGGACATCGACGGCGAGCCGCAGGCGAGGGTCGCACGGTTCTCCATGGACATGGAACTGGCCCCGTTCCTTTCCGGCGAAGCGCGGATTTTCGACATGCGCATCGAGGAACCGGTTGCGCGCGTCCGCATCCTGAAAGATGGCACGCTCGACTGGATGCGCGGCAGCCGGCCCGCCATTCCGACGCGGCTCGTCGTCATTGAGGACGTTCATATCAGCGGCGGGCAGGTTGCCGTCATCGACGAACGGTCTGGACGTTCGCGCAACCTGACGGGCCTGGCGGCCGAGATGTCCGCGGCTTCTCTTGCCGGGCCTTGGCGCGGCGAGGGCAATGCCGCGCTCGACGGCGAGGAGGCGCGTTTCAGCGTCGCAACCGGGTCGCTCAATGCGGGTACGGGACGCCTGCCGCTCCGCCTCCGTCTCTGGCCGGATTCCGAACCCCTGGAGATCAACCTGGAAGGCGAGCTGGCCGTCGCGGACAACGTGCCAACCTATAGCGGCAGTTTTGCCGCAAGCGTGCTGCAGGAGGAAGACGAGAGCGAACCTGTAGCGGCCCCGCCGCCCCGCCCGCGCGTCAAGGGAAGTTTCGATCTGACCAATGACCGGATCCGGATCGCGGAATATCGCCTCGAAGTCGGGGCGCTGGACGATCCCTATGTGGTGACTGGCGAAGCCACCCTCGATACCGGCAGCAGCGCGGAATTCCTGCTCACCGCCGAGGGGCAGCAGATCGATATAAACCGGCTGGGGCAAGGCGCGAGGGGCAAGACGGGCAGAGATGCCGCGGCCTCCGCGCAACGCCGGCTGCAGGCGTTCGTCGAGGTCGCCGCGTCCATACCGATCCCGCAGGTGCCCGGACGGGCAAGCCTGAAACTGCCGGCCGTCGTGCTGAACGATACGACGGTACGCGACATCCAGCTCGACGTGCGTCCGGCCGATCGGGGCTGGACCGTGGACAAGGCCGTTGCGACCCTTCCGGGGCGCACCAGAATGGAAGCGAGCGGTGGTCTGGTCCTGCAGGGGGAACCATCCTTCGTCGGCGACGTGCTTTTTGCCTCGACCCAGCCTTCCGGTCTTGCCGACTGGCTTTCCGGCCATGTCGATCCCGCGATCCGCCAGCTTCGCGCAGCCGGTTTTTCGGCCAAGGTGGACCTCACCACCGGAACCCAGCTCTTTCGCGAACTCGAACTGGGTATCGGGCCGGCAACGCTGCGCGGCAGTATCGAGCGCCGGTCGGACGAAGGGCAGGGCGCCAATCTTTCCGTGAGCCTGTCCGGTGACGAGATCGACGTGGATGCTATGCGGGCGCTGGCATCGCTGGTGACCGGCGAGGACGCGGGCCGCGACGTGCTGGATCATCGCCTGGAGGCCAATCTCAAGGCGCAGCGATTTACGGCTTTCGGGGTCGCGGCCGAGAATGTCGACACGGCCTTCACGATCGCGGGCGGAGTGCTTTCGCTGGAACGTCTTTCGGTCGGCGATCTGGCGGGGGCCACTCTTTCCGCCGACGGCCGCGTGGAAGGGTCTCTGCTCGCCTATAACGGTGCGGCGAAACTGCGCCTGCAGGCCGCCGATGCGCGCGGCTTTCTCGATATGCTGCGCCGGCA
>JBQGDG010000455.1:0-2126 GCA_052038935.1 Neorhizobium sp. | reverse complement strand
GAAGGGTTGTGGCCCGCCCGACATTGGCGGGGGACGGAGAGGTTGCCGCAACTGCCCTTCTCCCCGTCTGGACGGGGAGAAGGTGCCGGCAGGCGGATGAGGGGCGGACGGAAGCCTCGAGCAACAAGACCAGCGAAGGAGCGATCCATGTCCCTCGTTCATGAAATCGACTACGGCACACCCGCCTCGCGCTCCGAAGCGCAGGTGACACTCACAATTGATGGCCGCTCCATCAGCGTGCCGGAAGGCACGTCGATCATGCGGGCCTCGATGGAGGCGGGCATCCAGGTGCCGAAACTCTGCGCCACCGACATGGTCGATGCGTTCGGTTCGTGCCGCCTCTGTCTCGTCGAGATCGAGGGCCGCAACGGCACGCCTGCTTCCTGCACGACGCCTGTCATGCCGGGCATGGTCGTCCATACCCAGACGGGCCGGCTGAAGGATATCCGCCGCGGTGTCATGGAACTCTACATTTCCGATCACCCGCTCGACTGTCTCACCTGCGCCGCCAATGGCGACTGCGAATTGCAGGACATGGCGGGTGCCGTCGGTCTGCGCGACGTTCGCTATGGCTATGAAGGCGACAATCATGTCCGCGCCCGCAACAGCGGCGAGATCAACGCCAAGTGGATGCCGAAGGACGAATCCAATCCGTACTTCACCTATGATCCGTCCAAATGCATCGTCTGCTCGCGCTGTGTGCGCGCCTGCGAGGAAGTGCAGGGCACGTTTGCGCTGACGATCGAGGGTCGTGGGTTCGAAAGCCGCGTCTCGCCCGGCGCGCATGAACATTTCCTCGATTCCGAATGCGTGTCCTGCGGCGCCTGCGTGCAGGCCTGCCCGACCGCGACGCTGACGGAAAAGTCGGTCATCGCGATCGGCCAGCCGGAGCATTCGGCGGTGACGACCTGCGCCTATTGCGGCGTCGGCTGCTCGTTCAAGGCGGAAATGCGCGGTGAGGAGCTTGTCCGTATGGTGCCGTGGAAGGACGGGCAGGCGAACCGTGGTCACTCCTGTGTCAAAGGTCGTTTTGCGTATGGTTACGCCACCCACAAGGATCGCATTCTCAACCCGATGATCCGCGAGAAGATTTCCGATCCGTGGCGGGAAGTGACCTGGGAAGAAGCATATGCTCACGTCGCGCTGGAATTCCGGCGGATCCAATATCAGTACGGCCGAGAAGCGGTCGGTGGCATCACGTCGTCACGCTGCACGAACGAGGAAACCTATCTCGTGCAGAAGCTTATCCGTGCCGGTTTCGGCAACAACAACGTCGATACCTGCGCCCGCGTCTGTCATTCGCCGACCGGTTACGGGCTCGGCCAGGCCTTCGGCACATCCGCCGGCACGCAGAATTTCGACAGCGTCGAACATTCGGATGTCGTCGTCGTCATCGGCGCCAACCCGACGGACGGCCACCCGGTCTTCGGTTCGCGGCTGAAAAAGCGGCTGCGGCAGGGGGCAAAGCTGATCGTCATCGATCCGCGCCGCATCGACCTCGTCAAGACGCCTCATGTGGAGGCGGCCTATCATCTGCCGCTGAAGCCCGGCACCAACGTGGCCGTGATGACGGCGCTGGCGCATGTGATCGTCACCGAGGGCCTGTTCGACGAAAAGTTCATCCGCGAGCGTTGCGACTGGTCGGAATTCGAGGACTGGGCCGCTTTCGTCTCGGAAGAGGCGCATAGTCCCGAGGCGATCGAGAAATTTACCGGCGTGGCGCCGGAGCTCATCCGTGGCGCGGCAAGGCTCTTTGCCACCGGCGGCAATGGCGCGATCTATTACGGCCTCGGCGTTACCGAACACAGCCAGGGCTCGACAACGGTGATGGCGATCGCCAACCTCGCCATGGTCACCGGCAATATCGGGCGCCCCGGTGTCGGCGTGAACCCGCTGCGCGGCCAGAACAACGTGCAGGGCTCCTGCGACATGGGATCCTTCCCGCACGAACTGCCGGGCTACCGCCATATATCGGACGACGCCACGCGCGAGACTTTCGAGAAGCTCTGGGGCGTGACGCTCAACAACGAGCCTGGCCTGCGCATTCCCAACATGCTGGATGCCGCCGTCGAAGGCACGTTCAAGGGCATCTATATCCAGGGCGAGGACATTCTGCAGTCCGACCC
>JBQGDG010000454.1:0-22642 GCA_052038935.1 Neorhizobium sp. | reverse complement strand
TTCATCAAGGACAGGATCCCGAAATTCCTCGGCTATTTCGAAAAGGTGATAGGACGGAACGCATCGCAGAGCGGCTTTGCGCTGGGCGACGCGCTGACCTATGTCGATCTGTCGCTGTTCCAGGTCGTCGCGGGGCTTCGCTACGCCTTCCCGAAGGCGATGAAGGCGGCGAGAGCGGATTATCCGAAACTTTCGGCGCTGCATGATCGGGTTGCGGAACGGCCGAACATCATTGCCTACCTGCAGTCGGACCGCCGCCTGGAGTTCAACGAATCCGGCATCTTCCGCCACTATCCGGAACTGGATTCGGACGGCGAGTGATCGCCGCCCGACGGAGCTGGGTTACTCGATGACTGCGCAGGCGAGCCTCTTGCCTGCATTGCCGGAAGGCTGACCGGCATAGTCGTCGGGATTGGCGTGGATCATCAGCGCCTTGCCCTTGATCGCCGCACCGCCGCCCTCGAGGCTGACGGCGGAATTGAAGACCTGCGCCCGCAATATGCCGTCGGCGGGGACGTACTGGTTCGGCATGTCACCCGCATGCGGCCCGCCTTCGGCGAGATAGCCATGCGGAACATTCATCGGATTGAAATGCCCGCCGGCCGATTCGTGCCCGGTCGTATGGTCGCAGCTGCCGGTCTGGTGCACATGGAAGGCGACCCATTTGCTTTCCGGCAGCCCGTTGACCTCGATGGCGATCAGCACGCCGGACGGGGTACCCGTCAGTTCGGCGGTGCCGATCTCCTTGCCGTCGGCACCGATGAAACTGGCCTTGCCCTTCTGGGCGTCCTGCGCCAGGGCGGCGACAGGCAGCGTGATTGCCGCGGCTGCGATGGCGGTCAGCAGATAGTTCATGCGTTTCTCTCCCTGGATGTGTTTCGAATGCCTAACGCGCTTCCTCGCCAAGTTCTTGAAGAATCTGATGACGCGCGCGGTTGAGCCGGCTCTTGACGGTGCCCACGGCGCAATCGCAGATCTCCGCCGTCGCCTCGTAGCTTTCGCCGAGGATTGCCACGAGGGTCAGCACCTCGCGGTAATGCGGCGGAAGTTTCTGCAGCGCCCTCTGGACCTCGCGCGCCCGTGCCGCCAGTTCCTGCGAGGCCTCTACCGGCGCATCTCCGGATACGTTCTCCTCCAGTCCCGGCGCCTCCCGGCCGAGTATCTTGGACCGCGTATAGAAGGTATTGCGCATGATCGTGAACAGCCACGACTTCAGCTTCGTGCCCCGCTCGAACTTGTCGAGATTGGCGAGGGCTTTCATCAGCGTTTCCTGTACGAGATCGTCGGCATCGGCAGAATTGCGGCAGAAAGTGCGGGCAAAGGCGCGGAGAGCCGGGATCAGCCTTACTATGTCTTGACGTGCAGGATCACCATTCAACTGTGATTCAGACACCGTTGCCTACCTCTCCTCGCTTTTTCCTGGCTGAAATGACGGGGGCAAACGCATGCCCGCGCGATTTGGTTCCGAAACTCCGACAGCGGTCGTTTACCGTACGGAACAAACCCCGCGATACGCCTGTTGATAGTGCTTTCGACGCCGTGACAGACGAGGAGTTCGGCCGTGGCCCCGCGTGCAAACTGGAAAGGTTACCTGAAGATCGGCGAGCTGAGCTGCCCGGTGGCGCTCTATACCGCCGCCTCCACCTCCGACCGCGTCAGCTTCAACATCATCAACCGCAAGACCGGCCATCGCGTACAGCGCCGCATGGTGGACGCCGATACCGGCCGTGAGGTGGAGAGCGAGGACATCGTCAAGGGTTATGAAGTCTCGAGCGGCGAATATGTCTTTCTCGAACCGGACGAGATCAAGGATGCCCTGCCCGACAGCGACAAGACGCTGGAGCTCGACGAATTCATCGCCTGCGATAACATCGACACCATCTTCCTGGATCGTCCCTATTATCTCGCTCCGACCGATGCCGCCTCCGCCGAAACATTCGCCCTCATCAGGGCTTCGCTGGAGGACAGGAAGGTTGCGGCGCTTGCGACCACCGTCCTCTTCAGGCGGTTCCGGACATTGCTGATCCGGCCCGGCGGTCCGGGCCTCGTCGCCAGCACGCTGACCTACGACTACGAGGTACGCCCAGCCAAGGAGATTTTCTCCGGCATCAGGAACTTCAAGATCGAAGGTGAGATGCTCGATCTCGCCCGCCACATCATCGACACCAAACGCGGCGAATTCGACCCGACGAAATTCGACGACCGTTACGAGGCCGCGCTCGGAGAACTGATCAAGGCGAAGATCGAAGGCCGCAAGCCGAAGAAGAAGGCGGCGCCGAAACCGCAGAAGGTAACGAGCCTGATGGATGCGCTTCGCCAGAGCGCGGGCGGCAAGAGCGCCGAGGCGTCCACCGGCCGGAAGGGCACGCGCAAAAAGACGGCGGCCGGGAAGAATTCCGCGAAATCCTCGCCAGGAAAGACCGCCGCCCAGAAGGGCGCCACGAGAAAGGCCAGCTGACCATGGCACTCGAAACCTATCGTCAGAAGCGCGATTTCAAGGTCTCTCCCGAACCGAAGGGACGCAAGGGAAAATCCGGCGGCAACAGCTTCGTCATCCAGAAACACGATGCGACACGGTTGCACTACGATTTCCGCCTCGAGATGGACGGCGTGCTGAAGAGTTGGGCGGTGACCCGCGGCCCGAGCCTCGTGCCGGGCGAAAAGCGCCTCTCCGTGCATGTGGAGGATCACCCGCTCGACTATGGCGGCTTCGAGGGCATGATTCCGAAGGGCAATTACGGCGCCGGCGCCGTGCTCCTGTGGGATCGCGGCACGTGGGAGCCGGTCGGCGACCCTCACGCCGCCTACAAGAAGGGTCACATGGAATTCGAGCTGAAGGGAGAAAAGCTGGAAGGCCGCTGGCACCTCGTCCGCATGGGCCACAAGGAAGGCGAGACCCGCGAGAACTGGCTGCTGATCAAGGGCGAGGACGAATTCGCCCGCGCCGAAGGCGACAAGGACATTCTCGACGAACTGCCGCTTTCGGTGAAGTCCGGCAAGGGCCTCGACGAAATCTGGGGGCGTGCGCCCGCCGCGAAGAAACGCAGGGTAAAGGCGAGCGCCAGAACCGCCCCTGCCGGAAAGACCGCGACTGCCGAAAAGGCTGCCCCCCGGGGCGCGGCGCAGCGCACCGCCGCCGATTTCGCAGCGTCGAAGATAAGGGCGTCGAAAAAGGCCGGCATGCCGGGTTTCATCGAGCCGCAATTGGCGACACTGGTGAAAGCCGCTCCCTCGGGCAAGCGCTGGCTGCACGAGATCAAGCTCGACGGGTATCGGCTGCAGGCCCGCATCGAGGATGGGACGGTGAGGCTGCTGACCCGCACCGGCCTGGACTGGACGGAAAAATTCGGCACCGACATCATCGCCGAGCTGGAAAAGCTGCCGGCGAAGAACGCCATCCTCGACGGAGAGGTGGCGGTCGAGGCGGGTTCCGGCGCGACCGACTTCTCCCTGCTCCAGCAGGACTTGAGCGAAGGCCGCAGCGACCGCTTCACCTTCTTCGCATTCGACCTGCTCTATCTCGACGACCATGACCTGACGGCCGCGACATTGGTGAACCGCAAGGAAGCGCTTGCCGCCCTGCTGGCGGGTGCAGGGGCCGCATTGCGTTACAGCGAGCATTTCGGCGACGAAGGCGGGCTCGTTCTCAAGCATGCCTGCCGTCTGAGCCTCGAAGGCATCATCTCCAAGGTGGCCGACAAGCCCTACAGACCGGGGCGCGGCAAGGACTGGGTGAAGTCGAAATGTTCGGCGCGGCAGGAATTCGTCGTCGCCGCCTACGTGCCGTCTTCGGTCAACGCCAGGGCGATCGGGTCGCTCGTCATGGGCTACTACGAAAAAGGCAGGCTCCGCCATGCGGGGCGGGTCGGCACGGGTTATTCCGCGGCCGTCGCCCAATCGCTGTTCAAACGCCTTGAAGGGATCGTCACGACCGCGGCCCCTTTCGACGAAAAGCTCACCGGGCCGGAAAAAAAGGACGTCGTCTTCGTCGACCCGACACTGGTGGCGGAGGTGGAATTCCGCGGCTGGACGGCG
This sequence comes from Neorhizobium sp., assembly GCA_052038935.1. Lineage (GTDB taxonomy): Bacteria > Pseudomonadota > Alphaproteobacteria > Rhizobiales > Rhizobiaceae > Neorhizobium. The sequence goes on along the minus strand of JBQGDG010000454.1, from coordinate 18,607 downwards.
GATGCCCATATCCGCCACGCGGCCTTCCGGGGATTGAGGGAGGACAAGCGCCCGAAGGACATCGTCCGGGAAGCGACCGTGACGGTGGACGCTCCGCAAGAAAAGCAGCCGAAGCGATCGGTCAGTCTCACCCATCCCGACCGGCTGTACTGGCCCGATGCCGGGGTGACCAAGGCCGGGCTCGCCGACTATTACACGGAGGTCTGGCGACTGATGGCGCCCTTCGTCGTCAACCGTCCCCTTTCGCTTCTGCGCGGGCCTGACGGAATCGGCAAGCAACTGTTTTTCCAGAAACACGGCTGGAAGGGCATGACGAAACACGCCGTTCTCGCCAAGGATCCCACCGACCCGACCGACGAATACATCACCATCCGCGATCTTGATGGTCTGCTCGGCCTCGTCCAGGGTGCGGCACTGGAGATCCACCCCTGGGGTTCGACGCTGGACGACTGGGAAAAGCCGGACATGGTCAATATCGACCTCGATCCCGGCGAAGGCGTGTCCTGGACTGCGACGATCGCCGCCGCGCACGAGGTGAAGAACCGTTTCGAGGACATGGGGCTCACCGCCTTCGTCAAGACTTCCGGCGGCAAGGGCCTGCATGTCGTGGCGCCGCTCAGGCCCAAGGCCGAGTGGCCCGAAGTCAAGGCGGCCATGAAGGCGCTGGCCGATAGCATGGCGGGCGACGAACCGGACAAATACGTGTCCACCGTCACGAAGTCGAAGCGCAAGGGCAAGATCCTGATCGACTACCTCCGCAACGGCCGCGGCAACACCGCCGTCGCTCCCTATTCGACCCGCGCACGGCCAGGCGCTCCGGTCTCCATGCCCGTCGCCTGGGACGAACTCGGCGGCGCGATCGGCCCCAACTACTTCACCGTCGCCAATGCTCCTGCGCGCATCGCCCAGCAGGCGAGCGATCCCTGGGCAGATTTCCGCAAGGCGGCGGCGCTGATGAAGAAACCGAAATAGGCCCGCGGCGGCAAGCCACGGCCCATGCCGGCGCATGGCCGCCCACGCTACTTCACTTCCTCGGCGATTTCCTCTCCGCCTCGAGGCTCTTTTTCAGCGCGGCGGTGATATCGATGACATTGCTTGTGCGCTCCGGCGTCTTGTCGCCGGTCTTCTTGGTCCTGCGGCCCTTCCTGCGCTTGGAGATGAGTTCGAGAAGCCTGTCCTGTACAGGATCGGCGGCAAATGACGGATCCCATTTCGTGGTCCGCTCACCGATAACCTTCTTCATCAGCTTGAGCTGGTCCGCCGCGATCCTTGCCTTCGGCTTTTCCGCCGCATAATCGTCGGCATCGCGCACCTCGTCGCCGTAGCGCAACGTCCAGACGACGATCCCCTTGTCTTTCGGCAGAAGCAGGACGGCCCGTTCGCGCCGGTACATGACGAGCCGGGCGATGCCGCCGGTTCCGGTTTTCGCCATCGCCTCGCGGATGACGGCGAAGGCCTCGGCGCTCACCTCGTCGTCGGGCGCCAGATAATGCGGCCGGTCGTACCAGACCCAACCGATACTGTCGGCCGCCACGAAAGTTTCGATGTCTATCGTCCGCGTGCTGTCCAGACCGACATCCTCGATCTCGTCGTCTTCGAGCAGAACGTAGTCGTTCTCGCCCTTTTCGTATCCCTTGACCTGATCGTCATCGTCTACCGGCTTGCCGGTGACCGCATCGACATACTGGTTCATCACCCGGTTGTGGGTCTTGCGGTTGATATTGTGAAACCGCACCTTGGCACCTTCGGACACCGCCGGCGTCATCGTCACCCTGCAGGTGACCAGCGACAGCTTGAGATAGCCTTTCCAGAACGGTCTCGGCGCCACGGGCAAACTCCTTCGTCTGCGCGACAACCCGCGGACGCCCGCTTGGTTCCGGAACAAAGCGCGGCCGCCCGCCGTTTGAACAAGGGAAAAGCAAGGAGACGATGCGATGGGTATCAACAGCACGCCGAACGCCGGTCAGGACAAGAAGAAATTCGAGGAAACCGCACGGACGAAGGGCGAAAAGAAGGAGCTGGACGAGCAGCTGAACGAAGGCCTGGAAGACACTTTCCCGGCCAGCGACCCGGTCGCCACCAGCACCACCGCCATTCCGTCCGGCACGCCAAAACCGCCGAAGCATTGATCGATGGTGAACTAAAATACAGGCGGCTTCCGCGCGGGAGCCGCCTGTTTGTATTCGTCTGTGACATTTTCGGGATTTCCGAACGGGACGTTCTTGCGGTATGGAAGGCTAATGTAGGGTTCAGAGCTGGGTGACGGTTGCCGGATGCGTCCGGCACCTCGTACGTCAGAGGTCGGAATGACGAAGGAAAGCGCTCAGATCGACGAGCGAGAGGCAAGAATGGGACGTCGCGTAAACGGCAAAGTCTCGGTTCTGCTGTCGGAGATCGAGAAGGAAGACGTTCCCGATCGCCTGCTGGAACTCGCGCGTCAACTGCAGAACGCCCTCAACGAGAAACTCGGCGGCTGAGCCGCACCGCGCCCGCGTCAGCGCTGGGTCGGCACGATCGTATCGACGCGCACGCGGCCCTCGACGACCTCCCTTGCCCCGACAGGATCGAACCGGCCGCTCATATCCTCCATGACGGTGTAGAGTTTTTCGCTGCGGAACGCGCTCGCCATCGTGGTGGAGTTTCCTTCCGCCGGCGCGGCATCGATTTCCGTAAAATCCAGTTCCGCTTCGCTCGCCACGACGCGCGCATCGCCGGACGTGCGTGCGCGCACAACGATCTCGCCATGCGAGGGGGCGTTCTGCCAGCCGGGATCGTCGGCGGCTGCCACCGGAACCAGCCGGAAGATCTTCAGTTTCTCGTCCATGTCGGTCATCCTCTGCTCATCTTCTATCACGGCCGACGGCCGGTTCCCGCTGCGAGAAAACGGGCGGGTCGATCCCAGACAAACTGCCGTGACTGGATTTCGGTTCCCGTCTCCTTGCCGGCGTCGGGCACGCATCCTTTCGCCCTGACGCGGTGGAACTTTCATCCGTCGACGAGGTTAGTGAGGCGCGACATCTCGCAGACATCCATCACGCACAGCCAGGGAGAGACAGTCATGGCGGACAAGACGCTGAATGACCTTTTTTACGAGACGCTGAAGGACATCTATTACGCCGAGCGCCAGATCGTGAAGGCACTGCCGAAAATGGCACGGGGCGCCCAGGACGCCAAACTCAAGGCCGCCTTCGAGAAGCATAAGGAAGAGACCGAAGGCCAGATCGAACGGCTGAAGCAGGTCTTCGAAATCATCGGCAAGCGCGCCCAGGGCAAGACCTGCGATGCGATCGAGGGCATCCTTTCCGAAGGGGAAGAGATCCTCGAGGAGTTCAAGGGAACCTCCGCCCTCGACGCCGGCCTGCTGGCCGCCGCTCAGGCCGTCGAACATTACGAGATCAGCCGTTACGGCACGTTGCGCGCCTGGGCCGAACAGCTGGGCCTCAAGGACGCCGTCAGCCTTCTCGACGAGACGCTGCAGGAAGAATCGAAGACCGACGAAGCGCTTACGGCGCTCGCGGAAAGCGCCGTGAACCAGGCGGCCCAGAAGGCGGCCTGATCCTCCCCGACATCAAAAAGCCCGGCATGCCGGGCTTTTCTTCATCTCGAAAAAGGAAGCGTTCTACAGGCGCCGGGCCGCAGGTCCCCTGCCAGCCTGATCCGTCAGCGTGGACGGGATCGGCATCATGCTTCCGTTCAGCTCCTGTCGACGGAAAATCCTCGTATGGTGGCCGCCCTCCCGAGCGAGATGCTTCCTCGCCGCATCCAGCGCCAGCTCGTAGGTGTGGTAGCATGACGCAGACTGCACCCCGTCTACGGCATAGACCCACCCCGTGGCCTGGGGCATGATATCGCAATAGTTTTGCATGGTGAGTGACTCCTTCCCGGAGCGCCCAACGGGGACGCGCCCGAAAAGTTCCGCGGGACGACAGAATTTACTTGGCCATCACGAAACTTTGCAGTTTGTTATAGTCCCGCGGAACTTTTCCGCATCGCACGCGTTCGGTCACTTGGGCAATGGAGACGACGATGGCGGCCTCAGAAGAGTGGATTAAGCATAGAGCGTACGAGTTGTGGGAGCAGGAAGGTTATCCTTCCGGTAAGGACAAGGAACACTGGGAGAGAGCCAAGCTTGAGTACACTACGCTCAGGCCCGTAGCGTCGGACGAGTCCACGCCTCCCAAGCAGAAAATATCCGCACCGAAGGCGGAAAAGCCGGTAGCCAAACCGGCAGCGGCAAAGAACGCCACTCCGAAGAAGGCAGCCAAGACACCGGCTGCGAAGGTCGATGCGGCTTCGGCGTCCATCGACAAGTCCAAACCGCTGAAGACGGTCGTGGCGGCATCAGCCACGCCGGATCAGACGAAGAAGCGGCCGAAGAAGGCCCCGGCAGAATAACTGCCCAATCAGCGACGACGTCATTGCCGCCGGCAGCCCTGCTGCCGGAGCCTCTTATTTTTTGGATCAAGAAAATGGCTTTGACACTTGGCACGCAAATTCCTCCCCGCCGGCAAGTTTTTTCCGGGAGGATCTGCATAGCCAACGATCACTCGTGTGTGCGGGATCTCGCCTCATGAGTGCTTATCTTTCCATCGAGTCGCAGGTCGACCGGCGTAGAAGTGGCGTTGCATCCAGTTCCGCTCTCGCCAAGCGGGGTATATCGAATATGAAAATTCTGTCCGTGACGTCGGAGATCTATCCGCTGATCAAGACTGGCGGACTGGCCGATGTGACGGGATCGCTGCCGAAGGCGCTCGAAGCGCTGGGCGTGGAAACGACGTCCATGGTCCCCGGTTACCCGAAGGTCGTGGGAGCCCTTGGCAACGCGACAGCGCTGATGGTCTTCGAAGACCTTCTCGGCGCTCGCGCCACGCTCCTCCACGGCAAGGTGGACGGTCTCGATCTCTTCGTGCTCGATGCCCCCGAACTCTACGACCGCCCCGGCGGCCCCTATGTCGACGACAAGGGCAAGGACCATCCCGACAACTGGCGCCGCTTTGCCGCGCTGTCGCTTGCCGCCGCCAACATTACCGGTGGCGCGCTCCCGGGCTGGGTGCCGGATATCGTCCATACCCACGACTGGCAGTCGGCAATGACCTCGGTCTATATGCGCCAGAACGGCTGCGCCACGCCGGTGGTGCTGACCATCCACAATCTTGCCTTCCAGGGACAGTACGAGTCCGCGCTCCTGCCGCAGCTGGGCCTGCCGTCCGCCGCCTATTCGGTCGATCGGCTCGAATATTTCGGCGATATCAGCTTCCTGAAGGGAGGGCTGCAGACGGCCGATGCGATCACGACGGTCAGCCCCACCTATGCGCGCGAAATCCTGACGCCGCGCTTCGGCATGGGATTGAACGGCGTCCTCACCGAGCGGGTATCCATCCTGCGGGGCATCGTCAACGGCATCGATCTCGATGTCTGGAATCCGGCGACCGATCCCTACCTGCCGCAGAATTTCGATATCGGCAGCCTGCGCCGCAAGCGCGACAACCGCCAGCCGCTGCTCGAGCATTTCGGCCTGGAGCCCGACGACGGCGGCCCGATCTTTTCTGCCGTCAGCCGCATCGCCTGGCAGAAGGGCATCGATATGCTGGCCGATACCGCCGACGAGGTGATCCAAAACGGCGGCCGGGTGATCATCTTCGGACAGGGCGATCACGCCATCGAACGGTCGCTGCTCGACACGGCCAGCCGTTATCCGGGCCGCATGGCGGTTCATATCGGCTATGACGAACCCACCGCCCATCTCATCCAGGGAGGCTCCGACGCCATCGTCCAGCCATCCCGTTTCGAGCCCTGCGGCCTCACCCAGCTCTATGCTTTGCGTTACGGCTGCGTGCCGGTCGTGTCGCGTACGGGCGGGCTGTCGGAAACGATCATCGACGCCAATGATGCGGCCATGTCCGCCCGCGTCGCGACCGGCTTCCAGTTCCATCCGGTGACGACCAACGGCCTGCGGCTTGCGTTGCGTCGGGCGCTCCACGCCTACGAGGAGCCGAAAATGTGGGCGCGGCTGCAGAACCAGGGCATGAAGACCAAGTTTTCCTGGGAGCGGAGCGCCGAACAATATGCCGGCGTCTATGCCAATCTCATGCGCGGGGTCCGCACCACCGTGGAAGTTCGCCGCCGCCTTTACTGAATGTCCGCGGTCCTGCGCCTGCGGGCGCGTTTGCCAGGGCGGTCGGAGGCGACATGCGGCGAGACGGGGCGCGTTTCCCCCTTCCGCCGCGCGAGCTTCAGCGCCATGAACAGCGGTAGTGCGATCACCGAAACGATCAGGCTCGCCTCGTGGGTCGAAGCCCGGTCGGCCCAGCGCTCGACGGTCGCGGCACGGGAAAAGACACCAACCGAGACGAGCGCCAACCCGGCGAGGACAAAGGCAACGGCGATGCCCGAGACGAAGAGACCGGGCTGCGCCTCGCCCGCCCGTGCAACAGCGAATGCGAAAGCCCCGCCCCCCGCCATCAGCATGCCGAGCGTGATCAGATAGCTACGGAAATAGAGGATCATCGCCTGTCCTGTAGGCACGGCAGAGCCCGGGAAAAATCGATGCTTCCTGCTTGTCTCCACCCACCGCCATGGTGCACCTTCCAAACCGCAAGACCGATAAAGGCCGGATGAAGGATGATCGCAAAATCACAAGACGCGGGCAAGCCACACGACCCGTTTCCGGCCCGGACCTCGGAGCAGTCCCTTCGTCTGGAATTTCAGGCGACCGGACGCGCCCGGCATAGGAACCGCAACGTATGAACAAGGTCCGGATCTGGGAAATCGTGGTTTTCGTCGTCTGCCTTGCAACCGCCTTCTGGTTCTTCCATCAGTTCGGAGGAGCCCCGGCGACCAAGGAAGTGGTGGATGGTCGATACTTCATCCAGCCCAAGGGAAAGTGGCAGTCGCGCGAGATCAGCGCGCAGCTCTATTATTCGTACATGGTATTCGAGTGGTTCTTCGTCCCCTACTTCATTTATTTCTTATGGAAGTATTTCGAAATCATCCGCAACAGTATTCGCGACGACAACTGAAGCCCCTCGTCCGCTGAAGGGGGCTTTCTGGCGGCGCTCCAGAGCCGCCAGAAAGCCGGTCTCTGCCTGCCCGGCCCTCACGGGCGGCGGAACAGCGCCAGACTGCGGCCTTCGAGTTCGAAGTCCTTTTCCTTGGTGATCACCAGTCCGTGCTTGGCGCTGTCCGAAGTGGTGAGTTCCAGCACCCATCCACCCTCGCCGAACTGCGGGATGCGGAAGGGCACGTTGCCTTCGAACGGGTTGAAGAGCAGCAGCACGTCGTGCCAGATCCCTTCCTCCGTTTCGAGATCCGGCCGGCCGATATAGACGCCGAGCGTCGAGCCCTCGTCCCATTGCTCCGGCTGCTGGAAACCGCCGCCGGCGTTGAACCACTTGATATCCATGCCGTCGCGCCAGTTTTCACGGCGAAGCAGGGGCTGCTCGTGACGCAGCCTGATGATCTGGCGGGTGAATTCCCGCAGGGCTTCGCAGGTTTCCGGCAGGTCGTCCCAATGGATCCAAGAGATCTCGCTGTCCTGGCAATAGCCGTTGTTGTTGCCCATCTGGCTGCGGCCGAACTCGTCGCCGGCGAGCAGCATCGGCGTGCCGTGCGAGAACAGAAGCGTGGCGAGGAAGTTGCGTTTCTGGCGGTCGCGGACGGCGTTGATGCCCTCGTCTTCGGTCGGGCCCTCCTCGCCGTAGTTATAGGAGCGGTTGTCGTTGTGACCGTCGTTGTTGTCCTCGCCGTTCGCCTCGTTGTGCTTCTCGTTGTAGGAGACGAGATCGTTGAGCGTGAAGCCGTCATGGGCGGTGATGAAGTTGACGCTCGCCCACGGCCTCCGGCCGCGCTGGTCGTAGATGTCGCCGGAGCCGAGCAGGCGGGCGGCGAAGTCCGTCGAGACGTTGTCGCCCTTCCAGTATTCTCGCACCGTATCGCGGTACTTGTCGTTCCACTCGGCCCAGCCGGGCGGGAAACCGCCGACCTGGTAGCCGCCGGGACCGATATCCCAGGGCTCGCCGATGAGCTTGAGTTTCGACAGGACCGGATCCTGGGTCATCGCGTCGAAAAAGCCGCCGCGCTGGTCGAAACCTTCCGGTTCGCGGCCGAGGATCGTGCCGAGATCGAAGCGGAAACCATCGATATGCATGCTTTCCGCCCAGTAGCGCAGGCTGTCCATCACCAGCTGCAGTACCCGCGGATGCGAGGTGTTGACCGTGTTTCCGGTACCGGTGTCGTTGATATAGTAGCGATGCTGGTCCGGCATGGTGCGATAGTAGGAGAAGTTGTCGATCCCCTTGAACGACAGCGTTGGCCCGAGTTCATTGCCCTCGGCCGTGTGGTTGTAGACGACGTCGAGAATGACCTCGATGCCGGCGTCGTGGAAGGACCGCACCATGTCGCGGAAACCCTGTATGCCCTTCGGCCCGTAATAGCGCGAAGCGGGGGCGAAGAAGCCGAGTGAGTTATACCCCCAGAAATTCTTCAGACCCTTGTCGAGCAGGTGCTGGTCGTCAGGGAACCAGTGGATCGGCAGAAGCTCCACCGAGGTGATGCCGAGGCTCTTGATGTAATCGACCGAGGCCTTGTGGCCCATGCCCTCGAACGTGCCGCGCAGTTCCTTGGGCAGGGCGGAATTCAGCTGCGTGAAGCCCTTCACGTGGGTTTCGTAGACGACGGCGTCCGGCCAGCGGATATCCGGGCGGTTCTTGTCCTGCCAATCGAATTCGTTCGGATCGATGATCCGGCATTTCGGCGTGAACGGCGCGCTGTCGCGCTTGTCGAAGGTGAGGTCCTTGTCCTTGTGCAGCAGGTCGTAGGCGAAATGCGCCTCGTTCCACTCGATGTCGCCGGCAAGCTCGCGGGCATAGGGGTCGATCAGGAGCTTGTTGGGGTTGAAACGGTGGCCGTTTTCGGGGTCGTAGGGGCCGTGGACGCGAAAACCGTAAAGCGCTCCCGGTTTCAGGCCGGGCACGTAACCGTGCCAGACCTCATGGGTATATTCGGGCAGATCGAGCTTGGCGATCTCGATCTTGCCGCTGGGGTCGTAGAGGCAAAGCTCGACGCGCTCCGCATGGGCGGAAAAAATCGCAAAATTGACGCCTTCGCCGTCAAAATTGGCGCCGAGTTGCGTCCAGTTGCCCGCTTCGATGGTAAATTGACTGGCCTTCATATCCATGCCGCACCCCTGGTGAGAAAATCTGCCAGACAATGGTGCGGCGCGGCATTTTGTTCCGCTCCCGCCTACAGCCGGAGAGACTTTTCGCCGCCGTGTCGCCTCGTCGCCCCTATCCGCGTCACGGCTGGTTGGCTGGCGCATTCGCAGGCGGCGTCGACGTCGTGCCCGATGGTGCGGTCGAGGGGCTGTCTCCGCCCGTACCGGTCTGCGGCGTCGGATCGCGATCGGTCGGCGCAGTGTCTGGAGCAGGCGCGCCGGATTGCGTCGGCGGCGTATTGTCCACTGGATCCTTCTGGGTTTCGTCGGATTCGCCGCAGCCTGCGAGCACAAGCGGCAGCGCGATCATCAGCCATGAGCCTCGCATCACAGGTCTCCCCGCTGCCCGGCGGACGAGGGCCTGTGCCGATTGAGATCGAAAGCCACCACTTTTTCCACCGCAGCGACATCCGCCGCCGCGGCGACCGGCACCGGATCGGCCGCGATCGCTTCCAGCACCTCGGGCGCGAGCGCGCCGTTGCGGATGACGTATTCCAGAGCCTCGCGTGTTTGACGCTCGGCCTTGAGCTGCGCGTAGAGCGCCAGAATGAGCCGGTCGCGGACGTCCCTGTCTCCGGTTTCATCGCCGGTGCGGGAGTGCGGGTTTGCCGGGTTGACCATGAATGTCTCCTCGTTCTTGCTTTGCCGGTTCAACTTTCCGTAGCGACGATTGTTCCCAACCCGATGCCGCCCTCTATTTTCCGGAGAAACAAGGAAAGGGTACTGCAATGACGTCATCGACACCGGAAGAACTGGAAGGACGGCTCAACGCCCATCGCGAACTCATGATCGAAATGCTGGCGGCGATGATCGGCGGTGAGGTGACGATCACCGCCTTTCTCAGGAAGCTTCGCGACGACGCGACATTCAAGGACAACGAGGAGGATCCGGGTGTCGTGCCGGAAGAAGCTTTTGCAATCGAAAACGCGGCCGCCCGCGAAATACGCTCCATCCTGGAGGCCGCCCGAGCCAGGGCCGAAGCCGACTGACGGGTCGAATATTAACGGCGGTTCATATTTGTGACCGGCCTGCCATGTTTATGGCAATTTCGTGGAACTAGAATGCGCTACGCTACGTTCTTGAACCGACAATGCGATGGAGGCGGTCATGGTCAGGGAATGGGTGGAGGCTGCAGGTTTCGTGCTGGTGATTGCCGCCTGCTACATGTTCGTTATTCCGGTTTGATCCCTTTCCCGAGGAGGGGAACGAAGCTCTGGTGAGCTAGGGCTTCACGCTCTCGCGGCTTGAGAAATAGGCCGCGAGGGCATCCATGTCTTCCGACGTCAGTCCCTTGGCCGCATCCAGCATCAGATGCGCGTAGGACGACCCGCCCCGCACCCCGGTATTGAACAATATAAGCTGCTGGCGCAGATAGGCCGAATTCTGTCCCGACAGGCGGGGATAGGCCGGATTGGCGCCGACCTTGTCGTGACAGCTCAGACAGGCGGGTACCTTGTCGGCCGGTCGTCCGGCCTCGGCCAGTGTCTTTCCCGCTTCCACGAGCCGGGCGTCGTGGGATGGAACGGATCGCTCGGCCCGCGCCTGCTTGGCGTAATAGGAGGCGAGTTCGGGCAATGCCTCGTGTGCGAGCGTACCCACCGCCACTTCCATGATGCCGCTGGGGCGCTTGTCTTCCGTGAAGGCCTTCAGGCTGTTGAGAAGATAGGCTTCCGACTGGCCGGCAAGGCGCGGAATGTGGCTGCCGTCGGACAGCTTCTGTTCCGCATGGCAGCTTTCGCAGGTGATCGGCAGCGGCGAGACCTCGCCGGCATTGCCGATGCCGTGCAGGCCCGAGGCCTGCATATAGGCGCCGGCATCCATATCCGGAAGCTTTCTGAGGAATGCCACCATCGACCAGACTTCGTCGTCGCGAACCTGCACCGGCCAGGCGGGCATGCCCGTAAAGCGCACCCCGTGCTTGACGATCTCGAACAGTTCCGCATCCGACCATTGCGGCACCACCCGTTTCAGGTCGGGCGGCGGCGGCAGCATGGCGAGAACCGACGCCGGCGCGGGTTGGGCCGGCGAGCCGTGACAGACGGCGCAGCCCGTTTCGAAATGGCCGGCGGCCGCCGGTACCAGCGCAGGATCGTCGAGCGGCGGCGCATCGATGGAAAGCGCCCTCGTCTCGACGGAATTGCGCATCACCCAGTGCAGGAACCAGTCGGTAACGGCCCAGTGGCCGGTCGAGGCGCGAACGCTCATCAGCCCGGACCAGCCGACCCCGAGGGCGAGCAGCGGCGCCAGGATGAGAAGCACGATCAGATGTTTCCAGCCAAAGGTCATCAGCCCCTCCTCCGGGACGTGCCGGCAGCGCCGCCATGCAGTGTCGTGGCGAGCAGCGATACGCCACCCGCAAGATAGACGGCGGCGCCGACCAGAAGCATGATGACGCCGCCGGCCTGCTGATCGACGACGGGACTGAGCGTCACGCCGAAACAGGTCACGTCCCCGTCACCGTAGAGCGGTCGCGGCGACAGCGCCAGAAGCGCGCCGAGCAGCGTCATGTGCATCGAGGTGAACAGCAGGCCGAAGGCACCGGCCATGCGCCGCCCGTCCCTGCCGGCCTTGAGCCCGCCGAGACAGCAGAGCCAGAGCGCCAGACCGGCGGCGAGAAACGTCAGCTGCTCGAGGGCCGCAATGACGGGCGAGCTTTCCGATAGGGCTCTCAGCGCCGGGATATGCCAGGTCCATACGGCCAGCAGCTCGACGATCGAGGCGATGACGGGAGAAAACCAGGGCCAGCGGGCGGGCAGATCCGCCGGCGTTCCCGACAATCCGATGGCGATAAGCGGCGCCGCGCCGGCAACGACCCCCATATGCGCGATCATGTGGACGGTGAACGAGGCCCGGTCGCCGAATGGCAGGAGGATTGCCCAGAGGACGACCAGGAGGATCATCCCGGCGAGAATCGACGTCCGTTTCATCGCTGGCACTCCGCGATGAAGATCAGCGGTACCGCCATATAGACGACGGCGACGAAACTGAGGCCGGAAAGCAGGAGCGTGGCGAAGCCCTGGAACAGCGTACGGTCCTTCCGCGTCGCCTCGTCATGGGGCGGATCGCCGGAGCCGAAACCCCATTGCCGCCACGCCAGATAGGCGGAGAGGACGATCATCGCCAGGGCGGCGATCGTGAAACCCGCGAGTGCCAGCCGCACGGTGTCGAAGCCGAAATCGAGCGTGGCGGCCTTGGCGCAGTAAACGGCCACCGCCGCATAACAGACGACGAAATGAATCGCCCAGACGACCGGGGCGGTAAACAGGGTCCAGAGGCTTTCGACCTCGCGCGGGATGACGCTCTTCATGCGCTCACCATCGGAAACAGACCGAGCACCGCAAACGTGACGACGGCGGTGAACGCCATAAAGTGCCAGTAGAGCGCCACGTTGCAGATATCCTGATCATACTCCGCAGTCAGCCGTCCGGTAAGGCTCCGCGCCAGACAATAGGCCTGCATGACGAAACCGACCGCACCGTGGACGACGGTCCAGATGGCGATCACCCAGACGATCGCCGGATAGACGTTCGACGTCGGGTCCATGCCGTGGAAATAGGGTCCGGCCAATCCGGCAAGGCATGCCGCGACCGTGACGACCATGCCGGCGACGAGCGCCGCACGGGTTGCCGCCTGTCCCCGCTGGTTCAGTTGTCGCGCCGCGACCGTCAGCACCCAGCCGACGAGGAAGAGCGTCAGCGCCACCATCGGCCACAGAGCGCCCGGACCGGTAGCGCCGGATGTGAAGTCGTCATGCACGGTCCAGTAGAAGAAATAGCCGAAGATCAGGCTGGCGAATGCCGTGCCGTCACCGACCATGGTGATGAACATCGCCCACCAGCCGACGGATGCCGGCCCCGAGACGTAGATCGGCAGCTTGAGGCCCAGGCCCACATCCGTTTCCGGCGCCTCCGGTATCTGCGCGGTCCCGGTCCACAGCCACCAGATGATGGCGATAAAGGTGACGACGGCGCAGATGAGCGTCAGGATCCACCAGTGATATGTCAGCGCGATGAACACGCCTCCGAGCGCCATCGCCGCGATGATCGGAACATAGGAAACGCCACCGACGCGCAGGCACTGGATCGGCTCGGCGTCGAGCACGGAGGTGACGAGCGTCTCGCGCTTGCCGGATTTCGCATCCGGCAGATAGAACCGCCCGGCCTCTATATCCGCCTGCAGGTTCGGCTGGTCCCAGAGCGGATAGCGGCTGGTGATGATCGGCACCGAACGCATGCCCCAGCTTTCGTCCGGATCGTTGGTCCATTCCAGCGTGCCGGAATTCCAGGGATTGAGGTTGCGCGTCGCAGGCTTCGGTTTCGGCCGGAAGATGTCGATGACGAACGTCGCCACGCCCGAGGCGAAGATGAAGGCGCCGATGGTGGAGATGAGGTTGAACCAGTCCCAGCCGATGTCTTCCGGATAGGTGAAGACGCGCCGCGGCATGCCGCGCAGGCCGGAGAAATGCATCGGGAAGAAGGCGATGTTGAAGCCGGTAAACATCAGCCAGAAGGCGACCTTGCCCCAGGCGTCCGAGAGCTTTTTGCCGGTCACGAAGGGGAAATAATAGTAGATGCCCGCGACGATGGGAAAGAACATGCCACCGATCAGCACGTAATGCAGGTGGGCGACGACGAAATAGGTGTCATGCGCCTGCCAGTCGAACGGCGCCAGCGCCACCATGACGCCGGTCAGGCCGCCGATGACGAAGATGATGACCCCGCCGGCGCCGAACAGCATAGGCACGGAGAAGATCACCCTGCCCGCCAGCATGGTGGCGATGAAGACGAAGATCTGCACCCCGGTCGGGATCGCCACCGCCTCCGACGCCGCCGAGAAGAAGGCGAGCGAGATCTGCGGCAGGCCGGTGGTGAACATGTGGTGCACCCACAGGCCGAAACTGAGGAAACCTGTCCCGACGGCGGCGAGCACGATCCACGAATAACCGACGATCGGCCGCTGCGAGAAGGTCGGCACGATCATCGCCATCAGGGCGATGGCCGGCAGAAAGATGATGTAGACCTCCGGGTGGCCGAAGATCCAGAACAGGTGCTGCCACAAAAGCGGATCGCCGCCGCGCGACACGTCGAAGAATGGCCAGTCGAACATCCGTTCCATTTCGAACAGGATGTCGCCGGCGATCAGCGGCGGGAAGGCGAAGAGGATCATGCCGGCGACGAACAGCAGATCCCCGGCTAACTGCGGAATCTTGTTGTTGCGCCTGCGGGGCGCCCGCCACTTCATGATGCCGACGATGATCTCGACGGCGGCCGCGATCGACGCCACCTCGATGAAGGAAAGGCCGAGCAGCCAGATATCGGCGCCGATCCCCGCATATTCCTTGTCGGTGGCGAGCGGCGGATACATGAACCAGCCGGCATTAGGCGCGGCGTTGAAGAAGATCGAACCGCAGACGAAGACGCCGCCGAGCAGGAAGCTCCAGAAACCGAAGGCCGAAAGGCGTGGAAACGGCAGTTCGCGGGCGCCGAGCATCGACGGCAGCAGAAAGATCGCCACCGCCTCGAAGATCGGCACCGCAAACAGGAACATCATGACCGTGCCATGCAGGGTGAAGGCCTGATTGTAGAGCTCGGCGGAGATGAGATCGTTGTTGGGCGTGGCGAGCTGCGCGCGCATCATCAGCCCGAGCAGGCCGGCAAACAGCATGAAGGCGAAGGCCGTGACGCCGTACCAGAGGCCGATCTCGCTGTTGTTGACCGAGGTCCAGTAGCGCCAGCCGCCCGGTGTCTTCCAGGTCTTGCGCAGTCTCTCCTCCTGCGCCGCCCTCTCCTCGGGAGAGAAGTTGCCGAGCTCCACCATCACTTGAGCTCCTTCAGGAATGCGGAAATCTTTTCGATGTCTTCTTCGGGCAGCATGCCGAAATGCGGCATCTTCACCCCCGGCTTGATCTCGCCGGGATAGCTGATGAAGCGGGCGATATCTTCCGCCGTATGCGGAAGCGTGCCTGCGCCGAGCGTCTGACGCTCTCCGAAGGCGGTCAGATCGGGGCCGATCCTGCCATTGGCCGCGGTCCCTGAAATCGCATGGCAGGCGCCGCAGCCGTTTTTCAGAAAAACGGCGAGCCCTTCGGCGTCGGCGGGGCCGCCGGCGCGCGTCTCGGCGACACGCTCAGCCAGCCAGGCCTCGTATTCGGCAGGAGCCACCGCTCTCACCCGGAACGCCATCAGCGCGTGGGACTCACCGCAGAACTCGGCGCAGACGCCGTTATAGGAGCCTTCCCGGTCGGCCGTCAGCGTCAGCGGGTTGGTGCGGCCGGGGATCATGTCCATCTTGCCGCCGAGTGCCGGCACCCAGAAGGCATGAATGACATCCGCCGCCTTGAGGGCGAAATGCGCAGGCTCACCGACCGGAATACGCACCTCGTTCGCCGTTTCGAACAGCGTCCCGCCGGCTTCGTCGAGATAGCGCACCCGCCACCAGAACTGCTCGCCGGTCACCTCGATACGCCTGACGGGCTGATCGTCCGGTATCCAGGGACGGATCGCCGGCATCAGCCACATGCCGTAGGACAGGAGCGCGCAGAGGACGATCGTCGGCAGGATGGCGCCGCACCAGAGAATGACCCGGCCGGCGCTCTCCTCGCTATGCGCATGCTTCTTGCGCGCGGCATAGATGAGCGCCGCGACGACGCCCACCCAGATGACGACGCCGCCGACCAGCATGACGAAAAAGAGATGCGCCACATGCGCCGCTTCCGGACCCGCCGGATCGAGCGCCGACTGCGCTCCAGAACAGGCGGTCAGGACAGGACAGAGCCCGATGACGGGAAAAAGAGGAAACTTCCGACGGACTGTCGACGTTCTTAACCGGCGGGCGAATTTTTCACTGGAGCCGAACTGGTCCCCTGATCGGATTGGCCGGCTTCCGGTGCCGGTCAAGCGGTCATCATTCATTCGGCTTACTACCTGAAGTGCTGGAACATTGCGCGGACCGTCGATCCGGCAGCAAACGCGCTTCCACGCGTTTTGTTCCAGCCCTCATCTCACAAAACATGACAGAGCGTAAAAAAATGGAACGATCGGCCACGGCGTTTGTTTGCCTTGCATGACGGGTCGTCGTCGACGGAATGGCGAACCGCTTGGAACCCAATTGGGAGATCGCCATGAAACATGTCTTGAGAATGCTCAGGAATCGCCTCTTGCATCGCAAGGAACAGCCTACGTTTCAGGTGGCTCATCCCGAGGAACTGCAGGTCGTCGTACCTGATGCCGTCGTGCTGCCGCTGCCCAAGACGCCGCGCGACGAAATCAGCGTACCGGCCTCGATCAACGGGCGGGACCTGTCGACCGGTCGCCTCTGAGGCGATCGGGCAATCCATCAAAGCAAGAAAAACAACTCGAAAAGGAGTGACACGATGGCGAAAATCGATTCCGCCAGCATTCTCATCTTGGCCACCGACGGCTACGAGCGTTCGGAGCTGCGGGTTCCCCTCGAGGAGCTGCGCAAGCGCGGCGCCGAGGTGAAAATCGCCTCCATCAAATCCGGCGAGATCAAGAGCTGGGATGAAAAGGACTGGGGCGATACGGTGCCCGTCGATCTCGACGTGAAGAGCGTCAAGGCCGAGGATTTCGACGCGCTCGTCCTGCCGGGCGGCCAGATCAATCCGGACGTGCTGCGCAACAACGAGGACGCGGTACAGGTCGTCCGCCAGTTCGTCGGCAGCGGCAAACCGGTAGCGGCGATCTGCCATGGCCCTTGGCTGCTGGTGGAAGCCGATGCATTACGCGGCCGTCAGGCGACATCCTTCCACTCGATCCGCGCCGACCTGCGCAATGCCGGTGCAAACTGGAAGGACGAGGCCGTGGTCGTCGATAACGGAATCATCACGTCGCGTTCGCCCGAGGACCTGAAGCAATTCGTCGACAAGATCGTCGAGGAAGTCGAGGAAGGCCGCCACCAGCGACGCGCCGCCTGAATCGAATGACTTATATGAGAGGGCGCCCGTCGTTCGAACGGGCGCCTTTTTTCGTTTAGGATGAGGCGGGTAACCGCTATCCTGCGCTCTTCCTATTCCGCCGTTTCCATCTTCAGAAACTCCACCAGTCGCGCCTCGTTCATGCGCAGCCCGCGCGGGGGCCTCGCCCCTTTCGTGTCCGTCATGATCTTCCGGAGCGGCGCATCGTCTTCGGCGAGTGCCAAGATGCTGGGATGGATATAGCTGGAGCGGCATACGGCCGGCGTATTCTGCAGCGCCTCGGATGCCGCCTTGCACAGAACCTTGATCTTCGGCCTGCGATCGTCTTCCTCGACGATCTTCCAAGCGGTCATGAAGGACGCGAGGCTGCCGCCCCAGGTACGGAAGGTCTTGGCCGACACGGGAAAGCCGGCCGCTTTCGCCAGATAGGCGTTGAGCCGTCCCGAATCGACGGGGCGCGGCGTGCCGTGCTCGTCGGGAAAGGAAAAGAGCTGCCGGCCCGGGAGGTCGGAGATCTCCTCGAGAATACGCTGCAGCCGCGGATGCTTGAGCGTATGCTGCACCCGCTTGCCGCCCTTGGCCGTGAAGCGCAGCAGCACACCGTCGCCGGAAAGCACCATGTGGCGCTTCAACAGCGTCGTCGCCCCGTAGGTCCGGTTTTCCTTGGCGTAGGCCCTGTTGCCGACCCTCAGGTGCGTGACGTCCATCAGGGCGACCAGGGCGGCCAGAACGCAATCCGACTGATCGAGCCCGAGCGCCAGATCGCGTTTCACCTTGCGCCTGATACGCGGCAGGGCCTCGCCGAAACGCAGGAGCTGATCGAACTTCTGCTCGCTGCGGAAACTCTGCCATTCGGTGTGATATCGATATTGCTTGCGGCCCCGGGCGTCATAACCCGTCGCCTGCAGATGGCCGCGCGGGTCGATGCAGATCCATACGTTCTCATAGGCCGGCGGCAGACCGAGGGCGACGATCCGCTCGCGATCCAGCTCGTCCGACAGAAGCGCACCGTCCGGTAGCTTGTAGCAGAAACCCTTGCCCCGCCGCAGCCGGCGGATCCCCGGTTCCACATCGCTGACATAGGTGAGGCCGATCGTTTCAAGCGAGGCGGCGTCGAGTTCGATGGTTTTGAGAGAGAGATCCATGGCCGCTAGAACGACGGCGCAAGCGCATCGTTCCCGCGTCGCGGATCAAATGGCGATGCCGCGGCGCTCGTCCGCCGTATCGTCGCGCTCGAGATTGGCGCGCGGCGCAACGAGCTGCCAGATCAGGCCTTCGATATGGAATTCCACCTCGACCTGGCCGCCGAAAGCGGCCACGGCGTGGCGCTGGATGATCGTGGTGCCGAAACCCTGGCGGGAAGGCTGGCGAACCGGCGGGCCACCGGCCTCCTCCCAGCGCAGCTTGATCTTCCGTTCCGCCTCGCCGGTGGACGGCACGTCCGCCCAGGTGATCCTGACCTT
>JBQGDG010000453.1:0-3957 GCA_052038935.1 Neorhizobium sp. | reverse complement strand
GCGCTCCTGTCGAAACCCCAAAGTCCCACTTACTGGCATGGCAGGGGCGGAGGCGCTTGGATGATGTGGGTCGCCACCAACAGTTCAGGCCGATGAGCATCCGGTTATCAACCACAAACCACCATAGATCGATACATCACTTGTGACGTGACATAGACGAGGGACGAACGCGCGATGCCGCTATCAACTCTCAGCGCCCCTCGGCCACACCCAGTCGCTGAGGCTAAAACTCGTTCTGCGCGTTTTCAATCATATCAAACCCAACATCGGCGCGTTCGCAACCGCGTCCATTACCCGCTCTGTTCACGTCAACTTGTCCGTACGTTCCGCCGAAAGCAGTAAACGCTACGACCATCTTACTACGTTGCGAGGGAAGATGGCACGCGATCTAGCATCTACCTTGAATGGCGGAACAAAAGGAAATCGTCTGTCATGAACGAGACTCATCCAGCCATCGACCCCATCGCCCTACGAAAGGCGTTTGGAACATTCGTCACCGGCGTGACGATCGTAACCACCTACGACGCCGATGGCAATCCGCGCGGCATGACGGCGAACTCGTTCACATCGGTTTCGCTGGATCCTCCCTTGCTTCTCATCTGTGTTGGAAAATCGGCAGCGAGCTATGAAGCCTTCTGCCAGACGGAAAGTTTCGCAGTGAACTTCCTGCATGAAGGACAGGTCGATGTTTCCGGAATCTTCGCGTCCAAAACTGCCGATAAATTTGGCTCTGTGCGCCACCACCGAGTACATACGGGCGCACCTGTCCTCGCCGACAGCCTGTCGTGGTTCGACTGCACCGTCTTCAATCGCGTTGAGGCTGGCGACCACGTTATCCTGATTGGCGAAGTCCGAGCCTTCGGAACAAGCCCGCAAGCACCTCTCGGCTTTTGCCGTGGCCGCTATGCCAGCGTGAAGGACCCGCTACCGGAAGGCTGGCTTGAAGCGCAGGGTATGGTGATCGGTTATCTGGTCGAGGCCAATAATTCCGTGCTGCTGCGCGCGGATGGCAAGGGGGGGTGGGTATTGCCCCTCGGTCGCAAGCGCAGGGCCGACACGGAACTGAAGCTTAAAGAGGACAGTGCTCTCTCCCTCCACCCTGACGCAACCTTTCTCTATTCGGTCTATGACGTGGCGGACACCGATCCGGGGCACCTGATCTACCGCGCCGAGCTATCGAGCCATACGTCAGTCCCCGAGCTTCCGGAAGGCTATCGCTTCTTCCCGATAGACGAGATCCCCTACGACCTCATCCCGACACGGGAACTACAGGCCGTGCTGCGCCGCTACACGCGCGAAAGGCAGGACCGGTCTTTCGGCATCTACATGGACTCGGGCGACGGCGGTCGCTTTGCGACCATCGACGGTCAGGCCCGGCCCTGGTCCAACGCAATCAGCAAGTGAAATCGGATATTGGGAGACCGGAATGCAAACGACTGCCGTAGCCATCAAGGGTAAACGCCTCGGCCTGTTCATTGATGGCCGTTTCATCGAGCCCCAAAGCGGGAAATTCGTCGATAGCTACGATCCAACCACGGGTGAAGCCTGGTATCAGTTTGCAGAAGGCGGGGCCGACGACGTCGATCTGGCGATATCCTCTGCACAGCGTGCTTTTCGCGATCCGTCCTGGCGGCGCATGACGCAGACCGCTCGCGGCAAGCTGGTTCGCCGGCTGGCCGATCTCGTGCTGGAACATGCTGAAGATCTCGCTTTGCTCGAGACTCGCGACAACGGCAAGCTGATCAAGGAAATGCGCGCGCAAATGCGTGCAATTCCAGACTCCTACCTCTATTTTGCTGGCATGGCCGACAAGCTGCAGGGTGACACGATCCCCGTCAACAAGCTCGACCAGCTGAACTTCAACATGCGCGAGCCGCTCGGTGTCATCGGCATGGTGACCCCGTGGAACTCACCTTTGATGCTGCTTACCGGAACGCTCGCCCCGTGCCTTGCAATTGGCAATACGGTGGTGATCAAGCCCTCCGAACACGCGACTGCCTCAACACTCGCGCTTGCGGAACTGATCGTGGAGGCCGGATTCCCGACCGGTGTGGTCAATGTCGTCACTGGCGGTGGCGCGGTAACCGGCGAGGCTTTGACCCGCCACAAGGGTATTGCCAAATTCGTCTTCACAGGCAGCACCGCAACCGGCCGGCGCATTGCCGCGAACGCGGCGGCCAACCTGGTGCCATGCCAGATGGAACTGGGCGGCAAATCTCCGCATGTCGTGTTCTCGGACGTCGATATTGAAAAGACGGTCAACGGGGTCGTTTCGGGTGTCTTCGCCGCCGCCGGACAGACCTGCGTTGCCGGATCACGCTGCTTCGTCGAAGCCAACATCTACGATCGTTTCGTCGAAGCACTGGTTGAGCGTACCCGCAGCATCAAGCTCGGCGACCCGATGGATGACGCAACTGATATCGGTCCACTTGCACTCGAGAGCCAATTATCAAAGCTCGAGGGGTACGTTGGCTCCGGCGTCAGGGAAGGTTCTCGCATCGCAATTGGCGGCAAACGTCCGCAATCGGACGAACTGTCGAGTGGCTGGTACTTCGAGCCGACGGTGATGGCAGATGCCACCAACGAGATGAGCTTCATGCGCGACGAGTTGTTCGGCCCGATGGTCGGGGTCATGCCCTTTTCCTCCGAGGAGAAAATGATCTCGCTTGCCAACGATACGAATTACGGCCTGGCATCAGGCATCTGGACGCAGAACATCGATCGCGCCATGCGGTTCGCCAACCAGATCGACGCGGGCACCGTGTGGATCAACACCTATCGGTCGGCCGCTTACATGTCCGCCAATGGCGGTTTCAAGGAAAGTGGTTACGGCCGCCGCGGCGGCTTTGACGTGATGCGCGAATTCTCTCGCGCCAAGAATGTCGTCATCGACTACTCGGGCGCCATGCAGGACCCCTTCGTGATCCGTCTTCGCTAACCTTAACAGAACAAATTTAGGGAGACACACATGAAATTTGCAGTCGCCATCAGCATGGAGCGCGGATCGCCCGATGCCTCGATGCACACCGTCAAGAACAACATGCTCGAGATCGCCAGAATGGCCGACGAAGGCGGGTTCGAAACGCTTTGGACCTCGGAACACCATACGATCGAAGCAACGATCGCACCGAACCCATTCCAGACGCTGGTCTGGCTCGGCCAGCACACGGACCGTATCCGGCTCGGCACGGGAACGCTCGCCGCCGCCTATTGGAATCCGATCCGGCTTGCCGGCGAATCTGCTTTCTGCGACCACCTGATCGGCGGTCGTCTGGAATTCGGCATCGCCCGCGGCGCCTATCAATACGAGTTCGACCGCATGCTCCCGGGCACCCAGCAGCAGGAGGGCGTCGGTTACATGAAGGAGCTTGTGCCGGCGGTTAAGAAGCTCTGGCAGGGCGATTATGCCCATGACGGGCACTACTGGAAATTCCCGAAAACTGCCGCCGTGCCGAAGCCGCTGCAGAAACAGCTGCCGCCGATCTGGGTTGCGGCTCGCGATCCTGGCACATTCGACTGGGCTGTCAGCATAGGTGCCAATATTATGTCGACGCCACTCTCTTCACCTGCCGCGGAGATCTACGTGCTGGCGGAGAAATTCCGCAAAGCGGTCTCCGATCATCCGGAAGTGCCCTGCCCGCGCTTCATGATGCAGCGACGCACATCAGTCTACGCAAAGGCGGACGATTGGGAGATCCCCGTCCGTCACAGCATCGACTACGGCCGCACCTTCGAAAATCTGATGCAGAACATCGGTACCGTGAAAGACGGTTTCCCGGAGGCCGTGCCATATGAACTCGTTCGCAACAAGGACAACTACAATCCCGAGAGCATTCGCAAGAACCTGATGTTCGGTACGCCGGATGAGGTCATCGAAAAGTTGATGGATTACGAGGCGGCCGGCGTTGACCAATATTGCCTTGGCCTCTCCTTCAATCAACCCTTCGAGTTACAGCG
>JBQGDG010000452.1:0-9013 GCA_052038935.1 Neorhizobium sp. | reverse complement strand
GCCACGGGCCTTGCCGCAAGCTATCCCCGGCATGTCACGCACGAAGGATTTCGCCGGTCCGGCGCATGGCGTCGCGCCTTGACGGCCTGTCCTAGATTTCCTCGATCCGCCTTTCCTCCTCCGGCAGGACCGAAAGCTCCCGCCAGTCGATCTCTTCGAGGAAGAGATTGTACTCGTCGACCGTCAGCCGGTTCTCGGCGCGCAATTCCTCCAGCGTCAGGCGCTGGGCGTTGATGGCTTCGAGCGCCAGGCCGCGATAGGTGGCAAGGGCGGCAGCGCCGGTCTCGTGCAGGCTGGCATGTTTTTCGAGGCGGAATTTGGTGCGCAGAAGTTCCGCCTCCGGGCCATCGGCGCCTTCGAGCTTCATCAGTCCCGCCTTGGCGATATGGGCCCGCAGTTTCGTCAGTTCGCGGATGCCATCGGCCGTACGGTCGAGGCCGAGCCAGCGGATCAGCGGCACCAGCGTCAGCCCCTGCGCGACGAGGGTCGCGAGCACGACGGCGAAGGCGGCCAGGACGACGATGTCGCGCTGGGGAAAATCGGGCGGCAATGCGAAGGCGGTGGCGAGCGTGACGAGGCCGCGCATGCCGCACCAGCCGGCAAGCGTCGCCTGCCTGATGGTGGCCGGTTCTGGCCGTCCGGCGCGGTGGGCGTAATAGGCATGGATGCGGTTGAAACCGATGCAGACCGCGAGCCGGACGACGATGACGGTGAAGACGACGAGGGCGGCGAAGGCTACCGCGTCGCCGAGATGGCCGGGCTGCATGTCGGCGAGGATGGCGCGGGCCTGCATGCCCATCAGCAGGAAGGCCATGACGTTGAGGACGAAGACGGCGACGCTCCAGACCGCGTAGGACTGGACGCGCATGCGTGCCGAGGAGCGTATGCCGGGAGCGGCGGCAAGGGTCATGCCCATGGAAACGACCGCCAGAACCGCGGAAAGATGCAGGCGGGCGGCGATGATCCAGATCGCGAAGGTCTGGACGAACTGCAGCAGGTTGCCGCCGAGCGTGCCGGCGACACCGGCGGTCAGCCGCCTGAGCAGCAGCGCGGCCAGCACGCCGAAAAGGATGCCGCCCGGGACGGCCAGGCTCAGATGCAGGCCGACTTCGCCGTCCAGATGGCCCGCCGACTGGACGGCGAGCGCCGCGTCGAAGATGAGGAGGGCGGCGGCATCGTTGAACAGGCTTTCGCCGCGCAGGATCGTGTCGGTCTCGCGCGGGATCGACATCGTCGAGAGCATGGCGGTGGCTGCGGCGGCATCGGGCGGCGCGACGATGGCGCCGAGCACGATGGCCGCCGCGACCGGCAGGCCGGCGAAGGCCCAGCCGACCCATGCGACGGTCGCCGCCGTGACGATCACCCCGCCGATGGCGAAGGCGACCAGCGGCAGCCAGAAGCGCCTCGCGATGCCGAGGGGGAAATCGAAGGCGGCGTCGAGCAGGGCCGGCGCGATGAAGAGCGCCAGCGCCGTCGCGGGATCGAGATTGATGACAGGCGTGCCGGGAACGAGTGCCGCCGCGGCACCCGCAAGCGCCAGCATCGACGGATAGGGAACGCGCAGCCGCCGCGACACCTGCAGGAGAACGATCGCGACCAGCAGCAGGACAAGAAGGCTTTCGAAGAAACTCATACGCTCCCCGCCGCTCGGACGATCCTGCGGTCAATCTAGCGCGCGGCCGCCTGCTTGCCAGCGCTATCTTCGCCGGGAGGACGGCACAGACACGCGAGGCGATAATCCGGAGAGCTATTCGGCGGCGGCGGGACGGCCGCCCGGCGCCATGGCAACGCGGTTGCGGCCGGAATTCTTGGCGGCATAGAGCGCGGTGTCGGCTTCGGCCAGGAGGTCGGCATTGGTCCTGTCGCGGTCGTCCTCGCGCCAGGCCAGGCCGATGCTGGCCGTCACCAGCCGGCGCACCTTCTGCGGATGGGCGGCATTCAGCGACTGGATATTCTGGCGGATCATCTCGGCGACGTCGACCGCCCGTTCGAGGCTGAGATCGGTAAGGACGACGACGAATTCCTCGCCGCCGTGGCGTGCGACGAGATCTGTCGAAGGCTGGATGCTGCGGGCGAGGGCGGCGGCGACGAGGATGAGGCAGACGTCGCCGTCGCCATGGCCGTAGCTGTCGTTGTAGGACTTGAAGTGATCGACGTCGACGACGAGCACGGCGCAGCGACCGGAGGTGCGGCGGAGGAATTCCATCAGCCAGCGGCGGTTGGCAAGTCCGGTGAGGGGATCGGTAAGGGTCTGCGCGATCAGTTCGCGGTTCGCCTCTTCGAGGACCGAGCCGCGCGCCTCGAGCCTGTCGGTCAGCCGGCGATTTTCTTCCAGCAGCCGGAAAGCGAGCGTCAGCTGCTCGCCGAGGCTGCGCGCGATGATCGCAAGCGCCAGACACAATGTCGCCGAGGCCACGGCCAGGAGGCCGCCATAGGCGAGATCGCTGACGGCGAGGCCGACCGCGAAGGCGGAAAAGATCGGCACCTGAAACAGATTGAAGGCCGGACGATAGACGACGGCCGGGACGGTGACGGTGACGGCACCCATGGCGATGCAGCAGATGACGAGCGACTGATGGTCGTTGCCCTGGAGAAGAAGCCAGGATCCGCCGAGCCCCCAGCAGGTGCCGGAAGAGAAGTAGATGAGACGAACGAGCCTGGACCAGCCGGCCGGAGACCAGTGGAGCGTCCAGCGGCGCATCATCCGGAATTCCGGGCGAAGGGCCGCCCCGGCAAGATGGGTGACGGCGATGAGGCAGACGCAGCCGAACCAGATCGTCAGAAAGGTCTCGAGCGGCGGCGACCAGTAGGTGGTCAGCGTCAAGACGGCGCCGAAAATGCTCATCACCGATGCCGGCGCGCCCCTGTAGAGCGCGTCCATCTGCAAGGCGAGCAGATTCGATTGCTGGCCGCTTTCCCGTGCCAGATCGGCCATGTCGTAACTCCCGAGGTCCGGCAGGAAAACTAGGCTCTGAATGCTAAGAATTGATGTGCGGCGGAAGGCCGGTTCTGGCCGTGGACGGCAGGGCCGAGCGGTCCCGCCGCCGCCTATCCATGCTTTCGATAGTCCGCTTCGATCGTTTCCGGTTTGCGCAGTCCGGCCGGCATGCCTATCTGGTGCAGCGCGGGCCGCGACGACCCGCAGGGCTTACGGCAGGGCGGATCACCATGGAACTCGGGCTTCACACATTCGGCGATATCGACGCGACGGCATCCGACAAGGGCGCGGAGGGCGCAAGGCGGATCCGGAATCTCCTGGAGGAGATCGAACTGGCCGACCAGGTCGGTCTCGACGTCTTCGGGCTCGGCGAACATCATCGCCCGGATTACGTCGTCTCCTCGCCGGCAACGGTTCTGGCCGCGGCTGCGGCGCGCACGAAGCGGATCCGGCTGACCAGCGCCGTTTCCGTCCTCAGTTCCGACGATCCGGTGCGCATCTTCCAGGAATTCGCCACCGTCGATCTCGTTTCTGCCGGCCGGGCGGAAATCATGGCGGGGCGCGGCTCCTTCATCGAATCGTTTCCGCTGTTCGGCTACGATCTCGGCGACTATGACGAGCTCTTCACCGAAAAGCTCGATCTGCTGCTGGCCGTCCGCGACAACGAGATCGTAACCTGGGAAGGCAGGACGCGGCCGGCGATCCACGGCCGCGGCGTCTATCCGAGGCCGCTGCAGGATCCCCTGCCGGTGTGGATCGCCGTCGGCGGCACGCCGCAGTCCGTCGCCCGCGCCGGCGCCTACGGGCTGCCGCTCGCGGTCGCCATCATCGGCGGCGAATATCCACGTTTCAAGCCGTTCTTCGATCTCTACCATGAGGCGGCGAGCCGGGCGGGCCACGACGCCGCCACCTTGAAGACGAGCATCAACGTCCATGGTTTCATCGCCGACACGACCGCGGCCGCTGCCGACCAGTTCTACGGGCCGCAATCGGAAGTGATGAACCGGATCGGCCGCGAACGGGGCTGGGGACCGACGAGCCGTGCCCATTTCGACCATGCCCGCGGGCCGCTCGGCAACCTTTTCGTCGGCGATCCGGAACTGGTGGCCGAGAAGATCATTGCCGCCCATCGGGTCTTCAAGATGGACCGGTTCCTGCTGCAGATGGCGATCGGGCCGATGCCGCACGATCAGATCATGCGCGGCATCGAACTCTACGGGACGAAGGTTGCGCCGATCGTCAGAAAGGAATTGACCGGATCGGCCGATGGCGGCAAACCCGCGGCCTGATACGAACAGGAGTTTCGCAAGAATGGTTATCTCCAGCGAGGACGAGCTCGACAAGCTCAAGGCCGTAGGCCGGTTATGCGCGCAGGCGATGGAAACCATGGCCAAGGCGCTGGAGCCCGGCATCACGACGAAGGAGCTGGACGATATCGGCCGCAGCATCCTCGAGGACGCCGGGGCGCGCTCCGCGCCGGAAGCCTGCTACGAGTTTCCCGCGGCGACCTGCATCAGCGTCAACGAGGAAGTGGCGCACGGCATTCCCGGTGACCGGGTGATCCGGGCGGGCGATCTCGTCAATATCGACGTGTCGGCGGTGAAGGACGGCTTCTTCGGCGATTGCGGCGCCTCCTATGCCGTGCCGCCAGTCAAGCGCGAGATCGAGAAACTGTGCCGGGACGGCCGCCGGGCGCTGTGGACCGGGCTGCAGCAGGTGAGAAGCGGACGGCCGATCGCCGGCATCGGCAATGCGATCGGCGCCTTCGCCAAAAAGAACCGCTACACGCTGATCACCAATCTATCGAGCCACGGCATCGGCCTGACGCTGCATGACGAGCCGAAGGAGATCCCGACCTGGCCGGATCCGCAGGAGAGCCGCAGCATGGAGGAGGGGCTGGTCTTCACCGTCGAGCCGTTCCTGTCGCTCGGCGCCGACTGGGCCGAGGACGGCGGCAACGGCGATCCCTGGACGCTCTACAGCGATCCGCGGGCGCCGACGGTGCAATACGAACACACGATCGTCGTCACCCGCAACGGTCCGCTCATCCTGACACTGGCAGGTTGAGGCGCGCCGACGAACGGCAAGGACCGGGCACTGCCCGGTCCAACCATGCGAAGGCGTGAGGCGAGGGGTCGTCAGCGAATGCAGCGTTCCACCGTTTTGGCGGCGTCGATGGCGCAGAGGAAGGGTTCCGCGTGGTCCTCATGGCCGTTGGCCGCGGTCTGGCGGGCATGCACGCGTGCCGCGCTCTGCATCAGCTGCGCGAAAGCCGCGTGGCCGATCATGTCCGCACGGCGCAGCTGCGCGATCAGCGGATCAACCAGAACTTCCGATACGGTCAGGTCACGTTCCATGCTTGCCTCCCGCTCATGTGGACGTAGGACCCGTCATGCCGGTCATTCGTGTCAACAACAAGACAAATGACTCCCGCATTGCATCAATTCGTTGCCGCAGCTGCGTTTCTTGACCAGATTATTCGAAATTTTGGTGACGCCGATGAAAAATGCTGATTTGCCCGCTCCACGCGGCCCTGCCATAAGCGCGCCATGGACATGAATTCCCGACACGATCCGCGCCTGACCGGGTTCGCCGGCGCCATCGCCATGGCTGCGGCCATGGGATTCGGACGCTTCTTCTATACGCCCGTGCTGCCCGGAATGATCGCGGGCATTCCGCTGACCGCGGCCGACGCGGGCTATGTCGCCTCCGGCAACTTCACCGGATATCTGGCCGGGGCGATCCTTGCCGGCTACGGCTGGGCGGGCGGCCGCGAGCGGATCGTGGCGATCGGTTCACTCTTCGCCACGGCGGCGCTCCTGGCCGCCATGGCATTGACCACGTCGGTGAGCGCATTCGTCGTCATCCGCTTCCTGGCGGGTGTCGCCAGCGCGCTAGCGATGATCTTCACCTCGTCCATCGTCCTGCCCTTCGCGCGGCGGCATCATGTCGTCAACTTCCTGCATTTCGGCGGAGTGGGCGTCGGTATCGCGCTGTCGTCCAGCCTCGTCTTCGCCGTCAACGCGATGGCGGGCGACGCGGCGCACGGCTGGCGCGTCAACTGGCTCGCAGCGGCGGCGATCGCGCTGCTCGCGGCCGTCGCCGCGGCGCGCTGGCTGCCGGCGCCGCAGGCGACGGCCGAGCGGCGGGCAGAACCGAAGCTGCAATGGCGACGGCCTCTCGTCCTGCTGACGGCCTCCTATGGGCTGTTCGGTTTCGGCTATGTCATCACGGCGACCTTCCTGGTGACGATCGCGCGACAGGGCGATGCCGGTCTGATCGTCGAATTCCTCGCCTGGTTTTTTACCGGCTGCGCCGCCGCGCTCTCGCTCGTCGCCTGGCATCCCCTCGCCACGCGGTTCGGGCTGTCGAAATCCTATGTCGCGGCGCTGATCGCGCTGGCGCTCGGCGTCGTCGGCTCCGTTCTCCTGCCGCCGGTCGGCGGGGCGCTGTTCGGCGGACTGCTGCTCGGCGCCACCTTCATGGCGATCACCGCCTACGGCCTGCAGATCGGCGGGGCGCTCGTGCCCGAAAGCCCGCGCCGGGCGCTGGCATCCATGACGGCGGCGTTCGGGGTGGGGCAGATCGTCGGGCCGCTGGTCGGCGGGTTCGTGGCGGAACGGAGCGGCAGTTTTGCGCTGCCGACGGTGATCGCCGCGGCCATGCTCGTCGCCAGCGTCGTTCTCGCTGTTCTTGCCGGTAAGCGCAGAGGGTGAAAACCACCGTGGTTACAATTGCGTAACAAAGCAGGGCAGCCATTGCCGCTTTCATGTGATTGCCATAGTTTCCGGCACAACTTCACGCTCAACAGACTCGAACTCAGGAAAGCGCTCGCTCCGTGTTCCACTCCTTCTTCCCCCGTCCGAAACTGTTCTTCCTTTCCGCCCTGTTATGGTCCGCAGTGTGTGTCCTGGTCTGGTATACGGTCGGCCCACAGATGGGCGCGGCGATCGGCATGCCGCCGATGGCGCCCGGAGAGCAGGCGCCGCTCGGGCTCGCCTTCTTCCTGACGCGGGACAATCTCTGGTTCTATCTCTATTTCACCATCTTCGTGCTGATCTTCGGCCTGGCGTGGAAGGCGATCGAACGCGATCATCCGTGGTCGAACTGGTCGATCTGGGGCTCGGCCTTCATCATCTTCATCGCCTATTTCGTCGTGCAGATCTCGGTCGCGCTGAACAACTGGCGCGGACCTTTCTTCGATCTCTTCCAGCGTGCCCTCGAGAAGCAGCCGGGCATCACGCCCTGGCAGTTCTATGAACTGCAGCTGCGCTTCCTCGAAATCGGCTTCGTATCGGTGGCGATGAGCATCGTCACTGCGTTCTTCACCAGCCACTACGTCTTCCGCTGGCGCACGGCGATGAACGATTTCTATCTTTCGCACTGGGACAAGCTGCGGCATATCGAGGGTGCCTCGCAGCGTATCCAGGAAGACACGATGCGCTTCGCCTCGATCGTCGAAAGCCTCGGCGTCTATCTGGTCAACGCGGTGATGACGCTGGTCGTCTTCCTGCCGATCCTGTTCCAGCTGTCGGGCAATGTCTCGGAACTGCCGATTCTCGGGGCGATCCCGCATTCGCTGTTCTGGCTGGCGCTGCTCTGGTCGGTCTTCGGCACATTCCTGCTCGCCATCGTCGGCATCAGACTGCCCGGCCTGCAATTCCGCAACCAGCGTGTCGAGGCGGCCTTCCGCAAGGAGCTCGTCTATGGCGAAGACCACGAGGACCGCGCCCAGCCGGCGACGATGCGGGAGCTTTTCGCCAATGTGCGGAAGAACTATTTCCGCATGTACTGGCACTACACCTACTTCAATTTCGCCCGTTACACATTCGGTCAGCTCGACGGCCAGATCCTGACCTTCATGCTGGTCCCGACCATCGTCGCCGGCAAGCTGACGATGGGTCTCTGGCAGCAGATCGCCACGGCCTTCGGCCAGGTCAGCGACAGTTTCCAGTATCTGGTCAGTTCCTGGTCGACGATCATCGAACTGCTTTCGATCCACAAGCGTCTGAAATCCTTCGAGGCGGCGATCGATGACGAGCCGCTGCCGCAGATCGACCAGAACTACCTGCGCCGCGAGGCCGAAGCCGGCGAGATGGCGGCCAACAAGCCGACCTGAGCCGAATCCGCAAAAAACAAACACGTCTGGCCGCGCCGGGTTGTCAATCCGGCGCGGTTTTGCGTTCGGGGTCGTTCCGCTCGCCAATGGTCGAAGAGGCGGCTTCGAAACTTGCCCTGGGAACGGGGCAGGCGGGTATCGAGCATGAAGGTATTTCAAGGTTCTGCCTGCCCCGACCGCTTGCTTCGGCGTCGCGGGACTTGTCAGGTCCCGGCTTGCCGCCGCCAGCAGCCATCATCGGAACGAGCGTCGAACCCGAGGAGGTCTGCCGGTTCCGGAACCCGGTTTCCCATCCGATGACGGGGCGATTATCCGGCGTCGGCGAATTGCGGGGACGGGACGAGGAGAAGAAATCGGGCAAGCCGTTGAAATGGCTGGCCCGGAATTTTTCCGGCGACGACGGCCATCCCCGCAGGCGCCACGTCGCCATGGCGAAAGATCATCGTCGCGGCAATGGCCGGACGGCGGGCGAGGCGACAGGCGGTCCGCCCGAAATTCACAGGCCGGAATTGCTTCCGGCGGGCTCCTTCAGCATGGCTATCGCCTGCGAATAGCTGACGCAGGCGACGTCCGCCTTGCCGCAGACTTCCGAGGCGAGGCGTTCCATCGCACGCCAGTAGGCGCCGCCGTTCATCTCGACGAAATGCAGGCCGATCTGCAGCGGGATGCGCTGGCCGTCATATTCCTTGTCGAAGGCGGCGCGGAAGGCGGAATAGGCGCGTTCCTCGAACTCGGCCGCGCGGCTGGGATTGTCCACGCCGGCGGAATGGCGGACGAAGAGATTGTAGTCCATGGCGATGATCGGCCGCTGCGAAGGGCCTTCGGGGATGAGCGGCAGGCCGAAGCGGATCAGGCCGTCCTTTTCCTCAGGCAGCATCGGGCCCTTGGTGACGAGGCTCGCATCATAGGCAATGCCCGCCTGTTTCTCCGCCTCGACCATGCCGGGGCTCGTCGAA
>JBQGDG010000451.1:0-15012 GCA_052038935.1 Neorhizobium sp. | reverse complement strand
TCGGCATCGCTGTGCAACGGCGTCGGCGTGATCCTGAGCCGCTCGGTCTTGCGCGGCACCGTCGGATAGTTGATCGGCTGCACATAGATGTCGCAGGTATCGAGCAGGATATCCGAAATCCACTTGCACTTGGCCGCATCGCCGACGATGACCGGCACGATATGGCTCGGGTTGTGCAGGTGCGGAATGCCCTTCTGGTCGAGCATCGCCCGCAGCTTGCGCACCCGATCCTGATGGCGCACCCGCTCGAACGGGCTTGCCTTGAGATGACGGATCGACGCGATCGCGCCGGCCGCAAGCGTCGGCGGCAGCGATGTCGTGAAGATGAAACCCGACGCGAACGAGCGAATGAAATCACAGAGCGCGGCCGAAGCGGCGATATAACCGCCCATCACGCCGAAGGACTTGGCCAGCGTGCCCTCGATGATCGTCAGCCGATCCATCAGGCCTTCGCGCTCGGCAATGCCGCCGCCGCGTGGTCCGTACATGCCGACCGCATGGACCTCGTCGAGATAGGTCATGGCGTTATACCTGTCGGCGAGATCGCAGATCTCCTTGATCGGCGCGATGTCGCCATCCATCGAATAGACGCTTTCGAAGGCGATCAGCTTCGGCGCGTTGGGATCGGCGGCCGCAAGCTTCGCCTCGAGGTCGTTGAGATCGTTATGCTTCCAGATTACCCGTTCGCACTTGGCGTAACGGATACCCTCGATCATCGAGGCGTGGTTCAGCGCATCGGAGAAGATGATCAGGCCGGGGATCTTCTGGCCGAGCGTGCCGAGCGTCGCCCAGTTGGACATATAGCCGGAATTGAAGATCAGGCCGGCTTCCTTGCCGTGCAGATCCGCCAGTTCCTGCTCGAGCAGAACATGGTAGTGCGTCGTGCCAGAAATATTCCGGGTGCCTCCCGCACCCGCGCCACAGTGATCTATCGCTTCCTTCATCGCGGCGATCACCGCCGGGTGCTGGCCCATTCCCAGATAATCGTTGGAACACCAGACCGTCACTTCCCTCGGACCGTCGGGCGTATGACGCGTAGCGCGCGGGAAATTGCCGCGATGCCGTTCGAGATCGGCGAACACGCGATACCGGCCTTCCTGATGAAGACCGTCCAGTTCGCTTTTGAAAAATGCCTCGAAATCCATGCTACACTCCAGAACCTGGTCTAGGTATTCAATTCCACGGCTACATTCGTCAAGCCTGAAGAACCGATTTAAATCCGCCTGCGGCAATTGGCCTGTTCTTTTGAATTATTCCAATCAAAATCTTAGCGATCTCAGAAATGTGTGTATTGACCCACGTCAAGCGGCCAGCAAAAAGCGGCGACGGGCCGTCCTTGCTGGCCGCAACGGGAAATCACATTTCACTCTGCGGCCATCAACGCGCGCTTTGTCATCACTTTGATGAGGTTGGCGCGATAGTCAGCCGTAGCATGCAGGTCCGACATCAGATTGGACGAATCGACCTGAACACCCGCGATGGCGGCTGCCGACCAGTCTGACGACAACGCCTGTTCCAGGCCGGGATGGCGGAAAACCCCGTCCGATCCGGCCCCGGTGACGGCGACGCGTACGCCCCCGCCGGTCTTCGCCACGAACACTCCGGTCAGCGCAAACCGCGAAGCGGGATTGTTGAACTTGGCATAACCCGCCTTTTCCGGCGCCTCGAAACGGATCTCCGTGATCATCTCCGCCTCTTCCAGCGCGGTTTCGAACAGGCCGCGGAAGAAGTCGTCGGCAGCGATCGAGCGGCGGTCCGTCACGATCGTCGCGCCGAGCGCCAGCATCGCTGCGGGATAATCGGCGGCGGGATCGTTGTTGGCGAGCGACCCGCCGATCGTCCCCATGTGCCGGACATGCGGATCACCGATATGGCCGGCGAGTTGGCAGAGAGCCGCGCATCTTTCGCGCAGCTCCTGCGAACCCGCGACTTCCGCATGGGTGGTGGTCGCACCGATACCGACGGTCCGGCCGTCGAAGCGCAGGCCGCGCAGGGACTGGATATGGCGAAGGTCGATGAGGTCGCCCGGTGCCGCAAGCCGCTGTTTCATCGTGGCGATTAGCGTCATGCCGCCCGCCAGGTATTTCCCTTCGTCCTGTCCGG
This sequence comes from Neorhizobium sp., assembly GCA_052038935.1. Taxonomy (GTDB): domain Bacteria; phylum Pseudomonadota; class Alphaproteobacteria; order Rhizobiales; family Rhizobiaceae; genus Neorhizobium. The sequence continues at coordinate 12,909 of JBQGDG010000451.1, read as the reverse complement.
CACGGATGCCGACGGCCTCGTCCACTGTGGAGGCGCGGTGATAGCTGGTTGCATACATATCAATTCCTCCTCAATGGGCCGCGTTGAGCGCCTGCCAGACCTTGAGCGGCGTGGCGGGCATGGTCAGGCCGTCATGGCCGATGGCATCGGTGATGGCATTGATCAGCGCCGGCGGGGAACCGATCGCGCCGGCCTCGCCGCAGCCCTTGATGCCGAGCGGATTGCCGGGACAGGGAGTATTCTGATGCGACAGCTGGAACGACGGCAGGTCGTCGGCGCGCGGCATGGCGTAGTCCATGAAACTCGCCGTCAGCAATTGGCCGGTCTCGCGGTCGTAGCTGACGTTTTCGAGCAGCGCCTGGCCGATACCCTGCGCCAGCCCGCCATGCACCTGTCCCTCGACGATCATCGGGTTGATGATGTTGCCGAAGTCGTCGGCCGCGACGAACTGGATGATCTCGGTCTTTCCCGTTTCCGGATCGACCTCCACCTCGGCGATATAGCAGCCGGCCGGGAAGGTGAAGTTGGAGGGATCGTAGAAGGCCGTCTCCTTCAGCCCCGGCTCCATGCCGGACGGCAGGTTGTGCGCCGTATAGGCGGCGAGCGCCACCTGGAACCAAGGCACCGTCTTGTCGGTACCGGCGACCTTGAGTTCGCCGTTCTCGATGACGATGTCGTTTTCGTCCGCCTCCATCAGGTGCGCGGCGATCTTCTTGGCCTTGGTCTCGACCTTGTCGAGCGCCTTGACCACCGCCGACATGCCGACCGCACCCGAGCGGGAGCCGTAGGTCCCCATGCCCATCTGCACCTTGTCGGTATCGCCATGGACGATGTTGACGCTGTCGATCGGCACGCCGAGCCTTCCGGCGACCAGCTGGGCAAACGTCGTTTCATGCCCCTGTCCATGGCTGTGCGAGCCGGTCAGAACCTCGATCGTGCCGACCGCATTGACCCGTACTTCAGCCGATTCCCACAGGCCGACACCGGCGCCGAGCGAACCGACCGCGGCAGAGGGAGCAATACCGCAGGCCTCGATATAGCAGCTCATGCCGATGCCGCGCCGCATGCCGCGCGATTGCGCCTCGGAGCGACGGGCCTCGAAACCGCGCCAGTCTGCCGCCGTCATTGCCGCCTCGAGCGAGGCCTCGTAGTCACCGGCGTCGTAGTTCATGATCACAGGCGTCTGGTAGGGGAAGCTGCGGATGAAATTCTTGCGCCGCAGCTCGGCGGGCGAAACCCCGAGTTCGCGCGCCGCCACCTCCATCGTCCGCTCCAGGAGATAGGTCGCCTCCGGCCGCCCCGCCCCGCGATAGGCGTCGACGGGGACCGTATTCGTATAGACGGTACGGACATTGGCGTGGATCGCCGGTATCGCATACTGGCCGGAAAGCAGCGTCGCATACAGATAGGTCGGCACCGCGGAGGAAAAGAGCGACATATAGGCGCCGAGATTGGCGATCGTATCGACCTTTAGCGCCGTGATCCGGTGCTCGGCATCGAAGGCCATCTTCACCTTGGAGACATGGTCGCGACCATGCGCGTCGGTGAGGAAGGCTTCCGTCCGGTCGGACGTCCACTTGACCGGCACGCCGGTCTTCTTCGACGCCCACAGACAGACGATCTCCTCCGGATAGATGTAGATCTTCGAGCCGAAGCCGCCGCCGACATCCGGCGCGATGACCCGCAGCTTGTTTTCGGGAGCGACATTGTAGAAGGCGCTCATGACGAGCCGGGCGACATGCGGGTTCTGGCTCGTCGTGTAGCAGGTATAGTGGTCCTCGGCGGAATCGTAGATGCCGAGCGTCGCCCGCGGCTCCATCGGATTGGGCGACAGACGGTTGTTGACGATCTCGATCTCGGTGACATGCGCCGCCCGTGCGATCGCCTGGTCCGCCGCCGAACCGTCGCCGATCTCCCAGTCGAAGATCAGGTTGCCCGGCGCTTCGGGATGCAGCTGCGGTGCACCGTCGGCAAGGGCGGCAACGGCCTCCGCCACGACGGGAAGCTCCTCGTAGTCCACGACGACGGCTTCCGCCGCGTCACGCGCCTCGCCCATCGTGTCGGCCACGACGATCGCCACCGCATCGCCGACATAGCGGACCGTATCGACCGCCAGCGGCCGCCAGGCGCCCATCTTCATCGGCGATCCGTCCTTGGAATGGATCATCCAGCCGCAGATGAGATTGCCGATCCCGTCCGCCTGCAACTGCTTCCCGTCGAGGACGTCGATCACGCCCGGCATGTCCTTCGCCGCCGACGCGTCGATGCCGGCGATTTTGGCATGGGCATGCGGGCTGCGCACGAAACAGGCATGTCTCATTCCCGGCACGACCATGTCGTCCGTGTACCGGCCCTTGCCGGTAAGAAAACGCTTGTCTTCCTTGCGCGCGACGCGTGCTCCGATTCCTTCCACACCCATTGTCATCTCCTCCCGAGATCTGCAGGCGATAGGCTCAAGTCATGAAAAAGGCTCTTGGGCGAAAGCCGCCCGTCGGCATGTCACTCGGCGGCCTGCCGGGACGCGGACATCTCCGCATCGGCGGCCAGCACCGCCTTGACGATATTGTGGTAGCCGGTGCATCGACAGATATTGCCTTCGAGCTCGGCCCGCACCCGCTCTTCCGTCAGGCTGCCGCCCAGGCGGTTGATCATGTCGACCGCCGTCATCACCATGCCCGGCGTGCAGAAGCCGCATTGCAGGCCGTGATGTTCCTTGAAGGCGGCCTGCACGGGATGGAGTTCGCCCTGCCCGGCAAGCCCTTCGATCGTGGTGACGGTAGAGCCGGAGGCCTGTACCGCCAGGATGGAACAGCTCTTCACCGAGCGGCCGTCCATATGGATGACGCAGGCCCCGCACTGGCTCGTGTCGCAACCGACATGCGTGCCGGTCAGGCCGAGTTTCTCCCGGATGAAATGCACGAGAAGCGTGCGGTCCTCGACATCACCGCTCACGCTGCGGCCATTCACCGTCATCGTCACTTTCGTCATGGCTCTCCTCCACGCGTCGCTCCCAAGACGCTGGCGGCATCATTTGACTTTTTGCGGGAGTGATCAACCGATACTTTCGCCGGACCGCCTTTTCCGTCGGCATTGCAGGACATTTCCCGCGGCCGTGACACGCCGATGGGGGGAAATAAAAACAGCGGCCCGATATGGACTCTTTCCGGCCGAGAACTATTGTTGCCGTCACTGCTCGCGTCCCTCGACGGGATGCTGGCGCGGAAAGGTCCAGGACTGGAGGAAGCCATGAAGAAGGCTCTATTGATCATGATCGTCGGCGCGTCGCTCGCAAGCTGCACTGCCACGGAACAGGGTGCCGGCATCGGTGCGGCATCGGGCGCCATCATCGGCGGCGCCGTGACAGGCAACGTTCGCGGTGCCGCAGTCGGCGCAGCGATCGGCGGCGTATCCGGTGCCCTGATCGGCCGCGTCTCCGAACAGCCGGGCCAGTGCTATTATCGCGACCGGTACGGCCGCCGCTATATCGACGACTGCCCGCGCGGCTAAGTGACATAACGTCAGCTATTTCAGATATGTGGCCCCGAAGTCAGCTTCGGGGCTTTTTATTTCACTGAATCTTCACGCAACCGAGATCAAGGGTACCCCTGACGGCATTTTGCGGTTACAGAGGATCATCATCGACCATGAGGGTCTTACCGATCGGCTCCGATAACTAAGTCTGCGTATGAGAAAGAGAAATGCGGGGAGGATGAGCGACTGGAGGGGTCGGCGTGCGGGTGCCGCCTGCCTGCTGGCCGGCATTATCAGCATCTCCCCGGCGCTCGTCACCGAAGCGCAGGCATTCAAGATTTTCGGCATCACGCTCTTTGGCAGCGATGAGGAGACGGTCGAGGTGATCGATCCGGTCCGCTACGACGCGACCATTCAGTCGGGCGATGCCGACAGCGATCTGGCCGACCGCCTGGAGACCGCGTCCTCCCTGATCAGCGACAAGGAACAGCCGGTGTCCGGCGATCTCGGGATCGTCATAAAGGCCCGCGAAGACAGAGACCGCCTGGTCGCCGTCCTCTATGAGGAGGCCCGTTACGGTGGCATCGTCAAGATCGCGATCGCCGGAACGGATATCGATCAGCTGCCGCCCAATCCGACATTCGATCACTCCAGGCCCGTGCCGGTGACCGTCGATATCAGGCCCGGCCCGGAGTTCACGCTCGGCTCGGTCCGCTTCGATGGCGATGCCGCAGGGCGCAACCCGGCGGATTACGATCTGGAGCCGGGCGGCGCGGCAGGCTCGCTGGTCATCCTCAAGGCCGGCGAAAAGCTGGTCCTCGACCTGAAGGAGGAAGGGCGTCCGCTGGCCCGCCCGATGCAGCGGCAGGTCACCGCCAACCACGCCAACCGGACCGTCGATGTCGTGCTCGGCGCGACCGGAGGTCCCGTCGCTCCCTTCGGGACCGTCGCCGTCAAGGGCGCCAGAACGGTGGATTCGGCCTTCATCAGCCGCTATTCCCGTCTCGACAAGGGCGAGCGCTATTCGCCGGAGCAGTTGAAGAAGGCATCCGAGCGGCTGCGCGAGCTCGGCGTCTTTTCCAGCATCACCATCCACGAGGCCGACGGCCTGGCGCCCGACGGCTCGCTTCCCCTGACGATCGAGGTGTCGGAGGGCAAGCATCGCTATTTCGGCTTCGGCCTCGAATATGCGTCCATCGACGGCGCCGGCGTGCAGGGGTACTGGGGCCACAGGAACCTCTTCGGCGAGGCCGAATCGCTGCGGATCGAGGGCTCGGTTTCCGGGATCGGCGCCACGACCGACGTCACCACATTCGACTATTCCGCGGGCATCATCTTCACCAAGCCCGGTGCCTTCGTGCCGGAAGCGACCTTCGAATCGCGGCTGGAGGCCAAGAGCGAGAACCCGGACGTCTACGAGGCGCAGTCGATCATCTATTCCGCCGGCCTCTCCTACGAACTCAACGAAACGGACAAGGTTAAGGGCGGCGGCGAGATCGCCTATTTCCTCACCGACGACGCCTTCGGCAAGAACGACTATCTGACGCTGAGCCTGCCGCTCTCCTTCGAACGGGACACCCGCGACAACAAGCTCGACCCGACCGAGGGCTATTACGGCACGGTCTCCGCCAAGCCGAGCTACGAGGCGCTTCGCGGCAACGTATTCTCGTCCTTCGAGGGCTCGATCGCCGGTTATTACGGGCTCGGGGCGGAAGACAAGGTCGTCCTCGCCGGGCGATTGGCGGCCGGCGCCATCATCGGCACGGGCGGTCTCGAGGACATTCCGGCCACCCGGCGCTTCTATCAGGGCGGCGGCGGATCCGTGCGAGGCTATGCCTATCGCGAAATATCGCCCTATAACGATGACGATGATGCGCTCGGCGGTCGTTCATACATGTTGGCGTCTTTTGAAACGCGCGTAAAAGTGTCAGAAAAGATAGGCATTGTGCCGTTTGTCGACGTCGGTACAGTGGCGACCGAAATCGTGCCCGATTTCTCTGATATCCGTGCAGGTGCAGGATTGGGATTACGGTACGCAACGCCTTTCGGACCAATCCGTGTGGATTTTGCCGTTCCACTCAGGCGCTATGACGGTGGCAATTCGTTCGGTATCTACGCTGGCATAGGCCAGGCTTTCTGAAGGGCAGCACTTCGACATGACTTTCCTCGTCCGCCTCCTGAAATGGACATTGAAGGCCGCGATCGCAGCGGTCGGCGTCCTTTTCGTCATGGCGCTGGGCGTTGTCCTTTTCGTTTCCCTCACGCCCATGGGCGGGGATATCGCCGCCAGCCGGATCTCGTCGCTGATCTCGACGCCCGACCGGGCGATCACCATCTCCAGGCCCGAAGGCCTGCTGACCGGCGGCCTGCGGCTCGATGCCCTGACGCTGTCCGACAGCAAGGGTGCCTATGCCCAGATCAACGGCATAGAGATCGACTGGTCGCCGACGGCGCTGATAACCGGCGAATTCAGGGCGGAACGCATCTCCGCGAGCGCGGTCGATTTCTTCCGTCCGCCGGAGCCGGCAGCGGCCAAGGCCGCCGCCTCCCCGTCGAGTTCCGGTTCGCCTCTGCCGGTCGGCGTGCGCGTCGCCCAGCTGGACCTTCCCGACATCAATCTCGCCCAGGCGCTCTCGGGCCGCGATTTCGCGCTATCCCTCAAGGGATCGATCGACGCGACCGGTCCCAACATCGCGCTGAACCTGCAGGCGACCCGCAAGGACGAGCCGGAAGCGAGAGCGCTTGCCGATATCGTCTACGCCCCGTCCGAAAACCGGCTGACCCTGAAGGCGTCCGTTTCCGAGCCGCAGGGAGGCCTGCTGGCCCGCCTGCTGCGCCTGCCGGGCGCACCGGCCGTCGAGCTTGCGCTGGACGGTGAGGGCCCGCTGTCCAATTGGGCCGGCAGGCTGAACGGCGAGGTGGACGATCAGCCGGTGATCTCAGTCGACGGCCGGCATCTTCTGGTCGACAACGGCAGCCATCGCGTCGAAATCAAGGGCGGCGGACAGCTCGCGACGCTGATGCCTCCCGCTCTTCGCGATCTCTTCGACGGCACGACCGACATCGATATCGCCGCCATCTATTCCAAGACCGGCCGCATCGCCTTCGACAGGGGACAGCTGACCTCCGGCGCGGTCCGCATATCGGCCAAGGGCGCCTGGGATCCGACCGGCGACAACAGCCTCGCCGCCAGCGTCGCCGGCACGAAGGGCCCGGTCGACGTCGCCTGGCCGATCAACGGCCAGCCGAGCCGCTTCTCGCTCGATACGCTCAACTTCACCCTGACCGGCGCGGCAACCGCCGCCCGTTTCAACGCGACGGCCGCGCTGCCGATCGCCGAACTGCCGCAGGGCCGTTTCCGCCAGATCCGCCTCCAGGCCGAAAGCGAGGATCTGAACCTCGTCGAACGGGCCGGCAGCATTCGCAGCCGCCTGACGGTCGGGGAACTGAATTTCGCCAATGCCGAATTGAGCCGGGCGATACGCGGACCCGTCACCCTCGACGCGCCGTTGCGTCTGGCTCCCCCGGCGATCGGGCTCGATGCCGCGACCTTCGAAAGCGGCGGCTTCAACGGCACCGTCAGCGGCGCCTACGACACGTCCAAGCAGGCGGTCACCGGCAACTTCCGCCTGTCGGCCAATCCCGGCATCCTGCCTCCCGCCCTCGCCTCCCGCTTCGAGGGCGCCATCGCCGCCGAGGGTTATATCGACGTGGTGCAGGACGGCCGCATAAGCCTCGAAAACCTCGTCGTGAAGTCGAATGCGCTGGAAGCGCACGGCAATGTCCTGATGGAAAACGGCAACGTCAACGGCCATCTCGCCGGCCGCCTGCCGGACATCAAGCGCTGGCTCGGCGATGCCGAAGGCGCGGCAGGATTCGACGTTACGGCCAAGGGACCGCTGAACGGCGCCGCCGTCCGGGCCGTCGTCAACTCCGCCGAAGCGCGCCTCGTCGGCCGCAAGCTCGAAGATCTGAGCTTCGTCCTCGAAGGCACGGCCAATCCCGAAGCTCCGCAGGGCCGGGTCACCGCCAACGGCTCGATCGACGGCAAGGCCATCCGCATCAATGCCGATGTCGCCTCGGCGAACGGCGAGACCCGCGCTCCCGTCATCAATGCGGAGATCGGGCCGAACCGCCTCAACGGCTCGCTCACCTTCTCTCCCGAATTCGCGCCTTCGGGCCAGCTTCAGTTCGATTTCCCCGACATCGCCCTGCTCGCCGCGCTCGCTGCGCAACAGGCGCAGGGAGACCTGAAGGGCGCGATCACCTTCGACCGGCAGGGCGACAGGACCGGCGCCGTCGTCACCGCCAGCGGCTCGGCGCTTCGCCAGGGCAATGCGGCGCTTCTGCAGCCCGACATCAACCTCACCATCCCCGATATCCGCACCATCGCCGCCCAGGGATCGATCCGCGCTGCGCGGCTCGGAACGGAGAGCGTATTCCTCGAAGGCCTGAACGTCGCGCTCGATCACAGCGGCACGACCACCTCCGTCGATCTTTCCGCCCGCTACGACAACGCACCGCTGACGAGCCGTGCGACGATCGAAACCGCGGATGGGCTCGCGGTCGGCCTGCAGAGCTTCGAAGCCAGCCCGCGCAACATTCCCGTGCGTCTGGCGCGCCCGAGCCGGATCGTCGTCGAGAACGGCGGCGCGCGGCTGTCCGACCTGACCCTCGCCACGGGATCGGGCAGTGTCTCTGTCAATGGCGCGGCCGGCTCCAGTCTCGACCTGACGGCCACGCTCAACGCGCTGCCTGCCAGCCTGCTGAACTCCTTCCTGCCGGCAATTCAGGCCGCCGGAAGCATTTCAGGCACGATCAACGCGACAGGCACGAGTGCCGCCCCGGCCATCCGTTATGATTTGGAATGGAGTGATGCCCAGCTTCGCCAGATGCGCGACGCTGGCATCAGCCCGTTTCGCATCAATGCAGTGGGCACATTCGCAAACGGGGCAGTCTCACTAGAACAGACCCGCGTCACCGGCGCGGGCGGTCTGGAGATCACCGCCGACGGGCGGGTTCTGCTGAACAATGACGGCGGCCCGGCTCTGAACGTCAACGCCCGTGCCCGTGCCGTACCCGCAAGCCTCGCCAATGCCTTCGTTCCAAATCTCGGCGCCCGGGGCACCATTTCCGGCGACGTGACCGCGACCGGCACACCGCAGGCTCCCGCCGTGCGTTATTCTCTGCGCTGGGCCGATGCCGCGGTGAGCCAGACGACGGGCGCAGGTGTCGCCGCGGTGGACATCACGGCGCAGGGTACCTTCCAGGACGGACGCGTCACGCTCGATACACGCCTTTCGGGTGGCGGCGGCATCGCCCTTTCGGGCGGCGGATCGGTCGGCGTCTCCGGCGAAAGACCTCTCGACCTGAAATTCTCCGGCAGCCTCCCCTTCTCGATCCTCGCCGGACAGCTTGCCGCCCAGGGCCTCATCCTGGAAGGAACCGGAAGGGTCGATCTCGCGGTCGGCGGCTCCGCCGGCGCTCCGGCCATTACCGGCACGCTCGCCACGTCGGGATCGCGGCTCGTCGATGTCAGGCGCAATATCGCCGTCACCGGGCTTGCCGTCGATGTCGCGCTGGACGGCCGCACGGCACGCCTGTCGCGCGCCTCCGGATCGCTTTCGACGGGCGGCACGGTCTCGATCGAAGGCACGGTCGGCATCGAGCCGGGCTCCGGCTTTCCCGCCGACCTGACGATCCGGCTTGCCCAGGCGTCCTATGCCGACGGCAATCTCTTCGCCGTCACCGCGGACGGAACCCTGACGCTGACTGGCCCGGTTACCTCGGGCCCGACACTCGGCGGCGACATCAGCCTTACCAAGGCCGCGGTCACCGTTCCGGCAAAATTGCCGACCTCGCTTTCCTCGATCGACATCCGCCATCGCAATGCGCCGGCCGACGTGCTGCGCCAGATGGAGGAAATCCGACCGAAACAGGCGGAGGGCAGTTCGAACCCGATCAAGCTCGGTCTGCGCATACGCGCCCCGAACGGCATCTTCGTGCGCGGCCGCGGCATCGATGCGGAACTCGGCGGCGAGCTGCAGGTCGCCGGCACCGCGATCGCACCCCAGGTTTCCGGCGGCTTCGAGATGCGCCGCGGACGCATCGTCATCCTGACGAAGCGTCTCGATTTCACCCGCGGCGATATCACCTTCGGCGGCGGCCTGATCCCGGTCCTCGACATGTCGGCGGATACGACATCGGCGCAGACGACGATCACCGTCGGCGTGACCGGCGTCGCCAACGATCCGACGATCGCCTTCTCCTCCGCCCCCGCCCTGCCGCAGGACGAGGTTCTGGCCCGCCTCATCTTCGGCCAGTCCATGTCGCGCCTGTCGCCTTTGCAGATTGCCCAGCTCGCCGATGCCGTCAGCCAGCTGGCCGGCGGCGGCTCGACGTCGCTGCTCCAGACCCTGCGCAGCAACCTCGGAGTGGACGATCTCGACGTCAACACCGACGCGACCGGCCAGACGAGCGTTTCCGTCGGCCGCTATATCAACAACCGCACCTATCTGCAGGTGGAACAGGGCGGCCAGAACGGCGCCCAGGCTACCATCAACCTCGATGTCGGACGCGGCGTGAAGCTCAAGGCCGGCGCGGGCACCGAGGGCGGCACCGCCGGCATCTTCTACGAACGGGAATACTGAGAACGGCGATCCCGGCCGCAAAATTGTTTCGCGGCGTGCGCCCGACTGCGTTCCGGTTTAGGTTTGAGCAACAATCCTGGGTTAGTGTAGCCATCGCGCGATCTGCAGCCGGCCGGCGGCCGCTCGGAAAGCGACGTGATGGTCTAGGATTGCGCAGCCCGTGTGGCGCGCCGCCGTCGCGCGGGCAACGGACAGCTGGGGGCAAAATCTGATGGCAACCACGATCAATTCGACAATGTACAGCGGCGAGATGCTGGAAATCATCGCCTTCCGCCTCCATGATCAGGAATTCTGCGTCAAGACGACCACGATCCGCGAAATCCGCGGCTGGGCTCCGTCGACGCCGCTGCCGCATGCGCCGGCCGATGTCATCGGCGTCATGAACCTGCGCGGCTCGGTCATCCCGATCATCGATCTCGCCTACAAGCTCGGCATGAAGAGCACGGTCGCCAACGAACGCAGCGCCATCGTCGTCGCCGAGGTCCATAACATGGTGATCGGCATGCTGGTGGATCGCGTATCCGATATCCTCACCATCCCGTCGAGCCAGGTCCAGCCCGTGCCGGAAGTTTCGGCATCCTTCGACAAATCCTTCTCGGAAGGCATCATCGCCAACGAGAACGGCATGATCTGCTTCCTGAACCTTTCCAAGATGTTCAAGGGCAGCGAAGTGGAAGAACTGGCGGCTTAAGCAAATCCTGCAACAGGAAGCGTCGATAAGCCGCCCCGCGCGGCTTATTTTCGTTACGGGCTAATATTCCCAATTTTAATAAAGACCGCATTAATGTTTTGATGTCCTAATATACATGAAAGTTCAGCGCGTTGATGTGCAACGAGCGACTTTCGTGTGCAACCGACCGTAACGACGGGTTATGGGTCCAGGGGACATTCCATGCTGGGGTTTGGGAAAGCAGCCGGTGCGACGGATATCCTCGCCGCCCTGTCGAGATCGCAGGCAATCATCGAATTCGATCTCGGCGGGCACATTCTTGATGCCAACGCCAATTTCTGCGAGGCGCTCGGCTATTCGCTCCCGGAGATAAAGGGCAAGCACCACCGCATCTTCTGTGAAGCGGAATACGCCGCCTCGGAGGAATACAAGGCCTTCTGGCCCAATCTCGCCGCCGGCAATTTCGATGCCCGCGAATACAAGCGTATCACCAAGTCCGGCAAGGAAATCTGGATCCAGGCCTCCTACAATCCGGTCGTCCGCAACGGCAGACCCTACAAGGTCGTCAAGTTCGCCACCGACATCACCGCCGCCAGGACGAAGGCGGCGGAGGACGCGAGCAAACTGTCGGCCATCGGCCGCTCCCAGGCCGTCATCGAATTCACGCCTGACGGCGAGATCCTCTACGCCAACGAGAATTTCTGCGCCGGCCTCGGTTACGACCTTTCCGAAATCCGCGGCAGGCATCACCGGATGTTCTGCGAACCCGCCTATGCGGCGTCGCCGGAATATGCCGATTTCTGGAAACGCCTCGCCGCTGGCGAATTCATCGCCGACGAATTCGTCCGTTTCGGCAAGGGCGGCAAGGAGATCTGGATCCAGGCCGCCTACAATCCGATCACCGACCTGAACGGCAGGGTCAGCAAGGTGGTGAAATTCGCCACCGACGTCACGCCTCGCATGAGCGCCATCGGTCAGCTGGGGTCGGGCCTGCGGGATCTCGCCGACGGCAAGCTCGACCAGTCGATCGAGACCCGTTTCGTGCCGAGCATGGAAACGACGCGCCGGGATTTCAACACCGTCGCCGCCAAGCTGCGCGACGCCATGCGCATCGTCGCGCAGAACGCATCGGGCATCGCCGCCGCATCGAGCGAGGTCCGCGATGCGTCCCAGGAACTGGCGAAGAGAACCGAACAGCAGGCCGCATCCCTCGAACAGGCTGCTGCGGCGCTCGAACAGGTGACCCGCACGGTGGGGGATTCGAGCCATCGCGCCGAGGAAGCCGGACGCCTCGTCACCACGACACGCCAGAACGCCGAGCAATCCGGCTTCGTCGTGCAGGAAGCGATTTCGGCGATGGACGAGATCGCCAAATCGTCCCACGAGATCACCAACATCATCGGCGTCATCGACGACATCGCCTTCCAGACCAACCTTCTGGCCTTGAATGCCGGGGTCGAGGCAGCACGGGCGGGCGAGGCCGGAAAGGGATTTGCCGTGGTCGCCCAGGAAGTCCGCGAACTCGCCCAGCGCTCGGCGAAGGCCGCCAAGGAAATCAAGACGCTGATCAACACGTCCAGCCATCAGGTGTCCGGCGGCGTGGAACTGGTCGGAAAGACGGGCGCTTCGCTGCGCGATATCCTCACCCAGGTGGCGAGCATCCATGAAAACGTCGTCGCGATCGTCGATGCTTCCCGCGAACAGGCGACCAGCCTTCGCGAGATCAGCCAGGCCGTGAACCACATGGACCAGGCAACCCAGAAGAATGCGGCCATGGTGGAGGAAACCACCGCCGCCAGCCACTCGCTCGCCAACGAGGCGGAGAGCCTGCGCGGTCTTCTCATGCAGTTCGAGATTGGTGCGGCGACCACGCCGATGCCCAGGTCCGCAACGCCGTCCGTCAGGGCCGACACGCCGCACCATATGGTGCATGCCAATCTCAAGCGGGCTGCCGGCTGGCAGGATTTTTAGCGCGAGGAGGAAGAGGGAGGTCCGGAAGACCTCCCTCGCCGCGTTTCAGATGGCCGCTCGCTCGCAGATTTCCCGTCTATGGCACCCGGCTGTGCAACGCTGCTCCGAAACCGGGACTGGCCGAATTGAGACGCAAGGCTTCCCGGG
>JBQGDG010000450.1:0-2791 GCA_052038935.1 Neorhizobium sp. | reverse complement strand
TCAGCACGTAGACGCCGGGCTTGCGCTCGGGCAGCGCCTCGTCGACCGGGAAACTGGTCGTCACATCCTTGTTGAGGTCGGTCCCGGCCCCCTGGCCGAGATCGATCGTGCCCTGCCAGACGAGCTCGCCGTTTTCCTGCTCGATCCGGTCGGCGCCGTAGCCGCTCATCTGCGTGAGGAACTGCGAATTGGTGAGCAGCGGTGCGACGCTGCGGTCGCCGATCCGGTAGAGCTTGAGGTTGGCCCGTTCGGTATTGACCGAAACGATCGGTATGCCGCGCCGCGCGGTGGACGGCAGGACGAAGCTGTCGCCGGTGAAGCGCACCATCGGCGAGCGGTCCTTGACGTAGATGTCGAGATCCACGTGCGCCGCCAGCGGCTCGTCGACGGAAGACGGCAGGCCGCGGCGCAGGGACAGCTTGAGCCGCTGGCCGTGGGTCAGTCCCTCGACGCAGATCTGGTTGTCCTTGGCTTCCATCGCCTTCGGCGCCTGGCCATCGAGCAGCACGAAAGGCGCGTAATCGACGCCGGCCTTCACCAGCGGTTCGGAAAACTGCACGCAGGCCCGCGGATTGGCGCTGTCGGCATCGACGGTATTGCCGGTGACGCGGAAACCCTGCCTCTCGCGCAGGTCGTTATAGGCTGCCTGTACGGTCCGGGCGCTGACGAGCGCGAGGCTTTCCTTGTAGGCACTGAGCGCCTGGCGATAGTTTTCCTGCTTGGCGAGCGCCGCCGCCAGGATCGCAAGCGCATCGGCCCTCGCCTGCGTCGTGCGCGACAGGAGGTAGCCGTTGATGGCCGCGAGCGTGCCTTCGCTGTTGGCGGAACTGTCGTTTCTCGCAAGCCCGGCGGCACGGGCGAGTTCGATCCAGAGAGCGCCGTTTTCCGGCTGCAGCGACAAGGCACCCTTGTAGTTGTAGATCGCGACGTCGACCCGGCCGGACAGGAGCTCGCTCTGTGCGATCGCCTTCAGGTTTTCGATACCGTAGCCCTGCTGGTTGTCCCCGAGCGCCAGCCCGTCCTTCTGCTCGCGCGCCTGTTGCTGCACGTCTTCCGACAGGAAGGAAAGCCGCGGCGGCGCGCCGATATCGGGCTCGGCCGCGACCTCGACGATCTTGCCGGCGACGGCACCGGCGAAACTGTTGAGCTGGCCGTGGTCGGACTTGAGGAAACACCACTTGGCTTTGACGTTATAGGTGAAGGCGCGGCACTGCTTGTCGCCGATGCAGGCCGTCTCGCACTGCGCCTGGCTGACATTCTTCACGGTGCGGAGATCGAAGCCGAGATAATCGCCATCGACGGTCGTCTCGATGCGCCGCTCCTGCGCGGCCAGCGGCGCCGCCGACAGCAGGGACGAGAGAAGCAGTGCGGAAAGGCCGAAGAACGCGCGCCTAGACATGGTCAGTCTCCCCCGTGGCAGCCGTCGGATGCGCTGTTGTCCGATGTGAAAACCCGCTTGTCAACGAATCTCGTCCGCGCCGGTAGAACTTGCGCGACGCCCGCATGGGCGAAATCGAACTGAAAGTGACGCACGCGAGAAAGCCGCTTGCCGACATGCCGTGCGAAATATGCCTCCTCTTTCCTGTCGCGGTGATAGCGGGCAGGTGGTCATGTGATGTACAAGGCGGTCGGCATGGCAATTTTGAATGTGTTCAAGAGCAAGAGGGTGGAAGAAGCGGCGCCGAAGGCAGAATTCGGCGGGCTCCTCGGCGGCTATTCGATCGAAGTCATGCCGCGTACGGCCGCCAAGATCGACGATTTCCGCCAGTTCCTGCCCCGGGGCACGCGCGTCTACATCGCCCATATCGACGGAACCCCGATCGAGGAAATGGTGGCGACCGCGAAGCGCCTGACGGACGAGGGGTTCGCCGTCATGCCGCATATCCCCGCGCGCAGCATTCACGGCAAGGCGATGCTGGAAGAATGGCTCAATCGCTACCGCAACGAGGCCGGCGTCGAACAGGCGCTCCTGCTTGCAGGCGGTGTCGCTACACCGGCAGGCGACCTCGACAGTTCGCTGCATCTCATCGAGACCGGGCTTTTCGACCGCTACGGCTTCAAGCGCCTGCATGTCGCCGGCCACCCGGAGGGCAACAAGGATATCGACAGGGACGGCACGACGCTGCTGGTCGACGAGGCCTTGAAGTTCAAGCAGGCCTATTCCGAAAGCAGCGATGCCGAAATGGCGATCGTCACCCAGTTCGCCTTCGACGCCAAGCCGGTGATCCTGTGGGCGGAGCGGATCGCCGCCGCCGGCGTCAGGCTGCCGATCCATCTCGGCATCGCCGGCCCGACCAAGCTGCAGACCCTGATCAAATTCGCCATTTCCTGCGGCGTCGGCCCGTCCCTGAGCGTGCTGCAGCGGCGGGCGCTCGATCTCAGCAAGCTGCTGACGCCCTACGAGCCGGACGATTTCCTGAGCGAGATCGCCGAATACAAGGCGACCCATCCGCAAAGCCTGATAGAGCAGATCCACGTCTTCCCGCTCGGCGGCATCCGCCCCAGCGCCGAATGGATGAATGAACGGACAGGCCCGGACCGGGCGGCAGCACAGTAACCGATGGCGATGGCGGCCGGCCCTGCGGCCCCCTATCCCCTGACCCTTTCGATATAGCGCCGGGCCGAACGGGCGACGATTTCCTGCCCGTTTGCCCGCACGTTCTGGTGGCCGAACGCGCCGTAGATCCGTTCGAACGGCCACGCCGCCAGCCGGTCGGCGACATCCTGCACGTCCTTCGGCCCGAGCGGGATCATGTTCGGATAGCTCCACATGAAGGAGACGTGATCGGCA
>JBQGDG010000449.1:0-4524 GCA_052038935.1 Neorhizobium sp. | reverse complement strand
ATGGGTGGCGAGCGTCGAACCGTTGCCGGGCAAGGAAAGACCCAGAGCCTCGGTCAGACAGTTCATCGAATTGGCGGTAAACATACCGGAGCAGGAACCGCAGGTCGGGCACGCGGAACGCTCGATGGCGTCGACTTCGGCGTCGGTCATCTTATCGTCGGCGGCAGCGACCATGGCGTCGACGAGATCGAGCGCGACCGTCTTGCCGTGCAGGACGACCTTGCCGGCTTCCATAGGACCGCCGGACACGAAAACGGCCGGGATGTTGAGACGCATGGCTGCATTCAGCATGCCGGGGGTGATCTTGTCGCAGTTCGAGATGCAGACCATCGCATCCGCACAATGAGCATTGACCATGTATTCGACGGAATCCGCGATGACCTCGCGCGAGGGAAGCGAATACAGCATGCCGTCATGGCCCATCGCGATACCGTCGTCGACGGCGATCGTGTTGAACTCCTTGGCGACACCGCCTGCCGCCTCGATTTCGCGGGCGACGAGCTGGCCCAGATCCTTCAGATGGACATGGCCGGGCACGAACTGGGTAAAGGAATTGACGACGGCGATGATAGGCTTGCCGAAATCCCCATCCTTCATGCCGGTGGCGCGCCAAAGGCCGCGCGCACCCGCCATGTTGCGGCCGTGAGTGGTGGTTCTCGAACGATAGACTGGCATGGACGTAACCTCGCTTATTTTCCGGGCCTGCAGTCTATCGCCTTACCGACAGACGCGTAAAAACCCTATTTTTAACGATGTCGTACTCCAAGCCCCCGCCGGTGTCACTGCCGGATGACGCAAAAATGGTACGGTACGGTACGGTTCGCATCCGCTTCAGGCCGATTGAGGCTGCGGCATCTCGTCACCACCGGCAACGAAGAGGCAGCCTCCCTCCCAGCGCGACTACTTTGCGCGACGCAGCTCTTCCGGACGGATACCGAAATGATCGAGAATGATATCGAGGTTGCGGCGGTGTGACTTGAAGAAGAGGTCGAACAGGTCACCGGCCAGGGGCACGCTTCCGACGACGGAATCCGCGGCGATGTTGCCAAGCATCTGTACCAGCTTGGCAGGCGGCACGCCCATACGCCGAGCCTCATTGACGATATAGAGACCGACCAGTGCGCCTCCTGCATCGCCGACCACCGGAACGAGGCCCATGATCGAGTCCGCGCCGAAACGGATGCGCGTTCCGGGGATGCCGATGGCGGTATCCATCAGGCGCGCGATACCGTGCAGCCGTCTCAGCCGCCGCAGACGTTCGATCCGGTCTTCGCCTTCATCGATAAACCGCTCGCTGGCGGCATCCCAGGTCTTTGTCGCCATCTGCAATGCTCCTCGTTTCTTCCAATCACAAATGAGGAGCCGGAGCGGGGGTTCCAAGCCCCACGCACGGAAGAAACGCTTTTTTTTCACGCAAACGTGGTTGTCGACAAGGTCTGCACGTCTGTGAAACCAAAGGCTTTGGGACTACGTATAGGAGGGAAGGCACCCAGCCGTCGAAAGATCCCAGGAGATCAGTCATGTCCGCCTATCGTCCGCCGCATATTGCGCCATCGGAGATCACCCCGCGCCAGATCTATCTGTCGCGCCGGAGCTTCATCGGGGCCGCAGCCGCTGCAGGTCTCGGACTGAGTGCCGGAGGCAACGCATGGGCTGCGCCGTTGACCGCCAAGCCCGGCCCCCTCACGCTGGCCGAGAAACTGACACCTAAGGAGGCGGTGACCACCTACAACAATTTCTACGAATTCGGCGTCAACAAGCAGGATCCCTCGGAGAATTCCGGTGCGTTCAAACCGACACCGTGGACGGTGAAGGTCGAAGGTCTGGTCGGCAAGCCGAAGCAATTCGGGCTCGACGAAATCATGCAGATGCAGCTCGAGGAACGCACCTACCGGATGCGTTGCGTCGAAGGCTGGTCGATGGTGATCCCCTGGATCGGCTTTCCGCTTTCGGCCATCCTGGATCAGGTCGAACCGCTCGGCAGCGCCAAATATGTCGCCTTCGAGACCGTCGTTCGCCCCGAGGAGATGCCTGCCCAGACAGGTCTCTTCCAGCCCCTGCCCTGGCCCTATATCGAGGGCCTGCGCCTCGACGAGGCCCGTCATCCGCTTACCATTCTTGCCGTCGGTCTCTATGGCGAGACCCTGCCGAACCAGAACGGCGCTCCGATCCGGCTCGTTGTGCCATGGAAATACGGTTTCAAGGGCATCAAGTCGATCGTCAAGATCAAGCTGGTCGAAGAACAGCCGCAGACGACCTGGAAAAACTCGAACGCGCGGGAATATGGCTTCTATTCCAACGTCAATCCGGCCGTCGATCATCCGCGCTGGAGCCAGGCGACCGAGCAGCGGATCGGCGAAGGCGGCTTCTTCGGCACCAAGAGGGTCGATACCCTGCCGTTCAACGGTTACGGCGAGCAGGTAGCGAGCCTCTATGCCGGGATGGACCTGAAGGCGAACTACTGATCATGCCATTCGTCCCTGCCCTGCCCCGCCGCTATCACGCTGCCAGCATATGGGCGCTCTACGTCGTCGGCCTCTGTCCGGCGGCCTGGTATTTCTATCTGGCGGCCACGGGCGGGCTGGGGTTCAACCCGGTAAAAGAATTCGAGCACCTGCTCGGGATATGGGCGCTGCGCCTGATCATCGCGACGCTGGCCATCACGCCGTTGCGCGATCTCGCGGGCATCAACTGGATACGCTACCGACGGGCTCTGGGGCTCCTCGCCTTCTATTACGTGTTGATGCATTTCTCCGTCTATCTGCTTCTCGATCTTCAGCTCAATTTCGCGGCGGTCGGTGGAGATATCGCCAAGCGCCCCTACATCACCATCGGCTTTGCGGCGCTCGTCCTGCTCGTTCCACTCGCAGTCACGTCGAACAACTGGTCCATCCGAAGGTTGGGGCAGAGCTGGATCCGGCTGCACAAGCTGATCTATCTGATCGCACTCGGCGGAGCGGTGCATTACGTGCTGGCGGTGAAGTCTGTGACGCTCGGACCGTTCATGCATATCGCGCTCATCGGTCTGCTTCTCGCCTACCGATCCGTGCGGAGGCCTTTACTGAACTGGAAGCGCGGGCGGCGGCAGAATGCACAGCCCGCGCGTTGAAGTAGCCAGTCACCAGACGGCGACAACCATCAGACCGAACGCGTCAGTCCGCCATCGACCTTCAGATTCTGACCGGTAATGTAGCCGGCCCCCTCCGACACCAGGAAGGCGACGGTTGCAGCGATTTCCTCGCTGGTGCCGTAACGCTTCATTGGCACGCCTTCCCGGCGCTCCTCGGTCGCCGACAGGCTGTCGATCCAACCCGGCAGAACATTGTTCATCCTGACGTTGTCGGCCGCATAGGCATCGGCAAAGATCTTGGTGTAGGAGGCGAGCCCGGCACGGAAGACCGCCGACGTGGGGAACATCGCCGACGGTTCGAATGCCCAGGCCGTGGAGATGTTGACGATCGCGCCCGACTTCTGCGCCTGCATGATCGGGGCCACGAGGCGAACCGGGCGGATGACGTTCATCAGATAGACGTCGAGGCCGGTATGCCATTGCTCGTCGGTGATCTCGACGATCTGCGCACGCGGGCCATGGCCGGCGCTGTTGACGAGGGCGTCGATCCGCCCCCAGGCATCCATCGCCGTATCGACGAGGCGCTTCAGGTCGTCGTTCGACTGATTCGAACCGGTGATGCCGACGCCACCCAGTTCGCCTGCCAGAGCCTCTCCCTTGCCGGACGACGAGAGGATCGCAACCTTGTAGCCATCCGCCGCAAGCCGTCTGGCGCTGGCGGCACCCATGCCGCTGCCGCCCGCCGTCACGATGGCAACTTTAACTTCTGACATATCTCAAGCCTTTCAATGATGGTCATGCTGGAATGGGTGACATTGGTTGCGTGCGAGGCCCGGCAAGCCGAAGAACTGGGGCGTGTGTTCAACGCCGCCTTTTCGGCTTTATACTCTCGGCGTTGAGTGCGGCGGCGTTCCTGACCAGCGCGATGAAAGCGTCCTCGTCGACCGCCGTGCCTTCATGCATGTCGATCGCGCGCCTCGTATTGCCATCGAGGCTGGCGTTGAAGAGACCAGCCGGATCCGCCAGCGATGCTCCTTTGGCGAATGTGAATTTCACGGTCGCCTTATAGGTTTCGCCGGTACAGATGATGCCGTCCTTCTCCCATACCGGCACGCCCCGCCACTTCCAGGTCTCAACCACGTCCGGAAGAGCATGGCGGATAGTGGCGCGCATCCGGGCAAGTGTTTCCCCGCGCCAGTCGCCCAGTTCCCCTATGCGCTGATCGATCAGTGCAGTTGCGGATATTTCATCTGGTCCGCTATCCGACTTCATGGCGCTACCTCTACAATTTCTCTCCGGGCAAACGGCTTGCCTGCCTTACCCAGGTCTCGAGCAGCGCTTCGTCCCAGCCTTTATCCTCATGGATATGGAAATACCGGGTCTCCGGCGTCCGAGAGCCTTCCGGCGGGACCGGATCAAGCGACGTGCCGCGGAAGAAGGTGAGCTTCACATAT
>JBQGDG010000448.1:0-7334 GCA_052038935.1 Neorhizobium sp. | reverse complement strand
ACGATGCCGAGAAGCGCGAGCAGGCCGAGGTCGAGCCCGGACTGGATCGGCGCCCAGTCGAACGGCGCAAAGACGAGCCCGGCAATCCCCGCCCCGCTGACCTGGAAGAAGACCAGTGTCGAATCCGGAGTTCCGCGCAGGAAACGCCCCGAGATCATCATGAAGGCGAAGGCGCCGCTGCCGATGATCGAGATTACCGCCGGCATGGTGAACATCGCGCTCGACGGTTCGAGCGTGATGATGACGCCGACGAAGCCGATCGCGATCGCCGTCCAGCGCCGCCAGCCCACCTTGTCGCCGAGCAGAAGCGGCGACAGCGCCGCGACATAGATCGGCGCAGCAAGCCAGTAGGTCATCACGTCGGCGAGCGGCAGATACATCACCGCGTAGTAGAAGCAGAACACCTCGGCGGTCGAGCAGACCACGCGGGCGAGCTGCATCCATGGCCGCTCCGCAGCCTTCAGCGCCGGGAGCCCGGCCATCCAGACGATGGGCACGAGGATGACGAGCGCGGCGATGCTGCGCAGGAGGATGACCTGACCCAGCCCGTAGCTCGCGACGAGCCATTTGCCCATCGTATCGTTGAGGGCGAACATCAGCATGCCGAGCAGCATCACGGCCGGACCGGCCATCGACATGCCCTTCACCCCGACGGCGGAAGACACCTGCATGATAGGCCCCTAGATGCTCGTCGCGTCCGAAAAACGCCGTCCGACGGTGAAGGCCTTTTCGAGATCAGGGTTCAGCTCCATGCCGAGACCCGGACCGGGAGGCACGGTGATCATACCGTTCTTCACTTCGGGCAGAGCCGTCACGAGATCGCGATACCAAGTGTTGTAGAAGGCGCGTACGCTTTCCTGCACCAGCGCGTTCGGAGCATTGAGCGACAGGTGGGTGGAGGCGCAGAGCACGACCGGGCCGGTGCAGTCATGCGGCGCGACCGGCAGGTGCCAGGCTTCCGCCATCGATGCGATCTTGCGCGATTCCGACAGGCCGCCGCACCAGGAAATGTCGAGCATCACGATGCCGGCAGCTCCCGTTTCGAGATAGTCGCGGAAACCCCAGCGGGTGGCGAGCGTCTCGGATGCCGAGATCGGCGCCGGCGACACTTCGGCATAGCGCTTGAGGCTGGACAGGCTGTCCATCTTGATCGGGTCTTCGTGCCAGAAGGTGCCGTAGGGCGTCAGCGCCTTGGCGATCTGCATCGCCGGCAGAAGCTGCCACATGGAATGGAACTCGACCATGATGTCGATCTTGTCGCCGACGGCCTTGCGGATCTTCTCGAAGGGTTCGAGTGCCGCCTTGAGATCGGACGAAGAGATATACTGACCCTTGGTCTTTTCCGCCGCCTGGTCGAACGGCCAGATCTTCATCGCCGTGATGCCCTGATCCAGCAGCGATTCCGCCAGTTCGTCGGCGCGGTGCAGGAAGCCGTTGAGGTCGTCGTAGTCCTTGCCGGTGGCCAGACCGTAATTGGCCGTCGTCTGGCCCGTCGCCTTCTTGATGTATTCGGTCCCCGCGCAGGTATTGTAGGTGCGGATTTCCTTGCGGGAAAAACCGCCGAGCAGCTGCGCGATCGGCTGGCCCGTCGCCTTGCCGAAAATGTCCCAGAGCGCGATGTCGAAGGCGGAATTGCCGCGGACCTCGGCGCCGGACGAGCGGAACCCGACATAACCGACGAGATCCTGGGCAAGAAGATCGATCGCCAGCGGATCACGGCCGATCACCCGCGGGGCGACATATTCGTGGATATAGCTCTCGACGGTTTCGGCACCGAAAAAGGTCTCGCCAAGTCCGGTGATACCTTCGTCCGTATGGACGAGAACCCAGAGCAGGTTGCTCCGTTCGGCGACCCGGACGGTTTCCAGCCTTGTGATTTTCATAATGCCTCCCATGCTTTGCAAATCCATGTATTTCTTAAGGGAATTCGGGCTCGGCCGAAAGTCGTTTGCGCAGCTTGCAGTACGCAGAACCGTGGAATTTTCAGGATTTCTCCGCGCAGCCTGGCCGATAGCAGGCGCCGAAATCGACCGGCTTTCCGTGCATGCCCGCAAATCAGCGGCAAACCCTTTGACAGAATGCCGGAACGGCTCTTTCATGGGGTGATTGCATGCAGCCTTGCTTCCTAGGAGAGGCATGTTAGCGTCGCGGCAAATAAAGGAAGGGAACATCATGAACGTCGCTTCACGCCCCAACGACATCCAGTCCGTCATCGAAGCGGATCGCGCCCATGTCTGGCACCATCTCTCCCAGCACAAGCAGTATGAAACGACCGACCCGCGCATCTATGTCGAGGGCAAGGGCACCCGCGTCTGGGATGCGACAGGCAAGGAATATCTCGATGCCGTCGCCGGCGCGGTATGGACCGTCAATGTCGGTTATGGCCGCACCAGCATCGCCGACGCGGTGCGCGACCAGCTGGTGAAGCTCAATTATTTCGCCGGAGCTGCCGGCAACGTCCCCGGCGCTCTCTTCGCCCAGAAGCTGATCGAGAAGATGCCGGGCATGACCCGCGTCTATTACTCGAACTCCGGTTCGGAGGCGAACGAGAAGGTGTTCAAGATGGTGCGCCAGATCGCGCACCGCAAACACGGCGGCGGCAAATATAAGATCCTCTATCGCGACCGCGATTATCACGGCACCACCATCGGCACGCTCGCGGCCGCCGGCCAGAAGGAACGTCGTGAACAGTACGGCCCGATGCCGGAAGGCTTTGTCGAGGTCCCGCATTGCCTTGAATACCGCAGCCAGTGGGGCGACGTCGAAGACTACGGCCTGCGTGCGGCGAACGCGATCGAGGAGGTGATCCTGCGCGAAGGCCCGGAGACCGTCGGCCTCCTCTGCCTCGAACCGGTGACCGCCGGCGGCGGCGTCATCGTACCGCCCAAGGGCTACTGGCAGCGGGTTCAGGAAATCTGCCGCAAGTACGACGTATTGCTGCATATCGACGAGGTCGTCTGCGGCATGGGCCGCACCGGCAAATGGTTCGGCTACCAGCATTTCGGCATCGAACCGGATTTCGTCACCATGGCGAAGGGCGTCGCCTCCGGTTATGCCGCGATCTCTTGCACGGTCACGACGGAGAAGGTCTTCGAGCTGTTCAAGGACGATCCGTCCGATCCGCTTTCCTATTTTCGCGACATCTCCACCTTCGGCGGATGCGTTTCCGGCCCCGCCGCGGCACTCGAAAACATGCGCATCATCGAGGCGGAAGGCCTGCTTGAAAACACCCTGAAAATGGGCGAGCGGCTGATGAACAATCTGCGCGAACTGCAGAGCCGCCATCAGGTGATCGGAGACGTGCGCGGGCTCGGCCTCTTCTGCGGGGCCGAACTGGTCGCGGATCGCGAGACGAAGGAACCGGCCCCGGAAAAGATGGTCCAGGCCGTGGTCGCGGATTGCCTTGCCCAGGGTGTCATCATCGGTGCGACCAACCGGTCGGTTCCCGGACTGAACAATACCCTGTGCATGAGCCCGCCGCTGATCATCAACGAAAGAGAGATCGATCAGATCACCGGCGCGATCGACAGCGCCCTGACCAAGGTCTTCGGCTGACCGGTATCGTCCCGGCCGCTCGACGCCTTTTTGTCAGCGGCCCGGGCAGGCCGCCCCTGCCGGCTTTCAGCCGGCGGCGGCAGCCACCACGCTGTTCTGACCGAGAAGCCCGCTGATCGCCGAGATCAGCTGGGCCGGCATGAAGGGTTTTTGTACCAGCATGCTGTTCGGCATGCCGTGCGAGATCCACTCGGAAGCGCTGTCGGCGGTCACGTAGACGATCGGAATGTCTGAAACCCGTTCGCGTGCGCGCTCCCCCACGCGCCAGCCGGTTGCACCTTTTCCTAGCCGGATATCGGTAATGACGCCGGCAAACTGAGAACCGCCGTCGTCGAGCGCCATGAATGCTTCTTCGGCGGAGGAAACTGAGACGACTTCGAAGCCGTTTTCGATCAGAAGTTCTTCGGCATCCAGTCTCAGCAGATGATCGTCTTCGACCAGGAGCAATTGCATCGATACATCTTCAATCATCGCCCGTCCTAACGGGCGCCGCTGCGATCCTGATCATCAAGCGCATCACCCAAGTTGCTGGCTTTCACTACAGTGCCAGTCCCGTCCGCACCCATAACGCGGTCAACTTGAAGTAGTTCCAAAGTGAAACGAGATCCGGAACGGGATCGTCTCATGGCTGCGCATTGAGAAAGCTGCGGCGCCTCGGGCAGACGCCGCAGGCGACCCTCACTTGTTGGTGTCGCGCAGGATCTCGAACAGGAACCAGACGCGCTTTTCCCCCTCGTCGATCCAGTTTTCCAGCAGGCTCGCCGTTGCGACGTCGCCGTGTTCGTCGCAGGTATCGTGCAGCTCCCGCATGCTGGCGACGAGCGCGCCGTTGTCCTCGCGCAGCTCCGCCAGCATTTCGTGCGGATGGACGAATTCGGCGTCGTTGTCCTTGATGCGCTGACGCCTGCCTATGTCGCCGATCGAACGGAGGGTGTTGCCGCCGAGCTTGCGCACCCGTTCGGCCAACGGATCCGTCATCTGCAGCAATTCGTCGCCGTGATCGTCGAGCAGGAGGTGATAGTCGCGGAAATTCGATCCCGACATGTGCCAGTGGAAATTTTTGGTCTTGAGATAGAGCGCGAAGACATCCGCCAGAAGCTGCGTCGCACCTGCCGAAATATCCTTGACCGCCTCGCTGCCGAGACCGGTCGGTGTCTTCAAGGCCGCCGAACGGCGCGATTTGACTGATTGATCCATGATTTGATCCTTTCTTGGGATAGAGAGCCGAAAATTACGCTGTTCTCAGCGATCCCGGCGGATCGCTCGCCGGGAAGCTCTCGCGCAGTGCCTCATCGAGATCCTCATCTGTCTCCACATGAGGTTCGGGGGCCTTCGCGACGGCCAGATCGACCGGTTCGGGAAGCATTTCGAGCCCGTCGCGCAGAACATCCTCCGCGTCTTGACGCTTGTTCGCCATGTTCAAAGTCTCCGCCTGTATCCGCCACCGGAATTTCATCACGCCGGCCATTTCGAAAAATGGACCCACGATCCCGTCGGTTCCGTGCCCGATGGAGATAAAGGAAATATCTAGGGCCACGGATTGGACGATCCAGCCCAATCCGATGCCTGATCATATTATTCCGGAGCGGGGCTGCCGGGCGGGATCAAGTCGGCGGCCCGGCTTTCGTGCCGACCGCGCTTGACTCGAATGTCGATCCGATATCAATTCGGCGCGACGGTTCCAAAGGCGAAAGCCTGGGGAATAATAGGGAACACGGTGAAGACCTTCGCAAGTTCGATTCCGTGGCTGCCCCCGCAACTGTAAGCGGTGAGGTTCTATTAATGATGCCACTGGCCGCAAGGCTGGGAAGGCTGATAGCGCCCTCGACCCGCAAGCCAGGAGACCTGCCGTCAGCCGTGGTCACACGCGAAACCGTAGGGCGGGGTGCTCCGATGGTATTGAGGATCTGGCGCGGATTGCAAACGCCCAGGCTCGTTTCGCGGTGACGGAGACCATAAGACCGGAACCGCAATGCCGTATTTTCTCAGATATTTCACCACCGCCGCGTTATCGCTTTTCGTCGCGGGTACCGCAACCGACCGTGCCCTTGCCGAAGTCGTCACACTGACCGACGTGACCGGGCAGGCCGTGCAACTGGATGTCCCCGCCAAGCGGATCGTCCTCGGCCTCTATTTCGAGGACTACTGGGCGATCGGCGGCGACCAGGCGATGGACCGTCTCGTGGGCATCTCGAAGGCCGCCTGGAAGGACTGGCGCCCGGCCAACTGGGAGGCCTATCTCAAGGTGCGCCCGTCGCTCGATCAACTCGGGGATGTCGGCGAAGTCGAGGTCAGCACCTTCTCGGTCGAGAAACTGATCGCCTTGAAGCCCGACGTTGCGATCCTTGCCGAGTGGCAGGCGAAAGGCATCGGAGCCGACTATCAGCGGATCATCGATGCCGGCATTCCGGTCGTCACGGTCGATTATCAGGCCCAGACGGAAGAACGGCATCTGGCAAGCACCCGCCTGATCGGCAAGATCGTCGGGGCGGAAGACCGCGCCGAGAAGATCGCCAGGGAATACAAGGATGCGGTCGACGACGTCCGCGCCCGCGTCGAAAAGGCGGGCCTGCCGAAGCCCGGCGTCTATATCGAACTCGGCAACAAGGGGCCGGAACAGCAGGGCGCAAGTTACGGCGATTACATGTGGGGCAAGATCGCTGAAGTCGCCGGCGGCAGGAATATCACGCGCGACGTCGTCAAGACCTGGGGCGCGGTCGCCCCGGAACACGTCATCGCCGCCCGTCCGGACGTCGTCATCATGTCCGGATCGGAATGGCGCAAGCACCCGACGGGCCAGTTGATGGGAGAGGGCGTGACGGCCGAAGAAGCCCGCCAGCGTCTCGACGGCTTTGCGGCCCGCCCCGGCTGGCCATCGCTTCCCGCCATCCAGAACGAGCGTCTCCACGGCATCTACCAGGGCGATTCGAGGACGATCATGGACTATACGGCGACCCAGTATGTCGCGAAGGCACTTTACCCCGACCTTTTCACGGACGTGGATCCGCAGGCCAACTATCTGAGCTTCTATGCACGTTATCTGCCGATCAGGCCGCAGGGCACCTTCATGATCGGGTGGAAATGACGAACCGCATGACGACGTCGATAGACGCCGCCATAGCGCGTCATCGGGAGAGTGAACGGAGAAGGCTGGTCGTTTCGGCCGGCCTTCTTCTCGTTACCGCGGTCTCGCTCGTCCTCGATGTCGCGACGGGTCCGGCTCTGCTGTCCGTTCCCGATGTCGCCGCCGCTCTCCTCGGGCTGCAGGGCGCCGACGACACCGTGTCGATCATCGTCTGGACGCTGCGCCTGCCGCTGGCGCTGATGGCGCTCGTCGCAGGCATCGCGCTCGGTACGAGCGGCGCTGCCATGCAGACGCTTCTCGACAATCCTCTTGCCAGCCCCTACACGTTGGGCCTCGCCTCGGCCGCCGGTTTCGGCGCATCCTTTGCCATTCTCGAAGGCGGTTGGGGGCTGAACCCGCTATACGTGGTTCCCGCCAGCGCCTTTCTCTGCGCATGCCTGGCATCCGCCGTCATCTATTCGATCGGCAACATGCGCGGCATGGCAAGCGGTACCATGGTGCTTGCCGGAATAGCGCTCATGTTCATGTTCCACTCCCTGCAGTCGCTGCTGCAGTTCCGGGCCACGCCGGAGGTCGGTCAGCAGATCGTCTTCTGGATGTTCGGCACGCTCGCCAAGGCGACATGGACCAATCTGGCCATCAGCGCGCTCATAGTGGTCGCATGCCTTCCCTTCCTGATGCGCAACGCCTGGCA
>JBQGDG010000447.1:0-18625 GCA_052038935.1 Neorhizobium sp. | reverse complement strand
CGATCATGGTGCGGATATCGATGCCGAGGGGAACGGCGTCGTGTCATCGACCAGGCTTTACCAGCTCATCCGCCAAACAGGCGACATACGGGCGCGGACGTTCGAAATCCGGTTTCATGATCCGGGCGTCGAAGCCTATGCTTTTACCTTCGGCTGAAACTCACGCAGCCAGGGCAGCGTCGCGAGGCTGATTGCGCTTATCGCAATCAGGTAATAGGCGGGTATGCGCAAATCGCCTGTCTCGTTGATGAGCCAGGTAACAATAAACTGGGCGGTGCCACCCAGGAAGGCGACGACCATCGCATAGTTCAGCGACAGGCTGGAACACCGGCGATGACGGGGCAGGATGTCTATGATCGCCGCGAAGGTGGCCCCGCCGCTGATCATGGCGAAAAGGGGAATAAAAAAGCTGAGCGTTATCAGCGAAAGCCTGCTCGGGTCGTTCACGGCGCCGTCGAAGAGAGGCAGCGTAAGCACAAGGAGCAGGAACCGTGGAACTGCGATCACCGCGCGACGCCCGAACCGGTCCGATGCCCAGCCGCCAATCAGGGAGCCGGCGAATATGGACAGGCCCGTCGCCATGGCGCTCTCGTAGGCCAAGGCGGGCGATAGGCGAAGCGACTGGATCGAGTATGTCGTCATGTAGGAGCAGAGGTAGATCGCAATGGTTCCGAAGCCGATCTGCGTGAAAATCGAAAGCGACCGCTTCGCCTCGATCATTCTCTGCTGTTCCTGTTGTCCGTCGTCTGGGACTGAAACCTGCGCCCGAGTCTCCGGAAGATTGCGTCTGAGATAGATCCCGACCGGAATGATCGCCAGACCTATGAAAAATGGTATCCGCCATCCGAACGCGAACAGATCCTCGCGAGACAGGAACACCGCGAGCATCGTTCCGATAAAACCGGCCGAGAGGGTTGCGAGGCCCTGGCTCGCCGGTTGCCAGCTTGTGTATCTTCCCCGCCTATCCCCCGGCGCCATCTCGTAGAGATAGACGGTGGCAGGTCCGAACTCCCCTCCGAGCGCTGCGCCTTGAAGCAGGCGGGCCAGGACGATGAGAACCGGCGCGGCGATACCGATCACCTCGTACGGGGGCGTCAGAGCTATCAGCGCCGTACCGGCAGCCATCAGCGATACGGTCAGCAGCAGGGCCGGTCGACGCCCTGCCCTGTCCGCGTATCGGCCGATCAGGATACTGCCGAGAGGCCGACTGACGAACCCCACTCCGAACACCGCAAGGGCAAGCAGTGTCGCAGTGTTCACATCGCTCGCAGGGAAGAAGGCCTGGCCAATCATCACGGCAAAAAATGCGTAGCTGGTGAAATCGAAGAATTCGAAAGCATTGCCCAGGATCGCAGCGACAACAATCCTCCGATTTCCATCCGCGCCTGCGGATAGGGTCGCCATGTTGGAGAGCGGTGAGCGCGGCGTGGTCGCGTGCGACATTTTCGATGCTCTTGAGAAAGGTTACGAGAACGGTGATGGATCGGCAGCAGAGACATTTCCGATATCGGGGCGGACATCCGTATCTCCGCCGTGTCCCGGCCGGCTGCAGAAATTGCGTCTCAGTTCCAACATGTCGGGCATCTGGAATTTCTCGCCGCTGGTTTCAGCAAGCTCTATCGCTCGGTCGAGGGCGGAAAGTGCCTCGCGGATCTCGCCCAGGTCGGCTAGGCCCTGTGCGACGGCGGCGGTAAAGCTGACGGACATGTGAAAGTGGTTTTCAGCTCTCATGGCCCCGAGGGCATCGCGCAATTGCTCGATGCCCCTTGCAGCGTTTCCTCGATACACGTCGATTTCGCCTGCGATACCAATGCTTACAGCCTTGAAAGCCGAAAGCGAATGTCGCTGTGAAATCATGGAGAGCCCGCCTGCCAGTTCCAGCGCCTCATCCCAATCCGAATTCCAGACCAAGGCTTCGGCGGCATAGGCAAGGGCAATGCAATGAGGGATCGGATGCCCGTATTCGGCAGCGGTCTCAACTGCCCTGTATGCCACAAGCCTTGCCCGATCCGGCGATCCCAGACGCATCAGACAACGCGCATATTGGACCATGGCCCTGATCTTCTGGGTGAAGACGACGAGATTGAGATCGAGACCGCCCGGCACGTCTTCGGCGCAGCCGCGCTCGAAATACCGTATCGCCATGCCGTCCTCGCCGGCATAGCTATGCGAGACGCCTCGAAGCCACCAGACCAGAAGCTCCGCGTTGCGGTCGGAAATCTCCGCGGCTATCGCCTCAGCCTCTGCAGAAATCTGTTCCGCTGTCCGGCAATCGCCCGCGCGCATGACGAAGATATGGTAACCCGCAAGGAGGTCGAGCTGCAGCAGCCGGTCGTTGAGCGCCCGCGCGATTTCGAGGGCTCTCCCGAAAGCCTGGGCTATTCCCGCCTGCGCATCCCGATTGATGATCCCCGATATCGCGAGCGCCTGATGGACAAGGGCTTCGTGCCGCGTTCCCCGCATTTCTTCCGGCAGGATTTCGATCGCCATCGACGCCCATCCATGGCATTCGGCGAGAAGCGACAGCTCGAGAAACAGAGGCGACGCGGAAGCGGTAAGTCGAAGCGCCAGCTCGGCATTCCCCTGCTCCCCGAAGCACCACTCCAATGCCGATCTTATGTTGCCGAGCAGCTCGGTTCCCGTCCGCGCGAGGCCGGTGATATGAAAGCCGTGAGCGGGCGCCGACCGCTCGAGAAGTTCCGCGTGATAAAGCGCATGGGCCCTCATGACGCCGGATAGCTCGCCATGATCGCCGCGAAGTTTTTCCTGGGTATAGGCGCGGGTGGTTTCGGCCAACCGGTATCGCAGGATACCGTCGGCGGTCGGTATTCTCGACACCAGGGACTTTGCACATAAAGCCTCGACGATATCGTGGACCGGAAGGTCGTCGCCGATCACCGCAGCGGCGCCGACGAGCGTGAAAGGGCCCGAAAAGCAGCCCAGCCTGCGTAGGACCAGCTTCTCCGCGTCGTCAAGCAGGACATAGCTCCAGTCGTGAAGGGCCGACAACGTCTGGTGGCGGGGAAGAGCGGTGCGACGGCCCTGCCAGTGGATGCCAAAACGGTGATCGAGAAGATCGAGCATCTTGGAGACGCCGTGCGTGGCGGCCCGGCCGGCAACGAGTTCGATTGCCAGGGCAACGCCGTCGAGGCGACGGCAGATTTCGGCCGTGACTGCCGCCTCTGCAACGTCGAGTTCCCTGCGCCCGCCGTTCGCGAATGCGCGGTCGATAAAAAGTTGTACGGCCGGATAGGCAACGAGCGCGTCTCGCTCGGCACCCGTTCCTCTGGGTGGCACTTCGAGTGGCGCGAGATTGTAGACATATTCGCCTTCCACCCGCAGCGCCTCGCGGCTTGTCGTCAGGATGCTCAATTCACCGCAACGCTCGATGATGCGTTCGGCGAGAACGGCGACGTCATCGATCAGATGCTCTGCGTTGTCGAGGACAAGCAGAAGGTTTCTGCCGCGGAGGAATTCGATCAAATGGGGAAGCGGATCGTGGCTCGGCACCGAGGTTCCGAGCAGCGCGGCGACGGTGGACGCTACCAGGCGCCCCTCCCCGATCGATGCGAGATCGACAAAGAATGCTCCGTCTGCAAAGTTCCCGCAGAGCCGATGAGCAACGGCAACCGCCACGGTCGTTTTCCCCAGGCCGCCGACGCCAACGATGGTGACGAAGCGCGTTTCCGCCAGGAGTTCTTCTATTTCCTCGATATTCCCGGTTCGTCCGACCATGCGCGCCAGCGGCATGGGCAGGTCGCTGGCCGGAGCGGCAACCTCCGGGCCTGATGCCGGCGCAGCCTTCGCCTCGCTGGAGGCCGCAGCCGAGAACATGTATCCGCGTCCGGATACGTTGGTAATGTAGGAGGTCCCGTTCGGGCCGTTGCCCAGAGCCTTGCGAACGGCAGAGATGTGCACTCTCAGGCTGACTTCATCGACGACGGTGTCCGGCCATGCGCGTGCGGTCAGTTCCTTCTTGGTGACGATATTCCCGTTGTTCTCGACGAGAATTGCCAGAAGGTCGAACGCGCGGCTGCCGAGCGGAATCCGGTCGCCATTTTTTTCCAGGGACCGCTCTGTCGGGTGCAGGCGAAATTGTCCGAAGGTGAACGGTAAATGTCCGTCAGGGCTTGCCATGTTCGCGGGTCGTGTTTGCTGGATCCAACTCGGCCACATCGCGGCGCGCCCGATGAGCCCTGTCAATCTAGCGACGTTGAACCCGCCGAGCGATGTAAACCATTGTATATCTGCCCGAGACGCCTGCTTACGCTTGGGTGCTTCGAGAGTATGCCGCTTGCTTCGGAGAGACCGAGGAAAGGAAACCGGCTCCCAGCAGCTCGAACATTCGCACGAGGTCCGCGACCGATCGGGCCTCCATCTTTTTCATCATGTTGCCCCTGTGGATTTTCACCATGATTTCGCTGATGCCCATCTCAAAGGCGATCTGCTTGTTCATCAATCCTCTGGTGACGGCTTCGAAGAGTTCTCTCTCACGGCGGGTCAGCTTGGACGCCCGCTTTTTTGCCAGACGGCGCTTGTGCAGAACAACGCGCTCCAGCTCACCTTTGACGAGGGCGTTCCGGACGGCGCGTTGCATCGCATGACGATCCAGCGGCTTCAGCAGGAAATCGACAGCTCCCGCCTTCATCGCCTCCACACCGGCCATCACATCGCTGTCGTCGCTGATGAAGACGATCGGCATTTCGATATCTATGTCGGCGAGCCGTTGCTGTAGCTCGAGGCCGGAAGCGTCCGGGAGGTTCGAATTCATGATGATGATTCCGCGCTCTTCCTGCTCGATCACCTCCAGAAGTCCGCTCGCGTCGTCACACGTCACGACGTCGAGATCGAGCCTGCAGAGCAGATCGCTGAGCGCAACCTGAAGCTGGCGGTCGTTGTCTACGACGAATGCTGTTGACCTGCTGCGGGTCGATTGGCGGTTCGGCTCGATGAACGTCTGAACTTGCACGGCGAATTCCTCCAGGCTGGTTGCACTTCCGACCATGTGATCCTCGCCCCGGAAAAGAACGCTTGCGAGTTCTGATCTGTTGGGAAACGTAAACCTTTGTTGGGGCGGGGCTGCCGCCGCAACATTGTTAATGTGATGCAAGGGATAGGTTCCGCCGAGCCTCGGGAAACGGGATCGGCCGTATGGACAAATTCGGTCTCCCACGCCGCGGACGTGTGGAGGAGGAAGGGAGCAACGGCTGAGCTGTACAAGGAGATTGGAACGCGGCCGGGGCATGCGGTGCCCAGCGGCTGCTTTCGGTAAATCCAGATATAGGACACGGCTTCCGGCGACAGCAAATTCCACCGGCCTCGCAGAAGGTGGTGGCTATTTGCTCGCAGCCGGGAAGATCAGAGATCTTTTCTCAGAATGATGAGCTGATCTATCTTCTCACCGCTCGTCGAGAAATAGAAGGACAGGATCAGCGGCTCCGGCAGGCCAAATCCGTCGAAGTCTCCCTTTACCCTGGCGGTGACGATCATTCCCGTATCACGTGGCTGGGCATTTTCGGGGATGATCCGGACGTTTAGAGCGATGAGCTCACCCTGGATCCAGCGGGTGATTGCGGCAGTTCCGGAATATTCGATCAACTGATCATTGACGACGGCATCGTTCTTGAAAGCGTACAAAATTCCTGCAGCGTCGCCACGGTTGGTGGCGTCGATAAACGAGCGGATGGCAGAATGGATGGCGGCCGCTTCCGCCGAGACTGCTGGGGACGATTGGTCCGACATGTGAGGATTGCCGCATTTGGTTGGATACCATTCTCCCATATGGCCGATCGCAGCGGCGTGCACGTTAAGCCCGGTTAAATTACGTTAATTCGACGAGGCCCCATTGTTGGCGAAGGCAAAGCGTCTCCCCTGCCGCGATTGGACACGCCGTTGCTCGGGCTACTCCACAACAACGAGAAGATCCCCGGTGGCGGTCAATTCGAACATCGAACTGTCGATCAGCCTGACCTGCCGCCCGTCCGTTGTGCACCAGAACCTGGCTCCCACGTAACGCCGCTCGCCCGCCTCGGTTCTGCTGACGATGAAGTGGCGGCGTTCGAAGACGTTCATCAACTGCCCCTCGCTGTTAACGCATGTCTTCGTCGCAAGGGTTTCGATCCTGCTCTTGCCGTTCAGTTCCATTCTCGGGACGCCTCGCGCATCGGCTAACCGGGCTCTGCTGCGCGCCGGAAACGTGGGTTCGATACCATGAGACTTTATCGTCGATGCGATAGGCAGCAAGGCTGCGAATTGCCGCAAGCGGTTCGGGGAATCCCTTGCGGATGAGATGCGCCTTCTTGAGGATCGGCTTCGTTCATATATTCCTGCGTGGGGTGAATGGCCAGGAATGCAAGTTGGCTAAGCTGTTGATCGTATTTGGATCGCTTTGCCTTATGAAACCGAAGTGACGGTTTAGTTTCGTTACTCTGTCGTTAACCATAAATTGGTGTGCCGGGCTTTGCGGCTGCCTTTGGTCTACAACAGCCCGTTATGCACAGATTATTCAGAGTCTTGAGAGAGTCATCGGATTCGTTGACAGCTGTCAACCGGTCGTAACCACTCCGGATCTAGTCGCTTCATCGGGGTTTCCGTAGTTGCCTTGAAGATCGCGATTATTCCAAGATCCGTGGCCCCTCCCCTCCCGGCATATTGTTTGGCTTTGTCCGCAAGCAATCGGATCGGCGTCCGGCCATGGCGAGCTAGCCCTTGTTTGCCGGCTTGAATATCGCGCCGTGCCCCGCTACCCATTGTAACAGGCTTGGAGCGGCTGGGAGGCGCCCATGGATAAAACGGTCGGCGATCTGGCCGAAGCAGTCGCGCCGATCCGCGATGGCGCCACTGTGATGATCGGCGGTTTCGGCGGCTCGGGAGCTCCGATAGAGCTGATCCACGCCCTGATCGACAAAGGGCCGCGCGATCTGATCGTCATCAACAACAATGCCGGCAATGGTCACATAGGCATTGCCGCCATGATCGATGCTGGAATGATCCGTAAGATGATCTGCTCGTTCCCGCGTTCGTCCGACCCGGTCGCGTTCACCGAAAGCTATCTGGCGGGTAGAATAGAACTCGAGCTGGTCCCGCAGGGCACACTGGCCGAGCGGATCAGGGCGGGTGGGGCCGGAATTCCCGCATTTTATACGCCTACCGGCTACGGCACCGAATTGGCCGAAGGAAAAGCCGTGGCGGAATTCGATGGGCGTTTCTACGTCCAGGAGCGGTGGCTGAAAGCGGATTTCGCCCTGATCAAGGCTCAGCTCGGCGATGTCCATGGCAACCTCACCTATCGCAATGCTGCGCGAAATTTTAATCCGCTGATGTGCACGGCCGCTGCCCACACGATCGTCCAGGTATCGAGGATCGTCCCCGCGGGAGCGATCGATCCGGAGCATGTCATAACGCCGGGCATCTTCGTCGACGCGGTCGTCGAGATTGCCGATCCGCAGCAGGAGGAGGTTCTGATCCGGGCCGGAGTTATCTATCCATGACCGACGACAGCAGGCTGACGAATGCACAGATCGCCTGGCGCGCGGCGCAGGACATCGATGACGGCGCCTATGTCAATCTGGGCATAGGCTTTCCTGAAATGGTTGCCCGCTATCAGCCCGAAGGGCGCAAGGCAATCTTCCACACCGAGAACGGCATTCTCGGTTTTGGCGAGGCGCCCCTCCCCGGAAACGAGGATTGGGATCTCATCAATGCAGGCAAGAAGGCCGTGACGCTCGTGCCGGGCGCTTCGTTCTTCCATCACGCCGACAGTTTCGCCATGGTGCGTGGCGGCCATCTGGATGTGGCCATCCTCGGGGCCTATCAGGTGGCGCAGAACGGCGACCTTGCAAACTGGCGCGTCGGCTCCAAGGGCGTGCCGGCCGTAGGCGGTGCGATGGATCTCGTTCACGGCGCCAGGCAGGTTGTCGTCATCACTGAGCACGTGGCCAAGAACGGCGAGCCGAAGCTCGTGGAAAATTGCACGTTTCCGCTGACCGGCGTTGGCTGCGTAACGCGCATCTATACCAGCCATGCCGTGCTAGATATTAGGGATGGTCGATTCGTTCTGCGGGAAAAGCTTGCTTCCATGTCGGTCGAGGAACTGCAGGCCATCACCGGCGCCCCGCTCCTTCTTGCCGATCGGATCGATGATCTGATCGTTCCCCAGCTTTGATGAGGTCTTTATGAGTGAAGCGTTTATCTGCGACTATATCCGCACTCCCATCGGGCGCTTCGGCGGCGCGCTCTCGTCGGTTCGGACGGACGATCTGGCGTCGCTTCCGATCCGGGCATTGATGGAGCGCAACGCCGGGGTCGATTGGCAGGCTGTCGATGATCTCATTTACGGCTGCGCCAACCAGGCGGGTGAGGATAACCGCAATGTCGCTCGCATGGCCGCTCTCTTGGCCGGCCTTCCGGTCTCCGTTACCGGCACGACGATCAACAGGCTGTGCGGATCGGGCATGGATGCGGTCATCGCCGCCGCGCGGTCGATCAGAGCCGGGGAGGCGGAGCTGGTCGTTGCCGGCGGCGTGGAGAGCATGAGCCGCGCCCCCTTCGTCATGCCCAAAGCCGAAACCGCATTCTCCCGCAACGCAGAGATCTATGACACGACCATCGGGTGGCGCTTCATCAATCCTGCGATGAAGAAGCAATATGGCGTCGACTCCATGCCCGAGACGGCAGACAATGTCGCGCGAGATTATGGAGTGTCCCGCGAGGATCAGGACAGGTTCGCGTTCCGAAGCCAGGAGAAGACGGCATCGGCACAGAGTAGCGGGCGTCTGGCTCGGGAGATCGTGCCGGTCTCGATCCCGCAGAGGAAGGGAGAGCCGATCCTGGTGGCAAAGGATGAACATCCGCGCCAGACCAGCCTGGAGGCACTCGCCCGGTTGACAGCTGTCAACAGGATGGAAGGGGCGACCGTGACCGCCGGCAACGCTTCCGGTGTGAACGATGGTGCCGCGGCGCTGATAGTCGCCTCGGAAGCAGCAGCCAGGAAATACGGGCTGACGCCGATGGCGCGTGTGATCGGTGGTGCGACGGCAGGGGTCGAACCTCGCGTCATGGGGATCGGCCCGGTGCCTGCGACGCGAAGGCTATGCGACCGCCTCGGATTGTCGGTGGGCGATTTCGATGTCGTCGAGCTCAACGAAGCATTCGCAGCTCAGGGTATCGCCGTTCTTCGCGAACTGGGGATCGCCGAAGATGCCTCTCACGTGAACCCTAACGGCGGGGCTATCGCCCTCGGCCATCCCTTGGGAATGTCGGGCGCTCGTATCACGGGGACAGCGGCCATGGAACTGGCTGCGGGTAGCGGTCGATATGCTCTCGCCACCATGTGCATCGGCGTCGGGCAGGGGATATCCGTCGCGTTGGAACGGGTATGATCCACGGCGTACCAGGCTATAATTAGCCGGCTACTTTGTCGCGCGGTAAAATTCGCGGATATCCTCGGTGACGGCCAGCCGGGAAGCCGGGCGGGTATAGAACATATGACCGCCCGGATAGGTCATGGCGGAGACACGCCCGTCGGTCAGTGCGGGTGGAAGGTGATCGATGACGTAGCGGCTCGCGCCATAGGGTGTGAGCGCGTCGCTGTAGCCATGGACGATCGCCATCCTCAGGCCGGGGATGACCGAGAGAAGGTCACGCATATCTCCCGAAACGCTGGCAAGTGCGCGGGCGTCGCCGCGCCGGCCGTCGTTCCACTCCCATCGCCTGTTCACGTCCTCACTGAGAAGCGTGTAGGTGACCTCGGTGGAGAACTGCAGCTCCCGACGAGCGTAGGCGGTAAATAAAGATCCATAGGCCCGGGTATACCCGTCGAGAATAGGATCGTCGTTCTGGTTATAGGTCGCCTCGGGATAGGCATCCGGGACGGCATAGGACGCGTCGTAGGGACTGACCACGACGTCGGTATCCGTCACCCGCTTCGCGTAAATATCGCCGACGAAGCCGCGGACCTTGTTGACTGCTTCGGGAGCGATGCCGGTGATCTCCGAAACCTGCCGATAGAACCGGTCGCCCGCTTCACCGGCAGGGGAGGGGCCTACCAGCGTAGTGAGATACGGGCCCATCGAAAATCGCTCGATTTCCTTGAGCCTTTCGACGGAGAACGTCCCTTCGCGTTCCATGCGTGCGGCGCCGAGAGACGGCAGTTGCAGTGCAGCGCTGAGCGGATCGGAAGAATTCGCCAGAAAGCGGCCGTCCAGAAAGGGCGATACCATGACGATGCCTGAGACGAGCAGGCCTTGACTGTCCTTCATCGCCGCGGCCACCTTGGCTGCCCGGAAACCACCATAGCTCTCGCCGACGAGAAATTTCGGCGCCGGCAGGCGCTCGGTTCGCTGGACATAGAGCGAAATGAACTTGGCCAGGCTTTCGGCATCCTGTCTTACGCCATAGAAACTCTTCGCCTTGTCGTCGTTCTCCGGGCGGCTCCACCCCGTTCCGACGGGATCGATAAAGACGAGATCGCTGAAGGCAAGCCAGCTTTCCGGATTGTCGATCAGCGCCGGTTTGCGCCCGTCGTCACCGGATGGACCGAAATCCGCGATCCTCGGTCCCATCAGCCCGAGATGGAGATAGGCCGAAGCCGCACCCGGGCCGCCGTTGAAGACGAAGGTCAAAGGTCTTCCGGGCGCCCGGTCTTTCGCAACATACGAAGTGTAGAATATCTTTGCCGCGCGCTGCCCGCTTTGTTCATAGATATCGATTGTTCCGGCGGTCGCCGTATATGGCAATTCGCCGGAGGGAAGGCGAATGACGTGGTCGGTCTGCGCATCGGAGGGGATGAGGCTCAGAATGCCGCGGCCTCCGGACGCCTGCGCGTCGGCGGTGGTAGCCCCATCCTGAGCAGACGCCGATTGTGCGAGGCCACCGAGAAGCGCAGCGGAAAAGATCAGATGCCGGTAAGTCAATCGCATTCTCCCGTGGTCACGCATGTCCTGTTTAAGACAAGACGAGGATCACGCGAACTCAATACTCATTGATGATGGGCTCGGCTTCTTGCGGACGTTGCGGCGATCGTCGATATCGCTACGGGCAAACCGAAGACTGACACAGGCCGTAAGGGCGAGGCTCGCATCGCGGTTAAACCGGTTGCAAGCCTCTGACCGCCGTCATGGCGGCTGGAACAATCGGTATGGGCCTATGTGGGCCATCGTCAAATGAACAATTTGTAACTTCCACTCGGTTTCCGTTGGACGCTCTTATTGGTGCAAACTGCCTGAGCGGCATTAGAGGCCAGGTGCGCGTTGGCACGCGACGCTCGCGTCAGCTCATCCACTTGCGGTGCTCCTGGAAGCGCTGGGCGAGAAGCTCGATAAACAGCCGCACCTTGGTGGGTAGATGGTTTCTGGCCGGGAAAATGGCGTCGATGGAAAATTCGACGCCCCGATAGGCGGGCATCACTCTTACGAGCGCGCCGGACTCAAGCTCGTCGAATGCCGCAAAGATCGGAGCGAGAAAGGGCCCCCGACCGGCTTTTGCCAGTTGCATCAGTGTGTCCGCGCTGTTGGAGAGCACAGTGCCGGATACCTTGACGACATGCTCCCTGCCGTCGCAATCCTCGAAACGCCAGACGTCTCCGTGAGCATAATGCGCGTATCGCAGGCAATTATGGTTCGCCAGATCGTCCGGAGTTTCGATCGGCGGATGGCTTTCGAGATAGGCGGGCGATGCGACCAGAACATGTCGCCAGGGCGCGAGTTTCCTGACGATCAGGTTGGCATCCGGCAACACGGCCCGGATCGCCAGGTCATAACCGTCTTCCACCATGTCGATCATCCGTTCGCCGATCGAAAAATCGAGGCTGATGGCGGGATACAGCTGGATATACTCATCCATGATGGGAACCAGAAATCGCACCATCGCAGTATTGGAGTAGAGTTTCAGCGTTCCGCGCGGCGTGGATGTCAGCGCGCCCGCCGTCTGGTCGATCTCTTCCAGTTCCGCCAGGATCTGGGACGAGCGCTCGTAATAGTATTTTCCGGTTTCGGTAAGGCTGATCTTGCGGGTCGTACGGTTGAGAAGCCGAACCCCGAGGCGATCTTCCAGCGATTGAACATGGTTGGCGACCATCGTGACCGACATGTTGAGACGCCGCGCCGCAGCGGAGAAGCCTCCGGATTCCACCACTCGTCCGAAGACTGATAGGCTCGTCAGCCTGTCCATCCGCCACCTCGATCTTTCGCTCAGAGTTTATGATCTTTCCGATTTTTTCGAGATTATCACTCGGCGTCTTGGACTGCACTATCCCGTCATCGAACCTCCCTCGTCGAGGGACACAGTCTTTGAAGGAGAGTGAAAATGGTTGAGACGTTACGCCAAGCCGATTTCTCGGACACGACCCGCCAGACGTCGACGGTGACCGAACTGCCGGTCAAGCAGACCCACCGGGAGGACAAGGCCGATGTCGAAGTCCCGGAGAAGAGGCAACGAAAGGGCGGCAAACGTATCGTCTTGACGCTCATTCTCCTGAGCGGCGTGGCTCTCGGCGGTTATTTCGGCAATGACTACTGGACGACGGGTCGTTTCACCGAAACGACGAACGATGCCTATGTGAAGACCG
This sequence comes from Neorhizobium sp., assembly GCA_052038935.1. Lineage (GTDB taxonomy): Bacteria > Pseudomonadota > Alphaproteobacteria > Rhizobiales > Rhizobiaceae > Neorhizobium. The sequence goes on along the minus strand of JBQGDG010000447.1, from coordinate 6,060 downwards.
ATGTCACGAGCGTCGCGCCCAAGGTGGCCGGCTATGTGAAAGAAGTCCTGATCAACGACAACGATAGCGTCAAGGCCGGTCAGGTGCTGGCCAGGATCGACGACCGGGATTTCCAGGCCGCACTTCGCCAGACCAAGGCCGATCTGAAAGCCGCCGATGCGGCGGTTGCCAATATCGACGCGCAGATCGACCTGCAGCGTTCCGTTATCGACCAGGCTCAGGCTGCTCTAGATGCGTCCTATGCGTCTCTCAAGTTCGCCACATCGGATGCGGCCCGTTCCGCCAGGCTGAACGACAGCGGCGTAGGCACCCAGTCGCGGGTCGAGCAGACCGTCTCTCTGAGGCAGCAGGCTGCGGCCGCCGTCGAACGGGACCGCGCTTCTCTCGTGGCAGCCCAATACAAGATCCCCGTTTTGACGACGCAGAAACAGCAGGCCCTGGCGCAGCACGACCGCGCCGCCTCGGCTGTTCACCAGGCGGAACTCAATCTTTCCTACACGGAGATCGTTGCCGCGGTGGACGGCACCGTCGGCGCGAGGACGATCAGGATCGGACAATATGTCACCGCTGGCACGCAGCTCATGGCAATCGTTCCCCTGGAGGCGGTTTATGTAGTCGCCAACTACAAGGAAACACAGCTGACCCATATGCGCCCTGGCCAGCGCGTCGTCGTGCGCGTGGACAGTTTCCCCGATGTGGCGATCGAAGGCCATATCGACAGTCTCTCCCCGGCCAGTGGTTCGGAATTTTCGCTCCTGCCTCCTGATAACGCCACGGGGAACTTCACCAAGGTGGTGCAACGTGTTCCGGTCAAGATCGTCATAGACGACGACCGGGCGGCACTCCTGCGCGCCGGCATGTCCGTCGAATCAAAGGTCGATATCAGGACCTCGCCGGCTACGGCAAACGCAGCGGCGGCCGACAAGTAAGCGTGATGGTACGAGGAGACGATCATGCTTACCGTTGCGCATCGGACATCGGACGAGGAACTTCCGGTCCACACGCGTTTCCTGCTGAATCTGACGGAATGGCTTGCCAGCGATGATTGCAACAGCCTCGATGATGCGGGGTTCGTGGCCGCGATCGGCCGAAGGCTGCATGTTGCCGGGTTGCCGGTCGATCGTCTGGTCCTGCATTCCGTAACCCTGCATGCGGGGTTTGCGGACCGGGCCATCGCATGGTCGCCCGGACAGCCGGTTGAAATTCGCGACGGGGAGACGGCTTTCAGAGCTGCCTTTCCATCCCGGTTGCTGGCGCGTGTTCTGGAGGACAGGACAATGCTTGTGATCGGACCGGAAGATGCGGATTTCTGCGAATGGACAAGCAGCGATGTCTTTGTCGGTAAATCACTGAAACAATTGGTAATTGCGCCTCTTTACAGTGCCGACGGGCCATTCAGCGTGATCGCTTTGGGCAGCCGCACGCCGCGAGGGTTTTCTACGTCCGATCTCGACCTTCTGGCGAGATTTCTCAAACCGCTTCGCTCGACGATAGAGTTACGTGTCCTGCGCAGGGCCGAGTTCTCGTTGCTCGACGCCTATGTGGGCTCCCCTACACCGCAGCGCCTTCTCGCCAATCGAACCCGCTGCACGGAGTTGGAGACGATCGAAGCGGCTCTGTTCCTATGCGATATCGAAAACGTTTCAGCCCTTGCCGGCATGTCCGAGGCAAACGCCTTCCATCTGTTGCAGCAGCGGGCACAGCACCTTCAAACGCTGATCCAAGGCAATGGCGGGATGATGATCCGGGCCTCGGGGACTGAGGTTCTCGCCATCTTTCCGACCGCGGATCCCTCGTCGTCGTGTCGCATGGCGCTCGATGCGGCCATTCAGAGCCGACAGCCATCCGCCCTTCCAGGCGAGAACGGTGAAACGATCGCTCGTTCCGTCTTCGCGCTTCACTACGGGCGGGTGACCTATGGCAGCCTGGCATGTGGCAACCCGAGAGAGCTGACCCTTCTCGGTGCCGACATAGAATTGCTGACCACCATTCGCGATGCCGCGCGATCCCTCGGCGAGACGATCGCCATGTCACGTCTTCTCAAAGACATGATCAAGGCCGAGGGGCTCGCGGGCATCTCCTATTCAACGAATGACCTGCGCGGCAGCGTGGAGATCTACGCCGCCAGGCCATAGGGCTGTGGCTGCCGTCGATCCAGCAGCGATCGGACCTTCGATCTTCAAGTGGGAGTGGATGATGCTTCCTCACTTTCGAGGATTATCGCTCCCCGCCTCAGGGTGCATCCTTCCTCCCGGCAAACAATTCCCAGACCGCGAGGCCTGTCGTCTCAAGGAGCAGAAAATGCAAACCGCCATACCATCGAAATCGGTACCGGCCTATCAGGCCACGTTTCTTCTCGCCGGTGCGACCATTGCCGCTTTGACGGAAGCGATTGCCGGCACCGTGCTTACATTCGCACGATTCGACATCATGGGAGATGCCGGGGCCTCGCCGGACGACTTCGCCGCCATGGACTACGGATATGTGGGGGCGAAGCTCGTCGCCTTTGTCGTGGCCGTATGGCTCGCCGAAAAGACGACGCTCAAGACCACGTTGATGGCCGCAACCCTGCTCATGACCTTGGTCTCTGGCTTGGCGCCACTGACCAACGACCTGAACATGCTTTTTGCGCTTCGGCTGATGCAGGGTCTCGCAGGCGGTCTGGTCCTGGTCAGCGGACAGGCCATGCTCTTGCGCGCCTTCCCGAAATCGAGCCAAGCTCTGGTCCAGAGCACGTTCGCCCTTGCGGCGGTGGTCGCGCCGGCAACCCTCGTCCCCTATATGCAGGGCTGGATCAGGGACACGCTTTCCTGGGACTGGATTTTCCTCGCCATCGTGCCGGTCGGCGCCATTGCGCTTTTACTCCTGTGGGCAGGACCGTCGGACCAGAGGACGAGCCGCACCGTGAAGATGTACTGGCCGTCGCTTGGCTTCTTTGCGATCGCCGCCTTCGCACTCAGCTTCGTTCTCAATCAAGGCAACCGATGGGACTGGTTCGAGGAACCGATGATCGTGAAGATCACCCTGCTGGGCGTCGTCGCCATGGCGATCGTTCTCGCCTGGCAGCTCTCCGGCAACGAAGATCGCAAGATTTTCGACTTCTCGATCTTTCTCAACGGTGGTTTCTCTTTTGGCTTCCTGGCCAGTTTCGCAGCCGGTTTCGCCCTGCTCGGAAGCAGTTATCTCATCCCGTCCTTCGCCATCTCGGTGCTCAGGATGACGCCGACCGAGGCAGGCCTGCTTCTTCTGCCCAGCACGGCCGCCTTCATGGCGACCCTGTTCCTTACCGCAATCCTGATCAGATACGTGAAACTCCCCCCGGTCGTCACGGTGCCGCTCGGCATAATCGGCTTCATGATCGCAATGTGGATGCTGACCGGCTCGACGAGCGAAAGCGGTATTTCCGATATGCTCCCCGCGATTCTGCTGCGTGGGTTCGCCCTCGGGTTCCTTTTCCTCTCCATCACGCTGATCAGCATGCTCGGTGTCGAGGCGGGCCACGAGGTTTCGGCTGTTGGCCTTTTCAATATGGGCAGGCAGGTGGGCGGCCTTTTCGGCATCGCCTTCCTTCAGACCCTGGTCGAGGATGAAACCGCCCGCAGCCGCGCGATCCTGGCATCGAGCGTTCTACCCGGTCGCCAGGAGGTCAATGCGCGGCTCGCTCAAGTGGCGCGCTATCTGTCGACACACGGCCTCGATGCCGCTTCTGCAACCAAGGCGTCCGCTGCCCTTCTCGGTAAGCAGGTCGCAACGCAGGCGACCGCGGTGGCCTTTAATTCCGCCTTCCTGTCCGTATCGCTGTTCTTCCTCATCGCCGCACCCGTTCTTGTGATCTCCAAAGTGCTGATCGGCAAGGCGATAGCGCGGCACTACAGAAATCACGGAGCGGTTCGGTCCTAGAGCATGAGGAAGAGTGGCCTTCCGATGTCGGAGAAGCCGTCGGGATACTCTTTTACAATACCGCGCCCGGTCGCCAGGCGATGTTCATTGCCAATGGATTTTTCGCGCCTGTTCATCCGAACGACCGGGCAGTCGCCGCGACCGGAACCAGCTACCGACGGAGGGCTCCCCGCCGCATGTCCTCCGACGAGAACAACAAACGATCAACCTGAACCATTCCCCAAGGAGACTGTAGCATGAGCAAGTCGAAGAAAATCGTCGTAATCGGAGGCACGGGCCTGATCGGTTCCAAAGCCGTCGCGCTGCTGCGCAAGGCGGGTCACGAGGTTGTGGCGGCCTCTCCCCAGAGTGGCGTCAACACCCTGACCGGCGAGGGGCTTTCCGGCGTCATGGCAAATACCGATGCCGTCATCGACGTCTCGAACATCGCTTCCTTCGATGCGGACACCGTTCGCAATTTCTTCGAAACGTCCGGCAAGAACCTGATCGAAGCCGAAAAGGCGGCGAAAGTCGGTCATCATGTGACGTTGTCCATCGTCGGAGTGGACCAGTTGGCCGCCAATCCCTATCTCGCCGGCAAGGTCGTGCAGGAGGATATCGTCAAGGAATCCGGCCAACCTTACACGATCGTCCGCGCCACGCAGTTCTTCGAGTTCATCACAACGCTCGCCGATGCGTACACGTCCGAGGGCGTCTCGAAAGTGCCGGACATTCTTTTCCAGCCGATCGCTGCCGATGACGTCGCGGCGTTTCTCGTAGAGGCTGCGCTTTCGGCACCGTCGAACGGCACCGTCAGTGTTGCCGGACCGGGCAAGGCACCTTTCAAAGCCGTGGTTCAGACATATCTCAAGGCAACCGGAGACGGCCGTGCCGTCGAAGCAGATGCCTCTGCCACCTATTTCGGGGCGCCCGTATCTGCGACTTCGCTCGTACCGACGGGCGATGCGAAGCAAGGTGCGACGACGCTCGAAGCATGGCTGCAGCACCAGAAATCCCCCGAAACCCTTTCAGCCTGAGGTCATTCGATGAGAAAGCTTTTAGCCGCCGCATTCATTACCGCAGCCTCCCTGCAACCCGCCTTCGCCCATGATGTCACCGGCGGCAACATCACATACGAGACCAAGGGCACGAAGGTCACTCTGGTTTACGAACACGCCTTGCCGAACCTTCCGAACAAAAGCGTGAAGGGCGTGCTCGTCGAATACGAACCGGGCGGCTGGAACGCGTCTCACACGCACGCCAAATCCGCGCTGATCTATGCAACGGTGCTTGAAGGCGCCGTACTCAGCGGCATCAATGGCGGTGAGGTCAAGACCTTCACGAAAGGACAGAACTTCACCGAACTTCCCGGCGATCGGCATGAGGTCAGCGCCAACGCCAGCAAGACCGAACCGGCGAAGCTCCTGGCGGTTTTCGTCGTCGATACGGATGACAAGATCCTGACGACACCCCTCAAACCCTGACCGGTTCGCCAGATAGATTTGAATGGCGCGACAGCATTCGCGCCATTCTTCCCGCCCGAAAATCTCCCCCAGCAGCGGGAAAAGCTTTACTTACCAAAAGGTGCCTACTTACAAAAAGAGAGTAATAGGGCTATCCGATCTTCCTGTCCTTCAGAAACAAGGTGAAGATCATGGATTTCACGACAAGCAAAATTCTCATCACGGGTGGAAATTCCGGCATCGGCCACGGGCTCGCGGCAGCGCTTGCAAGCCGTGGAGCCAGGGTCATCATCACCGGCCGGAACCCGGGCTCTCTGCAAGCCGTTCTGGCCGCCAATCCCGGCATGGAAGGTTATGAACTGGATGTGACCGACGCGGCCGCCGTCGGCCGGTTTGCCAAGGAACTCGTCGAGCATCATCCCGACCTCAACGTCGTCATCCACAATGCGGGCATCATGGAAAAGGAAGACATGCTGGCGCAGGTCGTCGATCTCGATATCGTGGAACGGACGATTGCCACCAACCTTCTTGGCCCGATACGCCTGACGGCGGCACTCTTGCCGCATCTGCGGAGCAAGCGGGAAGCAGCCGTCGTCACCGTTTCCTCGGGTCTCGCCTTCGTCCCGAGAGCCGATACCCCGACTTACGGAGCGACGAAGGCTGCGATCCATTCCTGGAGCCAGAGCCTTCGCCACGAACTGCGCGACACGAGTGTCGC
>JBQGDG010000446.1:0-6591 GCA_052038935.1 Neorhizobium sp. | reverse complement strand
CCTTGAACGACGGCGCCTTCGAAATTATAAGGCGCCATTCCCAAACAGGCTAAAAAGTATCAGGGGTGCCATGGCTGGCCATTCACAGTTCAAAAACATCATGCACCGCAAGGGCAAGCAGGACGGTATCCGGTCCAAGCTGTTCTCGAAGCTTGCGCGCGAAATCACCGTTGCCGCCAAGGTCGGTCTGCCCGATCCGACGATGAACGCGGCGCTGCGCCTTGCCGTGCAGAATGCCAAGGCGCAGTCGATGCCTAAGGACAATATCGACCGCGCGATCAAGAAGGCCTCCGGCGCCGATGCCGAGACCTATGACGCGGTTCGCTACGAGGGCTACGGTCCCGGCGGCACAGCCGTCATCGTCGAGGCGCTGACGGACAACCGCAACCGCACCGCGTCGAACGTGCGTTCGATCTTCACCAAGGCCGGCGGCGCGCTGGGTGAAACCGGTTCGGTTTCCTTCTCCTTCGATCACGTCGGCGAGATCACCTACAAGGCCTCCGTCGGCGATGCGGACACCGTGATGGAAGCGGCGATCGAGGCCGGCGCCGACGACGTGACCACGGACGAGGACGGACATACGATCATCTGCGCGTTCGAAGCGATGGGCGAAGTCTCCAAGGCGCTGGAAGCGACGCTCGGCGAAGCCGAGACCGTCAAGGCGATCTGGAAGCCGCAGAACACGATCGAAGTCGATGAGGAGCGGGCGCAATCGCTGCTGAAGCTCATCGACAACCTGGAAGACGACGACGACGTCCAGAACGTCTACTCGAACTTCGAGGTGTCCGAAGAGGTCATGGCCAAGCTCTCGGCCTGACCCGGCGGATAATGGGGATTAAATCGGGCCGGTCTGACCGGCCCGATTTCGTTTCGGCTCAAGCCGCCTTCTGCATCATCGGCAGGCTGGCGAACAGCTCGACCGAGCGCAGCCGCCGATCGATGTCGTGGACCGGCATCGAGACGATCAGTTCGTCGGCCTGTGTTTCGGCGAGGAAATCCTTGAGCTTCGCTTCGATCGTCGGCACGGACCCGACGGCGGCATAACGCAGCGTGTGTTCGACGCTCATCTTCTCCATCGGCGTCCAGAGCGTCTCCATGCTGCCGACCGGTTTCGGGAAGCGGGTGCGGACATTCTTGCGCAGGTTGACGAATTGCTGCTGGGAGGAGGTGAAAAGCCGCTCGGCCTCCTCGTCCGTATCGGCGGCGACGCCCATGACGCCGACCATCACATAGGGCTTTTCGAGTTCGGCCGATGGCTGGAAGCGTTCACGATATATCGCGATCGCGTCCAGCAGCATGTCCGGCGCGAAATGCGAGGCGAAGGCATAGGGCAGGCCGAGGGCGGCTGCGAGATGGGCGCTGTAGAGACTGGAACCGAGGAGCCAGAGCGGAATGTTTGCTTCCGTACCGGGCACGGCGATGACCGCCTGGTTTTCGATCGGCGTGCCGAGCAGATGTTTCAGTTCGACGATGTCGTGCGGGAAATTTTCTGCACCCGCGTCGAGGTTGCGGCGGAGCGCATTCGCCGTGCGCATGTCGGTACCCGGCGCGCGCCCGAGGCCGAGATCGACGCGCCCGGGAAGCAGCGCCTCCAGCGTGCCGAACTGTTCGGCGATGACGAGCGGCGAATGATTGGGCAGCATGATGCCGCCGGAGCCGACGCGGATCGTCTTCGTCGCAGCCCCCACATGGGCGATGACGATGGAGGTTGCCGCGCTGGCGATGCCGGGCATTCCGTGATGCTCGGCCAGCCAGACACGTTTATATCCTTCATCCTCGGCCTTGATCGCCATGCGGCGTGATTGATCGAGAGCGTCGCGCACCGAATAGCCTTCGCCGATCGGCGAAAGATCGAGGATCGAAAACGGAATCATGTCGGATATCCTGAACGAATGAGGGACTTTCGGCCCCTATGTAGGGAAGGCATCCGACCGATGCGACCCTCGCAAACGAGAAAGGGTGCCGAAGCACCCTATCCTGTGAGCAGTGGCCGTCAGGTCTTGACCAGCCGCAAATGGCTGCGCGGACGGGGCGGATAATCATCCGGCGGCGCACCGCCCTCGTGGAGGACGGTCACGGGAATGAAGTGGCCGCAACTCCTGTTGATGATCGCCAGTTCCTGCGCCATCCGTTCGAGAACGGTCTCCACCGACTTGTCCAGCGAGCGCCGCTCGCCCAGGGTCCTCGAAGCGTCTTCGAGGGCCGCGTGGGAACGGGCGACCAGTTCGCCCGCCTTGTCGAACCTGGACAACGCCGAAGACAGTCTTGTCTCCATCGCTTCCAGGCCGTTTTCGACCTGCCGGCCTTCGCGATTCAGGCGATCGATCGATGAGGTGGCCGCCGTTATCGCCAGGGCGATATCCCGTTCGACGATGGATGCCTGCCTTGCGACTTCCGCACCTTCCTCGGCGAGGCCGCGCAGGTCCATGGCGAAGTTGCGCATCGTGCCGTCCGTCGCGCCCGATCTTGCGGCTTCGATATTCGCGTTGACGGACAGCATGTTGGTGCGGAATGCGATGTCGCGCATGAGTGCGGCGATCGCGCGGACCCGTTCGTCGCTGCCGGACAGACCGGTGGCCGAGCGCGCCGCGGTCTCGGCTGCCTCACGGGCGAGCCTGAGCCGCGTCCTCGCGTCGGCGGTCATCGCCGCAATCTCGTGGGTGACGGCTTCCTGTTGTTTCAGACCGGTCGAGGCGGAGGCGAGATCTTTCCTCGCCGCCGACAGGGTCGGCGCTTCGTCGGTGATTGTAGCGCGTTCCTGCACCATCCGCAGACGTGCCTCGGCGCATTCGCCATGCAGGGTGCTGGCAGAGGTGGTGATGGAGCACAGGCCGTCGTCGAGCATGGTCAGGGCGCGGTTGAAATCTCCGCGCAAGCCTTCGAACCTGTCGGGAAAAGGCGTTTCCAGCCTTACGGATAAATCACCCACCGCAAGTCGCCTCAGGCCTGCATCCAGCATGTTCAGGGCCAGTTCCGCCGACTGGGCGCGATCGAGTTCGGCGGTGCCCGACCTGTCCTTCGGCGCCGGTGTCTTTCCGAGCCCGATCGGCATGGGGATGGCATGAAGCGAAGAGCCTTGCCTTCGCCGAGACGACGGCGGCGAACCGCCAGGGGCCGGGTCGCCGGCCGGCCGGACGGACGGTTCCGGCAGGATACGCTGGTCGCCGGCGATACGGGTGGCCATCATGGCCGTCGTCACCGAAAGAAGGATGACGCCCGCAGCCAGCCCGGCCGTCATGGCCGTGCCCAGTTCGGAGGAGAGATACCATGCCACGATCGCCAGAAGCCCGTTCTGCAGCACGAGCAGAGCCGAGATGCGGATAAACAACGAATGGCGATCGGACATCGCTCCTACCTCCCTCTCGAATCATTCGAGTGAAGCGACAACGTCGGTCGGGCATTCCGGTTGCGCCACATTGACGCGATAAGAACGCGCAGGGTTAACTGGACGTAAACGACCGAAATTCCTCGTGTTTCCGTTTTGTTCATATTTCGATGGCACTCAGGAGACGCTGACGGTAAGGTGAGACATGGCAGACATCGTTCGAATCATTGGCATCGATCCCGGTCTGCGGCGCACCGGCTGGGGAGTGATCGACACGATCGGCAACAGCCTGCGCTTCGTCGGTTCCGGTACGGTCACGTCGGATGGCGACATGGATCTCGCTTCACGGCTGTGCCAGCTGCATGACGGTCTCGCGGAGGTCGTGCATGCCTACAAGCCGGATGAAGCCGCCGTCGAGCAGACTTTCGTCAACAAGGACGCGGTGGCCACGCTGAAGCTAGGTCAGGCGCGTGGCGTCGTCATGCTGGTTCCGGCACGTGCCGGACTTCCCGTATCGGAATACGCTCCGAACGCGGTAAAGAAGTCGGTGATCGGCGTCGGACACGGCGAAAAGCAGCAGATCCACATGATGCTGAAAATCCTGATGCCGAAGGTGGAATTCAAGGGCAACGACGCCGCCGATGCGCTGGCCATCGCCATCTGCCACGCCCATAACCGCGGTGGAAACCGGATGCGCCAGGCAATGGCGGGGTAACGGGCCGCTCTGTTTGTTCTTGACTTGTTCTCTTTGCGCCTTTAAGTAATACCGGAGAGGTATTACCATGCGCGTCACGGAAAAAGGCCAGGTCACTATCCCCAAGGACATTCGTGACAGGCTGAATATCGGCCCCGGTTCCGAAGTGGACTTCGTTGCCGACGACAGGGGCGCGAGGCTTGTTGTGATCTCGAACGGGGCGTCGACCTCGCAGGATGATTTCGCGACATGGATCAACGGCGTGTCGGGCACGTTCGATACCGGCGGCATGACCACCGACGAATATATGGAGTGGTTGAGGGGGCCGCGCGATGACCTCGGTCCTCGTTGATACGAATATCTTCATAGACGTTTTCGGCCCGGAAACTCGGTTCAAGGGATGGTCGACAGGGATCATCCTCATGCTTCGCTCGGAGGTGCAGTTCGTCCTGACGCCAATCGTGTGGGCCGAGCTGGCGACGATGGCGCCGAGCGAAGACGAGCTGATGTTCATGCTGGCGCGGCTCGAACTGGTGCGCGAGCCGATCCCGTTTTCCGCTGCCTACCGCGCGGGTGTCGCCCATACCGCCTATCGGCATGCCGGAGGAGGGCGCGAACGCACGTTGCCGGACTTCCTGGTCGGTGCCCATGCATTGCTGAAATCACATCGATTGCTGACGCGGGATGCGGATCGCTATCGCGCTTATTTCCCGTCACTCGATATTATCTCTCCCGAAACCCATCCACTCTGATCAACCGGCGGACATTTCATGATCGGCAAGCTCAAAGGCACTATCGACGAAATCGGCGACGACCATGTGCTCGTCGACGTGCATGGCGTCTGCTACGAGGCCTTCTGTTCGTCGCGTACCCTGTCGAGGCTGAATGTCGGCGAGGCGGCGGTTCTGTTCATCGAGACCTACGTACGCGAGGATCAGCTGAAGCTGTTCGGTTTCGTCTCGGCGCTGGAACGCGAATGGTTCAACCTCCTTCAGAGCGTGCAGGGCGTCGGCTCGAAAGTGGCGCTTGCCGTGCTCTCGACGCTCACGCCGTCGGAGCTCGCCAATGCCATCGCGCTGCAGGACAAGACGTCCGTGTCGCGGGCGCCGGGCGTCGGCCCGAAGGTGGCCGTGCGGATCGTCACGGAGCTTAAGAACAAGGCGCCCGCCTTTGCAGGTGAGGCGTCCGCCAATATCGGGCTGAAGCAGGAGCTCGGCGAAGGCGTCGCCTCCGCGCCGGTGGCCGATGCCGTCTCGGCGCTGACAAATCTCGGCTACTCGCGCGACCAGGCCGCCAACGCCGTGGCGGCTGCGATGAAGACGGCCGGGGAGGGCGCCGACAGCGCCAAGCTCATCCGGCTGGGCCTGAAGGAATTGGCGCGCTGAGCAGTCTCGAGGCTGCTCCTGCTGTCCGTCTCGTGTATGAAGTGATCAGTTGTTTCGAACGGAAATGCCCTTATGACCGATGACACCCGCCTCATCTCTCCGGAAAAGCGAGGTGAGGATCTCGATACGGCGCTGCGTCCGCAATCGCTCGATGAATTCACCGGCCAGGCGGAAGCGCGCGCCAACCTGAAGATCTTCATCGAAGCGGCGAAGAATCGCGGCGAGGCGTTGGACCACGTCCTCTTCGTCGGGCCGCCAGGCCTCGGCAAGACGACGCTCGCGCAGATCATGGCGAAGGAACTCGGGGTGAATTTCCGCTCCACGTCCGGTCCGGTCATCGCCAAGGCGGGTGATCTGGCGGCGCTGCTGACCAATCTCGAGGAACGCGACGTACTGTTCATCGACGAAATCCACCGGCTCAATCCGGCGGTCGAGGAAATCCTCTATCCGGCGATGGAGGATTTCCAGCTCGACCTGATCATCGGAGAAGGGCCGGCGGCGCGCTCGGTGAAGATAGACCTGTCGAAGTTCACGCTGGTCGCGGCCACGACCCGGATCGGGCTTCTGACCACGCCTCTGCGGGACCGTTTCGGCATTCCCGTCCGTCTTTCCTTCTATACGGTGGAAGAACTCGAAGGCATCGTCCGTCGCGGGGCGCGGCTGATGGGGCTCAACATGACCGATGACGGCGCCCGCGAGATCGCCCGGAGAGCGCGCGGAACACCGCGTATCGCCGGCCGGTTGCTCCGCCGTGTGAGAGATTTTGCCGAAGTCGCTCGTGCTGAGGCGGTGACCAAGGAAATTGCCGACGAGGCGCTCATTCGGCTGAATGTCGACCATGCCGGCTTCGACCAGCTCGACAAGCGCTATCTCAACATGATCGCCGTCAACTTCGCCGGCGGTCCCGTCGGCATCGAGACGATCGCCGCGGGCCTTTCGGAGCCTCGGGATGCGATCGAGGACATTATCGAGCCCTACATGATCCAGCAGGGGTTCATCCAGCGCACGCCGCGGGGCCGTGTGCTGACATCGACTGCGTGGAAACATCTCGGCCTGCAGCCGCCGAAGGACATGGAAGCGGCACAGTTCAGGATGAGCCTGGAAGATGACTAGGAAGAACAGCGTGCCCCAGGACCTGCGTATCCGGATGAAATTCAAGCCGAAGCGCATCTTTCAGATGCGTATCG
>JBQGDG010000445.1:0-4443 GCA_052038935.1 Neorhizobium sp. | reverse complement strand
CAGCAGCTCGACGAGAGCCTGCGCGACGAGGTGATGCCGAAGAACATCCTGATGATCGGCCCGACCGGCGTCGGCAAGACGGAGATCTCCCGCCGTCTCGCCAAGCTCGCCGGCGCGCCCTTCATCAAGGTCGAGGCCACCAAGTTCACCGAGGTCGGCTATGTCGGCCGCGATGTCGAGCAGATCATCCGCGATCTCGTCGAGGTCGGCATCGGCCTCGTGCGCGAAAAGAAGCGCTCGGACGTGCAGGCCAAGGCGCATCAGAGCGCCGAGGAACGTGTGCTGGACGCGCTTGTCGGCTCGACCGCCTCGCCAGCCACCCGCGACAGTTTCCGCAAGAAGCTGCGGGCCGGCGAAATGGACGACAAGGAGATCGAGATCGAAGTGGCCGACAGCGGCTCCGGCATGCCCGGCTTCGAGATCCCCGGCATGCCGGGCGCCAATATCGGCGTGCTCAACCTTTCCGACATGTTCGGCAAGGCGATGGGCGGCCGCACCAAGAAGGTGCGCACCACCGTGTCCAAGTCCTATGGCGAGCTGATCCGCGACGAATCCGACAAGCTGATCGACAACGAGGTCATCCAGCGTGAGGCCGTCCATTCGGTCGAGAACGACGGCATCGTCTTCCTCGACGAGATCGACAAGATCGCCGCCCGGGATGGTGGCATGGGGGCGGGCGTCTCCCGCGAGGGCGTCCAGCGCGACCTGCTGCCGCTCGTGGAAGGCACGACCGTCTCGACCAAATACGGGCCGGTGAAGACGGACCACATCCTCTTCATCGCCTCGGGCGCCTTCCATGTGGCAAAACCTTCGGACCTCCTGCCGGAGCTCCAGGGCCGCCTGCCGATCCGCGTCGAGCTCAGGCCGCTGACCAAGGAGGACTTCCGCCGCATCCTGACGGAAACGGAAGCAAGCCTGATCCGCCAGTACAAGGCGCTGATGGGCACGGAGGACCTGTCCCTGGAATTCACCGAGGACGCCATCGACGCGCTTGCCGACGTCGCCGTGCATCTCAATTCGTCGGTCGAGAACATCGGCGCCCGCCGCCTGCAGACGGTGATGGAGCGGGTGCTGGACGAAATCTCCTTCACCGCGCCCGATCAGGGCGGCACGGCGGTGACGATCGATGCCGAATATGTGCGCAAACATGTCGGTGATCTGGCGGCCAATACGGACCTGTCCAAGTATATCCTCTGACGAAGCTGCGTGGCAGCCGGGCAACGTCCGGCTGCCACGCATCCATCGACTGACGCTATTTTGAACGTCTTTCTCTCGACATTGCCGCACATCTTCACGTAAGGGTGACGCGCTCTCGTGAACGCTCGGCTGCTCCTCGATCTGACTTGTCACAGCCTTTGGAGCCGGAACCGGCGCAGATGAATTCTGGGACACGGAAATCTTGAAACGCATCCTTCTTGCAGTGCTGTTTACCGTCGCCTGGGCGGCTTCGTCCTCCACCCCTGCCATGGCCATGACCATCGTGCCGGAAGGCAACCGCAATGCCGTCCAGCCGAAGGTGCCGGGCGCATCCGTGCGCCGGACGCGGGCCGGCAAGACGACGTTCGACGAGAAATACGACAAGATCCGCGATCTTCTGGCGACCGACAGGGCGCTGATCGGCAAGATCAAGTCGACGGCGGGCGCCTATGGCATCGATCCGATCCACATGATCGGCGCGATCGTCGGCGAGCATACCTATAATGTCGACGCCTACGACCGGCTGCAGACCTACTACGTCAAGGCCGCCGCCTATGCCGGCAACGCCTTCCGCTTCGCCTATGATGGCGAGAGCATCAGGGATTTCCTCGGGCGTCCGCAGTTTTCCGTCTGTGCCGGCAAGGGCGATTCCTACAGCCTGTGGACCTGCCGCGAAAACGTCTGGGAAGCGAGTTTCCGCGGCCGCCGGGTCGATGGCAACGCCTATCCCGACAACCGTTTCAGCGCAGCCTTCTTCCAGCCCTTCTATGCCGGCCAGACCTTCGGCCTCGGCCAGCTCAATCCGCTGACGGCGCTGATGTTCTCCGACACGGTGGCGAGAACCTCGAACTATCCGAAGCTCGACGAGAACAAGGCGGCCGAGGTCTATGACGCGATCATGGATCCGGACAAGTCGCTCGCCTACATGGCCGCCAATATCCGCCGCTCCATCGACGACTACAAGGCGATCGCACGGGTCGACATCTCCCGAAATCCGGGCATCACCGCCACCCTCTACAATACCGGAGGCTCGGCGCAGCGGGCGGCCGCGCTCAAGGCGCGCGGCGGACTGCCGGAGGAAAATTATTACGGCTGGCTGGTCAACGACAAGCTGGCGGAGTTGAAATCACTGCTCTGAAGCCTGATATTTGCGGATATCGGACCCAGCCGAGGAGGCCTGCCATGGACATGCGCCCGGAACCGTTCGTACCGCCGGCGCCCGAACCGCGGACGGTGCCGCCCTCGCGGCTGGAAGTGATCCGCACCGTCCTGCGCAACCCGCTTGAACTGTGGGGCAAGCCCTCCTACACGCTGCCCTGGATCGAGACGAAGTTCTTCAAGGAACGGACCCTGATCGTCAACGATCCGGGCCTCATCCGCCACGTCCTGGTCGACAATGCCGCCAATTACGAAATGTCGGAAATCCGCCAGCTGATCCTGCGGCCGATCCTGCGCGACGGGTTGCTGACGGCGGAAGGCCCGGTCTGGAAGCGTTCGCGAAAGGCGATGGCGCCGGTATTCACGCCCCGCCATTCGCGTGGTTTCGCCGCCCGGATGCTCGACGAGTGCCAGGCCTATGCCGGCAAATATGAGGAAGCCGGCGGCGACGGCCGGATCGTCGACCTTTCCGTCGACATGACGGAGCTGACCTTCGCGATCCTGTCCGCGACGCTGTTTTCCGGGCAGATCGTCACCGAGAGCGAAAGCTTTTCCGACGACGTCGACCAGCTGCTGCACCGCATGGGCCGCGTCGATCCGATGGATCTCCTGCGCGCCCCGTCCTGGGTGCCGCGCCTGACGCGGATCGGCGGCAGGCGGGTACTCGAGAAATTCCGGCGGATCGTCTTCGACACCATGCGGCATCGGCAGGAGCGCATGCGCGCAGACCCCGAGGGCGTGCCGCAGGATTTCCTGACGCTGCTGCTGCAGCTGGCCGGTCCGGACGGACTGAGCCTGGACGAAATCGAGGACAATATCCTCACCTTCATCGGCGCCGGCCACGAAACGACGGCACGGGCGCTCGCATGGACGCTCTACTGCGTGTCGCAGTCTCCGCATGTCCGCGAAAAGATGGAAGCCGAGATCGATCGGGTCATGTCCGAGGGCGCGGAGCCGGTCGAATGGCTCGAGCGCATGCCCTGGGTGCGCGCGGCCTTCGAGGAGGCGCTGCGGCTCTATCCGCCGGCCCCCTCGCTCAATCGCGCCGCGATCGCCGACGACAGCTGGACGAGCCCGACCGGAGAAACGGTCCGGATCGATGCCGGCGTCACCGTCCTCGTCATGCCCTGGACGCTGCATCGTCACGAACTTCTCTGGGACAGGCCGCGCGCCTTCGTGCCGGAACGGTTTCTGCCGGAAAACCGCGATCGGATCGGCCGTTTCCAGTACCTGCCGTTCGGTGCCGGTCCGCGCATCTGCATCGGAGCCACCTTCGCCATGCAGGAGGCGGTGATCGCTCTCGCCGTGCTGATGCGCCGCTACCGGTTCGACGTGACGCCGCAGACAAGGGTATGGCCGGTGCAGAAACTGACGACCCAGCCGCGCGACGGCATGCCGATGAGAGTGACATTGCGACAGCCGAAGTCTTCCTGACCGATTGATCCTGAACGGCCATGCGGTATTGATCGCTCAAGACCGGCTTTCAGGACATTTCGCGTGGCTTCTTCCCTTTTTCTCGGCATCGATACCGGCGGCACCTACACGGACGCCGTTCTCTTTCGCGAAGGTGAGGGCGTGATCGCCAAGGCGAAGTCGCTGACGACACGCCACGATCTCGCCGAAGGCGTCGCCGGTGCCGTGGGTGCGGTGCTCGGCAAAAGCGGGATCGCGGCGGCCGAAGTCGCGCTCGTCTCGCTTTCGACGACGCTCGCCACCAATGCGCTGGTGGAGGGGCAGGGCGGCCGCGCCGCGCTGGTGATGATCGGGTTCGGGCCGGACGATCTCGCTCGCGCCGGCCTGTCGCAGGCGCTGGGCAGCGATCCGGTGATCTTTCTTCCCGGCGGCCACGACGTCCACGGCAATGAGACCCCGCTCGACATGACCGCGCTGGACGCGCTCCTGCCGGCCACGGGGCCGGTGGTCTCCTCCTTCGCCGTGGCCGGCTACTTCGCCGTCCGCAATCCGGCTCATGAGATCAGGGTGCGGGACCGCATTCGCGCCCTGAGCCACAAGCCGGTCACCTGCAGCCACGAACTGTCGTCGAAGCTCGGGGGGCCGCGCCGGGCCCTGACGACGCTTCTCAACGCG
>JBQGDG010000444.1:0-3886 GCA_052038935.1 Neorhizobium sp. | reverse complement strand
GCCTCGCTGACCGGTGCCGGCATCTTCAAGGATCAATCGAGCGACGCCAGGGTGCGGACGATCTTCTTCGCCTCGACGATCCTGACCTGGCAGGTGGTCATTCCGAGTTTCGGGACGATCACCGGGCCGTTCCAGGTGACGGCGCTCGAATATTCCGGTGAACATAACGGCGAGGTCAGGTTCGAACTGGCGCTCGAATCGGCCGGCGCGCTGACATTCGGAGCGCTGTGATGACCGAATTCGCGACAGGCAGGCTCGCGGCTGCGGGCGGGCGGGCCAACCGGCGCCGCGGCGAAGTGGAGGCGGTGATCGACGGCGAGCGCCGTATCCTCTGCCTGACGCTCGGCGCGCTGGCGGAACTGGAAACGGCCTTTTCCGTCGACGACCTGACCGGGCTTGCGGCACGTTTCTCTTCCGGCCGGCTGAAAGCGGCGGACATGATCCGCATCATCGGCGCCGGGCTGCGCGGCGGCGGCAATCTGCTCACCGACGACGAGGTGGCGGCCATGGGCGTCGAGGGCGGGCTTTCCACCTATGCGTCGATCGTCGGCGATCTGCTGACGGCGACCTTCGCCGGTGAGGAAGGGCGTGTGACGGCAAACCCTTGATGTCCGCAGCAGGCGTCCAGGTGCGGCATGACCGGCCGACCGGGGAGACGGCGTTTCCCTGGGATGTCGTCATGCATGTCGGCCTCTGCCTGCTGCGGCTTCCGCCACGGGATTTCTGGGCGCTGACGCCGAAGGAGTTTTTCGTCATGGCCGGGGGGACGAGACCGCGCGGCGCGGCGATGGAGAGGACGGGTCTGGATGCGTTGATGCGGGCGTTTCCGGATGGGTGATTGGATTGGGGGTAGGGCCGTCCCTCATGCTCCGCACGAGAAGTGTGCCGCTCACCCTCCGTCGAGGAGTGTGCCCCTCACCCTAACCCTCGCCCCGTAAACGGGGGGAGGGGACGTGCTTCGCTCGGGGCGTGGCCTTGAAGCAAGGCGGGCGGTGCCACGAGTTTCCTTCTCCCCGCATGCGGGGGAAGGTGCCGGCAGGCGGATGAGGGGCGCATGGCGAGCGGCGAAATGTCGAGGAGCGGATGACAGGGAACGGATACGATGGAAGATGACGACGTTGAAAACTTGTCCGAGACGTTGACCGCCGCCGAGGCGCTTTCCGGCGTGATGGCCGATCTGGAAGCGCGGTCGCTGCGTTTCGGTTCGGCCCTGGCCGGTGCGCTGCGGTCCGCGACGGCAGGCGGCAAGGGGCTGGAAGACGTGTTGCGCGGCCTCGGCAACCGGCTGACCGACATTGCGCTTTCGGCCGGGCTGAAGCCGCTCGAAGGGTTGCTCGGCAACGCCGTCGGTTCCCTGTTCGGCTCGGTGACGCCGTTTGCCGACGGTGGCGTGGTGCGGGCGCCGAGCTATTTTCCGATGGATGGCGGCACGGGCCTGATGGGCGAGGCCGGAGCGGAGGCGATCCTGCCGCTGAAACGCGGGCCGGACGGTGCGCTCGGCGTGGCGTCTTCGGCGGGCGCTGCGACGCCGCAGATCGTCTTCAACGTCACCGCCACCGATGCGGCGAGTTTCCGCAAGAGCGAGGGCCAGGTCTCCGCCATGCTGACGCGCAGCGTCATGCGCGGGCGTCGCGGGCTCTGATCCGTGCCCATCGACCAGAGAGGATGATCATGAGCGGATTTCACGAGGTCAGGTTCCCGCTGAGAGTGGCGCTCGGCGCCACCGGCGGACCGGTGCGGCGCACCGAGATCGTCAATCTTTCCAACGGGCGCGAGCAGCGCAACCAGCGCTGGCGCGACAGCCGGCGTCATTACGATGCCGGATCCGGCATCCGTTCGGCCACGGATCTCTACGAGGTGCTGGAGTTTTTCGAGGCAAGGCGCGGCCAGCTCTATGGTTTTCGCTTCCGCGATCCGGTGGACCGGGCATCCTGCCCGCCGAAGGGCAGCGTGACGGCGCGGGACCAGCTGCTGGGGATCGGCGACGGGACAACGGCCACGTTCCAGCTGGTGAAGACCTACAGTGACGCCGGTGGCGGCTGGACGCGCCGGATCGCCAAACCGGTGGCGGGAACGGTCGTCGTTTCAGTCGCGGGAGCGACGGCGCCACCCACCGGTTACAGCGTCGATGCGACGACGGGACTGATCACGTTCGCCACGGGCCGCATTCCGGTGGTGGGAGCGGAGGTTCGCGCGGGTTTCGAATTCGACGTGCCGGTTCGCTTCGATACGGACCGGATCGATATCGATCTGATGCATTTCGAGGCCGGGCGTATTCCCACGATACCTTTGACGGAGATCCTGACATGAGAAAGGTGCCAGCCGGGCTGAAGGCCCATATCGACGGTGAGGCGACGACGACCTGCCATTGCTGGCGCGTGACCCGCCGCGACGGGATGGTGCTCGGCTTCACCGCACACGACCACGACCTGACATTTGCCGGGACGACCTTTCTTGCCGCGAGCGGCTTTTCGGCGAGCGAGCTCGAACAGGCTTCCGGCCTCAGTGCCGGCGTGGATGAGGTGACGGGCGGACTGTCGAATATTGCTATCGACGAGAAGGATCTAGCCGCCGGCCGTTATGATGGCGCAAGGGTCGAACTGTTTCTCGTCAACTGGTCGGCGCCGGCCGACCATGTGCGTCTCAATGTGAGGGAGATCGGCGAGGTGGTGCGCGCCGGCGCCCAGTTCCGTGCCGAGCTGAGAAGCCTGGCCCATCGACTGGATCAGCCGCAGGGCAGGCTCTACAACCGCCGCTGCGATGCCAGCCTCGGGGATGCGCGTTGCCGGGTAGACCTGGAGGGCTGGCGGGCGACCGGCGCGGTGATCGAGATGATCGATACGAGCCGGCTGCTGGTCTCGGGTCTGGAGAGTTTCGCCGACGGATTTTTCCGGCAGGGAACGCTGAGCTTCGCCGGTGGGCCGTCGGCGGAGATCGACGCGCACGAGCGGCGTGCGGACGGTACGGTCCTGCTGTCGTTGTGGCTGCCGCTCGAGGAGGCGGTCGAGGCGGGGCGGGCATTCACGGTGACGGCGGGCTGCGACAAGGGATTTTCCACCTGCCGCGAACGTTTTGCCAACCAGCTGAACTTTCGCGGGTTTCCCCATATGCCCGGTGGCGACTTCGCCTATTCCTACGCCGACGGGGAGCGGGTCCATGACGGCGGCCCGATCTTCGAATGAGCGCGGCGGGAGCAGACGTCGTCGTGCTGGCGCAGACATGGATCGGTACACCCTATCGGCATCAGGGGGCGACAAGGGGCGTCGGCTGCGACTGTATCGGGTTGATCCGCGGTATCTGGCGCGAGCTTTACGGCAAGGAGCCGGAGGTGGTGCCCGCCTATGCGCGGGACTGGGCCGAGAGAAGCGGCGAGGACAGGCTGACGGAGGCCGCCGCGCGGGTGTTCGGACCGGCACTCCCTCCCGCCGCGGCGCAACCGGGTGATCTCCTCCTGTTTCGATGGCGACCGGACTGCGCGGCGAAACATGCCGGCATCCTGGAAACGGCGACGCATTTCATCCATGCCTATGAACAAGCGGCGGTGACGCGCTCGGCGCTGGTGCCGTCCTGGCGACGGCGGATCGCAGCCGTGCACAGGTTTCCGCCGGCACGGAAAGATTGAAAATGGCCGGGATCTGGCATATGTTTGCGGAGTGGTGAGCGGGGTTGCTCCCCCGCCCACCGTGGACTTACTTGATGAAGTTAACCCGGACGGTCATAGACCAGCCCGTCCGGGTCACTCTCAGGATAAGCGCAATGCCAATCGGCCTGAGCCTCATAACATCACCTCCACGTTCGAAGGCAGGGCTTCTGCCAAAGTCAGCGTAGCCTATCGCCGCTGATGCGCCGGGCTGGCTCGGCGCATCCTGCTTTTGCTTTCAAACAT
>JBQGDG010000443.1:0-5562 GCA_052038935.1 Neorhizobium sp. | reverse complement strand
CAGTATGTGGCAATCAAGGACAACGGACCCGGCATTCCCGAGGACGAGATCCCCGTGGTCCTCTCCGCCTTCGGCCAGGGTTCTATCGCCATCAAGAGCGCCGAACAGGGAACCGGCCTCGGCCTGCCGATCGTCCAGGCGATCCTCGCCAAGCATGACGGCCAGTTCGTGCTCCGCTCGAAACTGCGGGAAGGCACGGAGGCGATCGCCATCCTTCCGTCGACGCGGGTCCTCCAGAGCCTGCCGGCGGTAGCCGACGCCCCGGCGGTCGAGCGCCGGCGCAAGAGCTTCGCCTGACCCGTCCTGAAATTCGTTTCTTCCTGCTACACAACTGACGACCTTCCGACCGGGATTGCACGACCATGGCCATATTCCACACCTCGACCGGCGCCATCTCGGTGAACAACTGGGGTTACGAACTGCAGGGAACGGGCGGCAAACCGCTCGATGCGAACCTCCTGTCCTCGGCCACGCACGACCTTCTCGTCATCGACTCCTCCCGTGACGGCACCAATGCCGGCCGTTTCTCCATGGACGAGATCACCCGGATGAAAGACGGCATGGGCGGGCAGTCCGTCGTCGCCTCCTATATTTCCATCGGCGAGGCCTCTGACTTTCGCGACTACTGGAACCGCGGCTGGACGGCCGGCGGCGATGCCTCGGACGCACTTACCGGCAAGGCTCCCGACTGGCTCGGGCCGGTCAATCCGGACTGGCCGGAATCGCGCAAGGTGCGCTACTGGGACGAGGACTGGCAGAACGTCCTGTTCAATGAGCAGAAGACCGGTGACCTCGACGCCATCGTCAAGGCTGGCTTCGACGCTGCCTATCTCGATATCGTCGACGCCTATTATTTCTGGGGCGAGGAAGCGGCCGACAGGGACCGGCAGCCGGGTGATCCGGCGAACGTGAAGCAGGCGGCGCAACGCATGGTCGATTTCATCGTCGCGATGACCGAGCACGCGCGCGAGACCAACCCGGACTTCTTCGTCATCCCGCAGAACGGCGCCTTCATTCTCGATGACCTCGGCTCCGACGCCGCCCGCAAGGCGGCCTTTCTCGATGCGATCGGCGGAATTGCCGTCGAGGACGTCTATAATTACGGCGATGCCGACGAGAACAATCCGTTCAATCCCGATCAGGACAAGATCGACGTCCTTCAGCGGGATTTCCTCGACAACGGCAAGCCGGTCTTCGCCGTCGATTATCTCAACGACGCCAAGCTCATCGACCAGTTCTACA
This sequence comes from Neorhizobium sp., assembly GCA_052038935.1. GTDB lineage: Bacteria > Pseudomonadota > Alphaproteobacteria > Rhizobiales > Rhizobiaceae > Neorhizobium. Next base: position 4,320 of record JBQGDG010000443.1, on the reverse strand, counting down.
AACAGGCGCTCGAAGACGGCTTCATTCCCTTCGCCGCTCCCGACCGCGATCTCGACCGGCTTGTCGGCACCTATGACGGCGTTGCCGCGTACAAGCGCCCCACCGATCATGCAGATGCCCTGCGCGGATCGCAGCTGGACGATCGGATCGATGGTCTGGCCGGCAACGATGCGATCTACGGGCGCGGCGGAGCCGACCGGCTTTATGGCGGGAAAGGCAACGACCAGCTTTACGGTGGCGGCGGACACGACAAGCTGTACGGCGGAAGCGGCAATGACGCACTCTACGGCGGCTATGGACGGGACGCCCTCTCCGGCGGCAATGGCAATGACAGGCTCTTCGGCGGCGAAGGCCGCGACCGGCTTTTCGGCGGCTCCGGCAAGGATCTGCTCGTCGGAGGTGACGGCGCCGACGTCTTCGTCTTCAATACATCGCTCGGCGGTTCGAATATCGACACGATCGCAGATTTCGCTCCCGGGCAGGACAGGATCTGGCTCGATGACGATATCTTCACTGCGATAGGAACGGTCGGCGACCTGTCCGCCGACGCCTTTCATCGTGGTCGGGGTGCGCGGGATGCCGGCGACCGGATCATATACGACGAAACGACCGGCCGGCTGTCGTATGACGCCGATGGTGACGGCAGCTTCGCGCCGGTGCAGTTCGCCGTCCTCGACAGGTGGCTGACCCTGTCTGCCGGCGATTTCGACATCATCGGCTGATCGGGCGCATCGTCCCGAGGCGCGCCCGACAGGAAGCCACGTCAGAAAAAGAGCGACGTTGCAACGACATAAAGCGCGAAAAGCCCGTTTGCGCCGAGCATGCAGAAGACGGCAAAGGATCCGAGATCCTTGGCGTGCCGGCCGACCGTAGATATTTCGGGCGAGATGCGGTCCACCAGTTCCTCGATGGCCGTGTTGAGGGCCTCGACGCAGAACAGGACCAGCATCAGGATCAGGTAGACGAGGTAATGGGTTGCCGTCGCGCCGACGGTAACGAAGACCGCCAGTCCCGCCACGAAGGCGATGACCTCGTGGCGGAAGGCTTCCTCCTGCCACAAGCGCATCAGCCCCTGCAGGGAATAGCGCGTCGCCGCCACGAGGCGGCGAAGGCCGCTCGCTTTCTTGATATTGCTGTCGAGCGGCGTCTTTTCCACGTCGATCAGCCGATCTTGTTGGTGACGCCGGCCTGCTCGAACGTCGCCATCTGCGAATGGCAGGCGGCGGCGGCCTTGACTATGCCGGCGGCGAGAGCCGCACCCGTACCTTCGCCGAGCCGCATGCCGAGCGCCAGAAGCGGTGTCTTGCCGAGCTTCTCGAGCGCCCGCAGATGACCCGGCTCGGCCGAGACGTGGCCGATCAGGCAATGGTCGATCGCCTGCGGGTTCATGGCCTTCAGGATAGAGGCGGCGGCGGTGACGACATATCCGTCGAGCAGGACCGGGATCTTCTCCATGCGGGCGGCCAGGATCGCGCCGGCGATCGCCGCGACCTCGCGGCCTCCGAGGCGTCGCAGGATTTCGAGCGGATCGGAGAGATGCCCCTTGTGGAAATCGACCGCCTGCTTGACGACGGCGATCTTGCGTTCCAGCAGTTCGCCGTGAGAGCCGGTGCCCGGCCCGACCCAGTCCTCCGCCTCGCCGCCATAGAGCGCAAGGTTGATCGCCGCTGCGACGGTCGTGTTGCCGATCCCCATCTCTCCGAGGCACAGGAGGTCCGTGCCGCCGGCGATCGCCTCCATGCCGAAGGCCATGGTCGCCGCGCAGTCGCGCTCGGACAGGGCCGCCTCGGTGGCGATGTCGCCGGTCGGATAATCGAGCGCGAGGTCGAAGATCTTCAGCCCGAGATCATAGGTGAGGCAGATCTGATTGATCGCCGCGCCGCCGGCGGCGAAATTCTCGACCATCTGCTGGGTGACGGAAGACGGAAACGGCGTGATGCCGTGGCGGGTGACGCCGTGATTCCCGGCGAAGATCGTCACCAGCGGCCGGCTCACGGACGGCTTCCTGCCCGACCATGCGGCCAGCCAGAAGGCGATCTCTTCCAGCCGCCCGAGCGCGCCCGGCGGTTTGGTCAGTTGAGCGTCCCGCTCGCGCGCATCCACCAATGCCCGCGAATGCGGCCCCGGCAGATTGTTGATCAGGTTGCGGAAATCGTCGAAGGGCAAACCGCTTACGCTCATCGCACTCTCTCTTCAAATGGCCGGCCGCTTGTCTTTGCCGGCAAATCGCGCTTGTGTGCGCCTCTCTTAATCGCGGATGCAAGGAGCGACAACTGCCAAACGCGACGCATTTCATTGCCGACCTCGCCCGGTCGCTCGGCTTCCTCAGCCGCATCCCGGTTCCGGACCGGTTCTTCAAGGGGCATGACGGGTCCGTTTCGCGCGCCGTACGGGCCTTTCCCCTCGCCGGCCTGCTGATCGCGCTTGCCCCGGCGCTGCTGCTTCTCGCAGCGGCCGAGGCCGGCGACGCGCTGGTCGCGAGCCTCCTGGCGCTCGGCCTCTCGACGCTGATCACCGGCGGGCTGCACGAGGACGGGCTGGCGGATGCGGCAGATGGTCTCGGGGGCGGACGCGATGCCGACCATGCGCTCCTCATCATGAAGGACAGCCGTATCGGCAGCTATGGCGTCATCGCGCTGATTCTCTCCTTCGCATTGCGGGCCGCCTCGCTCGCCGCCCTCGCCCGTCTGGATGCGAGCCTCGCGGCCATCGCGCTGCTGGCGTCCGGGTCGTGCAGCCGGGCGGCGATGGTCTGGCACTGGAGCGCGCTGCCCTCGGCGCGTCGGGCCGGCGTCGCGGCGTCCGCCGGTACTCCCGAGCGGCCCGCGCGCAACGTTGCGCTCGTCACCGGCGGGCTGCTCGGTCTTCTCTTCGTCGCCTCCCATCTCGGTTTCGGCGATGCGCTCGCCGTCCTCGCCGCCGGGGCGCTCGCCGCCGTCCTCTTCACCCGCTTCGTCCGCCGGAAGCTCGGCGGACATACGGGCGACACGATCGGCGCGACCCAGCAACTCTTCGAGATCGCCATGCTCTGCACCCTTGCCCTCCTCGCATGAGGATACGATATTGCCCGGCATGATCTCGCCCTGCATCCTCGTCTGTTCGATCGACATGAAGACCGGCTACTGTTTCGGATGCGGCCGCACCCGCGACGAGATCGGCGGCTGGATCGACTATTCCGACGCCGAGCGCCACGCCATCATGGACGCACTTGCGGCCCGGCTGGAGACGGTGGAGCGGAAGCCGAGGCGGGAAACGCGGCGGCAGCGCATGGCCCAGCAGGCGGCCCGGGAGAAGCTGGAAACATGAACGCCCTGACCCTCGTCCTGCTCGTCCTCGGCGCCGGCCTGGCGCTGCTGGTGATCAACCACCAGTCCGGGCAGACATTCGGCATCGCCAACGACGATTTCGCCCATATGCTCTATCTCATGCCGATCGCCGGCCTGCTCGGCGCCGGCATCCTCGCGGGACGGCGCGGCGAGATGGGAGAGGTGCTGCGCAACATCGCAATCTGGCTCGTCATCATCCTCGGCCTCGTCGCCGGTTACCTCTACCGCGGCGACGCCGAGCAGTTCGCAGGCCGCATGGTGGCGGGGCTGGTTCCCGGCCGCGCCGTCGTCGTCACCGGCAGGGATGGAACCGAGGTCGTCATCCACAAGGCGCTCGGCGGGCATTTCCAGGCGGATGTCTCCGTCGACGGGAAGACCATACCGATGCTCGTCGATACGGGCGCGAGCAGCGTCGTCCTATCCTTCGACGACGCCGCGGCGATCGGCATCGATACGGAAACGCTGTCCTACACGATCCCCGTGATGACCGCCAACGGCCGGGCCATGGCGGCGCCGGTCAGGCTCGAGGAAATCGCCATCGGCCCGATCGCGCGCCGCGGCGTCCGCGCCATGGTTGCCGAGGACGGCAGGCTCGACGAAAGCCTGCTCGGCATGAGCTTCCTGTCGACGCTCACGTCGCTGCAGATGCAGACGGACGAACTGAGGCTGCGCGACTAGACGGGCGGTACCCTTCGAACGTCGCGATCTCCTGCGCAAGACCGGGGGCGAAGGACCTGATACCCGTGGCATATTCCGACAGCCGGCCCGGCTTGCGCCGCCGCCCTATTCGGCGGCGATCAGCTCCACCACCGCCGGATCGCCATCCGCCCTGGCGCGAAAATGGCTCGGCGGCTCGCCGATGACGCGCTTGAAGGCGCGGCTGAACGAGGCCTCCGCATCGTAACCGAGCCTCTCGGCCACCGCGGCAACCCGCATACCCTCCTTCAGCCACAGCCGCGCCTGATGCATCCGCACCCTGGCGACGTAACGGGCC
>JBQGDG010000442.1:0-1537 GCA_052038935.1 Neorhizobium sp. | reverse complement strand
CGACTTCACCTTCGAAGCAGTCGACATCGCTGAGTAATCCTTAGCCATCACAACTTTTTGCCGCGGGACGCGTTGCGTTTCCCGCGGCATTTTCTTATGAGACGGCCACAAAATGTGGCGATGACGCCGCAATTGCCGCTTTCATGGCTTGACAAAAGACAAGAACCGGCACGCTGCAAACCCTTAAAGGTTTAAAATGTTTGGCTTTCTCCTGCGGCGTCTCGCCGTGCTGATCCCGACTTTCCTCGGAGTCTCGATCATCGCCTTCTCCTTCATCCGTCTTCTGCCGGGCGATCCCGTCGCACTTCTGTCCGGCGAACGCGTCATGTCGCCCGAGCGCCACGCGCAGATCAGCGCCCAGCTCGGCATGGACCGGCCGATGGTCGTGCAGTATTTCGACTATCTCGGCGGCGTGCTGACCGGCGACTTCGGATCCTCGATCGTCTCCAAGAAGCCGATCATCGACCAGTTCTTCGCCCTGTTCCCGGCGACCGTCGAACTGTCGCTCTGCGCGATGTTCCTCGCCGTCGTTCTCGGCATTCCGGCAGGCGTCATCGCCGCCATGAAGCGCGGCTCGATCTTCGACCAGGGCCTGATGGGCATCGCGCTCGTCGGTTATTCGATGCCGATCTTCTGGTGGGGCCTGCTGCTCATCATCCTCTTCTCCGGCATCCTGCAGTGGTTCCCGGTCTCCGGCCGCATCTCGCTGATGTTCTTCTTCCCGCAGGTCACCGGCTTCATGCTGATCGACAGCCTCATCTCCGGCCAGAAGGGCGCGTTTGCCTCGGCGATCAGCCACCTGGCGCTGCCCTCGATCGTGCTGGCCACCATCCCGCTCGCCGTCATCGCCCGCCAGACCCGCTCGGCCATGCTGGAAGTCCTCTCCGAGGATTACGTCCGCACCGCCCGCGCCAAGGGTCTTTCGCCCTTCCGTGTCGTCGGCATCCACGCGCTGCGCAACGCCATGATCCCGGTCATCACCACGATCGGCCTGCAGATCGGCGTCATGCTGGCCGGCGCCATCCTGACCGAGACGATCTTCTCCTGGCCGGGCATCGGCAAGTGGATGGTCGACAGCGTCTTCCGCCGCGACTACCCGGTCATCCAGGGCGGTCTGCTGCTGATCGCCGCGATCATCATGACCGTGAACCTCATCGTTGATCTGCTCTACGGCCTGATCAACCCGCGTATCCGTCACTGATCGGCCGAAAGAAGGAGAAAAATCCCATGGCAGATACAATCGCCACCAAGACCGCCGAACCGGTCACGACCGGCCAGATGCGCCGCCAGATGCTCAAGGAGTTCTGGTTCTACTTCTCCGAAAACCGCGGCGCCGTCATCGGCCTCTACGTTTTCATCGCGCTGGTCATCGTCGCGGTCTTCGCCTCGGTCCTCGCGCCGCACTCCCCCTTCGAACAGTATCGCGACGCGGTCCTCATGCCGCCGGCATGGACCGAAGGCGGCAGCTGGACCTACATCCTCGGCACCGATCCGGTCGGCCGCGACATTCTTTCGCGCCTGATCTACGGCGCCCAGT
>JBQGDG010000441.1:0-6217 GCA_052038935.1 Neorhizobium sp. | reverse complement strand
GCTTGGTGACGCCCGAAGCATGGTCGAGCGCATCGAGCACGAGGTTGATACCCTCCTGGATCTCAAGCCTGAGATCGAGGCCGGCTTCGTGCTTCTTGGTGAATTCGTAGCGGAAGATCTGGAACGGGTTCTTCCAGCCCTCGACGACGAATTCGTGCCGGCCGAGCCGCTTCAGGGGAAATTCGCCATGCCAGCGATCGTTGGCGACGAGCCGCATCGGCACTTCCTGCCAGTCCTCGTCGTCGGCGGCGCGGAAGAGAAGCGCGGCGGCGAGCGGATCGTGGCCGTCGCCGAAGATGTCGGCCTCCACCTTCAGGGTCTCGCCGACGACCCGCTTGACCACGAAACGGCCGTCGTCCACAGCCGGCGCGATCTTCTCGATCGCCAGCCGCGCCGTGGCGGCCGCTTCGGCCGCATCCGGCACGGCGACCGCTTCGATGATCGGTTCCGAGACGTAGCCTTCGAATATGCGGATCTCTCCGGGCTGCAGCTTCAGTCGCGCATCGAAGACCTCCGTTTCGTCTTCCGGCGCCACGAGCGGCAGGAATGGCGACGCCGCTTCGCGCAGCAGGTTGAAGGGTGCCGCCGCGACCTTTCGCAGGTCGCGGTTCAGGAGCACGACACGCATCTTCTCCGAGGCGCGGCTGTCTTCCTGATCTGTCTGGAACAGGGCGACCACCGGTCCCTGGCTGGCGGATACCAGTTTCAGCGGACGGCGGGCAAAACCGGCTGCCGTCTTGTTGGTTGCGCCGTTGATGTCGCGGATGTCGGCGGAAAGGTCGTAGGACCCCTGGTCCTTCAGACCGCGCAGGCCGCTCCCGTCGCCGTAGAGGGGATCGAGGGGAACGGACACCCCATATTCGAACCCCATCGGGATCATCAGTCCGCTGGTGAAGGTGGAGGCGAGCTTGAGCGCCCGGATCGCCCGGCGTTTCAGTATCTCGCAGCCGTCCGTGCCATGCGCCAGCCGTCTGGCGAAGGGCGCTTCGGGAAAAGCGATCTGGTAACCGAGGTCTCGCTGGATCTTGTACTCGTCCATGATCCAGCGTTCCTCCATGTCCCACCAGGCGAGCGAGGAGAAACTGCCGTCCATGCCGGTTCCGGCCAGGGCTCTGCGGTCGGCAAAGGCGCTGCCGGGCGTCCACGCGACGAACGCCGTATCCGGCTTCGACCGGCGCGCAACCGCGATCATGTCATGCCAGGCTTCCGGGGCGATACGACCGATGCCGATGCAGCGGAAGCCGGCGACGCCGAGACCGACCAGCGTGGCGATCCGGTCCCGCCACTCTTCCACATGCCGTACTTCGGCCAGGAAATCGATGCGCCGCGCGCCGGCCTGCTGCGGTTTCAACCGCGGGTCGAAGGCCACCGGCGGGGCGTGCTGACGGTCGGCGGCCACCTGATCGATCACCAGATCGAGCATGAATTTCAGATCGTGCTCGCACGCCAGGGAAACGAGCGCGGAGATCGCTTGCCCCGGGTCCGCACCCAGGTCGAGCTGGGGGTCGAGGCGGTTGAAATCCCGTGTGGTGAAGATGCTCGCCTTGTCGGTAACACCGTCTCCCAGGCCGATGTCGCCGCGCTCGAACAACGGGCCGGACAGGACCGTATCGAATCCGAGGTCCCGGGCATGCGCAAAGACCTCCCGCCACGCGTCCATGCCGCGCAGCATCAGGGGGTGCACGTAGTAGATCTGCGGCGGCAGGTCGGTGAGGGAAATGCGAGAGGCGAATTGGGGGCGCGTGTTCATCGGTCTTGCCTGCCTTCAAGGTTGGGGCCGTCGATCGGATCCACGAGGTCCCCGATCTAACGGCAAGGCAAGCGAGCCGGTTCCGATAAAATTGTTCGGATGGCCCGGACAGGCAGGATCGCCAGCGCATCGGGGGCGACGAAATCATTGAACCGGAAAAACAATCGCCGGAGACTTCCACGCGTTCTTTTCAGGAACGTAAAGGTCAGGCGCCGGTCCAGTTGCTCGATGCCAGACGGCGCCACTGGCGCACCAGCGCTCCGTCCTCGCCTTGCAGCGGATCGGTCGCAGGAATGGACAGGTTGGCGATCCTGGCGATTTGCTCGTCGTCTGCGGGGCCAGTGCGGATATCGGCATGCTGGCCGGGCGGATAGGCTCCGACCACCAGAAAATCCCGGCTGGCATCGAGACGCATATGCCCGGTCCCCGCCGGCAGGACGAGGCAGTCGCCGGCATGGACGCCGAGTTCGGCGCCATCGGGCCCGCCGATCAGCAGCCTTGCCCGCCCGTCGGCTATGCCCAGCACCTCATGCGCGCCGGTGTGATAGTGCTGGTAGTCGAAGATCCCGTTGCGCCAGGTCCCCTGCCAGCCGTGGTCACGGAAACAGGCCTCGAATTTCTGCGCCGCCTCGCTCTCGGCCGGAACGGCGTTCCGATAGAGAAGGACCGGCAGGCAGGGATGGTTGGGCACCCAGTCGCTGGGCTTGAAGAACAGCGTCTCTATCGTGGTCTCGGCCACGGGGGCGAGGGGATCGAGGCTCGGCGGGGTGATCTTAATGCTTCGGTTCACGGCCGAACTCCTTCCGCAGTTCGTCCTTCGCCTTGTCGAGGGTCGCGCGACGGGACTTCGACAGCTGATCGCCGGCCCGGTTGATGTAGAAGTTCAGCATCGACATGGCCGATTGGAACGGCGTCGTCTTGCGCCTGCGGCTTGCTTCCGCCGAGCGTTTGAGCGAAGCGGCGATCTTCCTGGCGCTGCGCTGCTTGAAGACGTCCTTTTCGAGGTCCATCGCATCGCTGTGTTCGGTCACGTCCTGCGACCATCTCTTCGCTGTCATCGGTCCACCTCCGTGAAAGGGATTGGTGTACCAAACCGCGACGCGGGAGCGGAGTTCCCGATCCCCGCGGTCTCCCGCGAGGAGAGGGGACAGGCACGGCGGCAATGTGCGGTTCTGCGGCCGGGTGCTCTAGGCTCGCCGTCTCATAGGTGTCGGGTGCGCCGGGATCAGCGCCCGCCATCTCGGCCGCGCGCCTCGGGAGGCTACGGTCAGCAGATGACCGTTTCGGCGATGCGGATGCCGAAGCCCTCGAGGCCGACATAGTGGCGCTCGCTCTTGGTCAGGAGCTTGATCGACGACACGCCGAGATCCTTGAGGATCTGCGCGCCGAGGCCGATTTCCAGCCATTCGCTCTCGCGCGCCTGCGCTTCCGCGTGGCCTTCCTGGCCCTGGCGCACCTTGCGGCCGCTTTCCGTCTGGCCGACGCCGACGGAACCCTCGCGCAAATAGATGATCACGCCGCGGCCCTCTTCCTCGATCTTCGCCATGTAGCGGTCGATCGAGCGGTCGGCTCCGAACACGTCCTGCGCGACGTTTTCGAGATGCAGGCGGACGGGAATGTCGACGCCGTCGCGGATATCGCCGAAGACGACGGCGACATGCTGCATCGGGTCCCAGGGCAGCGAATAGGCATGCGCCTTCGCCGGACCGTTCGGCGTATGGATGTCGAAGCTCGACTGCAGCTCGATCAGCGTTTCCTTGCGCTGGCGATAGGCGATCAGGTCGGCGACCGAGAGCAGTTTCAGCCCGTGCCTGACGGCGAATTCCGCCACCTGCTGGCCGCGCATCACGGTGCCGTCGTCGTTCACGAGTTCGGAAATCACGCCGATGAGCGGCAGGTTGGCGAGCTTGCAGAGGTCCGTCGCCGCTTCCGTATGGCCCGAGCGCATCAGCACGCCGCCCTCGCGCGAGATCAGCGGGAAGATGTGGCCGGGGCGGACGAAATCGGTCGCGCCGACATTCGGATTGGCGAGGTTGCGGACCGTCAGCGTCCGGTCGTCGGCCGAAATGCCGGTCGTCGTGCCGTGCTTGAAGTCGACGCTGACCGTGAAGGCCGTCGTATGGGCGCTGTCGTTTTCGGCCACCATGGCATTGAGGTTCAGCCGCTTGGCTTCCTCGCGCGGCATCGGCGCGCAGACGATGCCGGACGTGTGACGCACGATGAAGGCCATCTTTTCCGGCGTGCAATGGACGGCGGCGACAATCAGGTCGCCTTCGTTCTCGCGGTCGTCGTCGTCGGTCACCACGACGATCTCGCCGGCCTCGAAGGCACGGATGGCATCGACGACACGCTTCTGATCATACGCCATGGGAAGATCCTATTTCAGGCGGCCGGTCTGGCCGCGGTCTCGGAGATAGTGGTCGGCGATTGCGCAGGCGACCATGGCCTCGCCGATCGGCACGGCGCGGATGCCGACGCAGGGGTCGTGCCGGCCCTTGGTGCGCACATCGACATTGTTGCCGTCGGCATCGATCGACTGGCGCTCGGTCAGGATCGAGGAGGTCGGCTTGATCGCAAACCGCGCGATGATCGCCTCGCCGGTCGAGATGCCGCCGAGGATCCCGCCTGCATGGTTGGACAGGAAGATCGGCTTGCCGTCATTGCCCATGCGCATTGCATCGGCGTTCTCTTCCCCGGTCAGTTCCGCGGCGGCGAAACCCTCGCCGATCTCGACGCCCTTGACGGCATTGATCGACATGAGGAGCGAGGCGATATCCTGATCGAGCTTGCCGTAGATCGGTGCGCCGAGGCCGGCAGGCACGCCTTCGGCGATAACCTCGACGACGGCGCCGATCGAGGAACCGGCCTTGCGGATGCCGTCGAGATAGTCTTCCCATACCGGCACCATGTCCGGATCCGGGCAGAAGAACGGGTTCTGGTCGACCTGCGCCCAGTCCCAGTTGGCTCGGTTGATCCGGTGCTTGCCGATCTGCACGAGCGCGCCGCGCACGGTGACGCCGTCAACGACCTTGCGAGCAAGAGCGCCGGCGGCGACGCGTGCGGCGGTCTCGCGGGCGGAAGAGCGTCCGCCGCCGCGATAATCGCGGATCCCGTATTTGACGTCGTATGTATAGTCGGCGTGGCCGGGCCTGTAGCGGCGGGCGATCTCGCCGTAGTCCTTGGAGCGCTGGTCGGTATTCTCGATCAGCATCGAGATCGGCGTGCCGGTCGAGATCATCGTCTCGCCGTCCTCGTCGATCATCACGCCGGAAAGCACCTTGACGATGTCGTCCTCGCGGCGCTGCGTGACGAAACGCGACTGGCCGGGCTTGCGCTTGTCCATCCATGCCTGGATTTCCGCCAGCGTGAAGCGCAGGCCGGGAGGGCAGCCGTCGACTACGCAGCCGAGCGACGGGCCGTGGCTTTCTCCCCAGGTCGTGACGCGAAAGAGGTGACCGAACGTGTTGTGGGACATGAACGCTGCCTGGATGCGGGGACGCCGGAAGCGCCGTTATTGTCGGGCTTTCATAGGCAAAAGGTCGCGCCCGGACAAGCCCTTCTTGCGCTTCCCCGGTCGTGGCGCGAGCGGACGGTCCAACGAGCGGGCGCCCGGCCGAACCTTCGCAGGCGTCAGGCGGCGAACCGCTGCCATCCGTTCCGCGCCGCCTCGGTGAAGTTGTCGAACGGCATCGGCCGGCCGAAGGCATAGCCCTGGAGCAGGTCGCAGCCGAGTTCACGCAGCAGCGTCGCATGATCGAAGGTCTCTACCCCTTCCGCCACCGTCTCGACCCCGAGCGAGCGGGCGATGTCGATGATCGAACGCACCAGCGCGCGTTCCTGGGGCGAGCCGATGATCGGCTTCACGAGCTGCCTGTCGATCTTCAGGCGCTTGGGCTTCAGTTTCAGCAGGCTGACGATAGACGTGTGGCCGGTTCCGAAATCGTCGATCTCAATATCGATGCCGAGTTCCTTGATGGTCTCGAGATTGCCGACCACGGAACTGTCGCTCTCGTCGAGGAAGATCGATTCGACCAGTTCGAAGGCGATTTCGCCCGGTGCGATCTGCAGGCTGCGCAGAGTGTCGATCAGGTGTTCGTCGTGGAGCCGCTTCGACGAGACGTTGACGGATACCTTGGGTACGCGAATGCCCGTCGCCGCCCACCGCATCTTGTCCTTCAGCACCGTTTCGAGAACGATCTGATCGAGCGTCGCGGTGACGTTGAGATCGTCGGCGATCTTCAGGAAACGGTCGGGCGTGACGATGCCGCGATGCGGATGGTTCCAGCGGATCAGCGCTTCGACCCCGGTGAGACCGCCGCCGCGGGCGCAGAATTGCGGCTGGTACCAGGCCGAGAACTCCTGGTTCTCGATGGCGGCCAGCAGTTCGTCCGCGGTCCGCTTGTGGTCGATGATTTCCGCATGGAGGTTCTGCGTGAAGAATTCGTAGCGGTTTCGCCCCATTCCCTT
>JBQGDG010000440.1:0-3047 GCA_052038935.1 Neorhizobium sp. | reverse complement strand
CGTGCGACGGACTTCAAGTTCCCGGGCAAGGGCAAGCTGACGATCAAGTTCGTCGGCGAAGACGGCACGGTCATCGAGAAGGACGTATTCGACGCCCCCGGCGCCGGCGTCACCATGGCGATGTACAATCTCGACGAGTCGATCCGCGAATTCGCCCGCGCCTCGATGATGTATGGCCTGATGCGCAAGTGGCCGGTCTACCTTTCGACCAAGAACACCATCCTGAAGGCCTATGACGGCCGCTTCAAGGACATTTTCGAGGAAGTCTACCAGGCCGAATTCAAGGCGAAGTTCGACGAGATCGGCATCACCTACGAACATCGCCTGATCGACGACATGGTCGCTTCGGCACTCAAGTGGTCCGGCGGCTACGTCTGGGCCTGCAAGAACTACGACGGCGACGTGCAGTCCGACACGGTTGCGCAGGGCTTCGGTTCGCTCGGCCTGATGACCTCCGTCCTGCTCACCCCGGATGGCAAGACTGTCGAGGCGGAAGCCGCCCACGGTACGGTCACCCGCCATTACCGCCAGCACCAGAAGGGTCAGGAAACCTCGACCAACTCGATCGCCTCGATCTTCGCCTGGACCCGCGGCCTCGCGCACCGTGCCAAGCTCGACGACAACGCCGAACTCGCAAAGTTCGCAACGACGCTGGAAACCGTCTGCGTCGACACCGTCGAATCCGGCTTCATGACCAAGGACCTGGCGCTCCTCATCGGCCCAGACCAGCCGTGGCTGTCGACCACCGCCTTCCTCGACAAGATCGACGAAAACCTCCAGAAGGCAATGGCTGCCTAAGCGATCGTTTTTCGGCTAATAATAACGGCGGGGTTTTCCCCGCCGTTTTCTTTTGCGCAGGAGGCTCCGCATGTCCGCCAAGAATCCCGTCGAGATCCGCCCGCTGGAGCCTGCCGACCGGGCTGCATGGCAGTCGCTGTTCGAGGCCTATATCCGCTTCTACGAATCCGAACTGCCGAAGGACCAGTACGACATCACCTGGTCCCGCATGCACGATCCGGCGGAACCCATGCATGCGCTCGGCGCCTTCGATGGCGAAAAGCTCGTCGGCATCGTGCATGCCGTCTTCCACCGCTCGACCTGGTTGCCGGATACGACCTGCTACCTGCAGGATCTGTATGTCGACAACAGCCAGCGCGGACGCGGCGTCGGCGAAGCGCTGATCGAAAAGGTGGCGCTTCTGGCACGCGACAAGAATGCCGGCCGGCTCTACTGGCTGACGCAGGAGAACAACGCGACGGCCCGCCGGCTCTACGACCGCGTCGCCATCGCTCCCGGCTTCATCCAGTATCGCAAGCCGCTCTGACATAGCCCCGCTTCCGACGGCGCTTTCCCGGCCGCTCTGGTCACGGGCGGCGGCCGTCCTACCTTTCCAACGACGAAGCAAGGGGAGATGCCGATGGTCGAGGAAATCACGTTCTATACCAATCCCATGTCGCGCGGACGTATCGCACGCTGGATGCTGGAAGAGGTCGGTGCGGCCTATCGCACTGAGATCCTCGATTTCGGCACGACCATGAAGGACGATCGCTATCGCGCCATCAACCCCATGGGCAAGGTGCCGACCATCGTGCATGGCCGACAGATCGTCACCGAATGCGCCGCCATCTGCGCCTATCTCGCCGATGCCTTTCCGACAGCCGGACTTGCCCCCTCGCCCGCCGACCGCGCCAGCTATTACCGGTGGATGTTCTTCGCCGCGGGGCCACTCGAGGCGGCCGTCAGCAACCGCGCGCTCGGCTTCGAAGTTCCTTCCGGCCGCGAACGCATGATCGGCTACGGCAGCTATGCCGACGTCATGGATGCGCTCGAGCTTGCCGTCCGGACCAACCCCTATATCGCCGGAGACGCCTTCAGCGCGGCGGACGTCTATGTCGGTTCGCAGATCGGCTGGGGTCTCCAGTTCGGCTCGATCGAGAAACGTCCGGCCTTCGAGCAGTATTTCGGGCGTCTGGCCTTACGTGACGCCTACCGGCGTGCGACAGAAAAGGACGACAAGGCAGCGGCGGAAATGCAGAACTCCTGAACTCCCAGGCCATCATTCCCGCCCCCGACGCGGCACATGCGCGCGGGAACAATGACGGAGGCTGCAACCGTTCAAGAACCGTTAAGCATGGCCGATGCATTCTTGTATCCGACGCGCCCGACATTGGGGCGCAAGAGGACGAACGATGAAGAAGGTCATTCTTTCCGCGATGGTTGCGGCCGCAGCCGTGAGCGCTGCATTGGCTCCCGCCGGCAGCGCCATGGCGCAATATTACGAGAGACATCCCAACAGCTCGTATCATCGTGGGCTGCCTCCGCCGCCGCGCCACTATCACCGCCACCATCACGACAATGGCTCGGTCATCGCGGGCGGCCTGGCCGCAGGCGTGATCGGCGGCCTGATCGGCGGCGCGATCGTCAGCAACAGCGGTCCGCGCTATGTCGAGCCGCCACCGCCCCCACCGCCACGATGCTGGTTCGAGGACCGCCGCGTCCCGAACCGCTACGACGGCGGCTGGCATTTCGAGACGATGCGAGTCTGCGGATAGGCTCTGCAGAATTTTTTGGCGCCAGAGGGGCCGTGCCATGCGCGGCCCTTTTTTTGTCTGGCACCACGCCTAGTTCGATTTCTGTCGTCTGACATAGGCGACGCAATTGTCGATCATGCTGACACAAAGGCCGTTGAGATCGGTCGGAGTGTTGTTGTCGCCGGCAAACTCCACCTGCCTGAGCTTCCTCTCCGCGAAACGGAACTGGGTGCTGCAGCTGCCGCCCGAAGCCACGCTTCTGGACGTGTTGACCGCGGGAATGGCGCCGAACAGCGTGATGGACGGATTGACCACGTTCCAGCTGCCTCGCGGCATGTCGCGCCGGTAGGCCCAGATCGTGCCGCCATCGGCGGTCGGGCTGCTGGCAGTCGGAAAGCCCGCGCACATGCGGATGTCATCCTCGTCGAGGCCGACCAATTCCCTACGCGCCGACGCCACCGTCGAATTCTCGCCTATCACCCGAGATGTGTCGGCCGGGATCGTGCAGCCTAGCAG
>JBQGDG010000439.1:0-1785 GCA_052038935.1 Neorhizobium sp. | reverse complement strand
GGTTCGCTGCTGCAGCTCGCGCCGCCGCAGGTCATTTACGACGATCCGCAGCATGTCGAGGTGGCGCGCTTCATCGGCCAGCCGCGCATCAACCTCCTCTCGTCGCAGGTGGAAGCAAACGGCATGATCGCCCTCGGCGATGTCCGTTGCAGCGTCGCAGAAGAGGCGGTCACGGCGGGCATGCCGGTGACGCTCGGCATCCGCCCGGAATTTGTCCGCATCCTCCGCAACGGCAGTCACGGGCTGCCGGCGCATGTGGAGCGGATCGAGTTCCTCGGATCGGAAATCATCGTCTACAGCAGGCTCGACGCCATCGGCGGCAGCATGGTCGCCAAGGTGACGCCCGCCGAAGGGTCGGGTCTGGTCGCCGGCATGCCGATCCGCCTCGGCATCCCTCCCGAACATCTGCTCGCTTTCGCCGTCGACGGCCGCCGCCTGGCAACCGCCGTGGTCGCCGGCAGCGCCGCGCGGGAGGCGGTCCATGGCTGACCTGACTGTCACGAGCGGGCATTTTGCAGGCACTCCCGCGAGAGCGAAGGCCGACAATCACGAGGCACGCGCCGCATGGCTTCTGGCGTCGCCGGCGATCGCGCTCGTCTTCGTCTTCATCCTTCTGCCCGTAGCGGCGGTGATCTTCCTCGGCTTCACCGATTTTGAACTCGGCTATACGGGCTTCGAGTTCGTCGGCCTCGAAAACTACGTCGAACTGTTCGGCGACCGCACCTTCAGGAAATCGCTCTGGAACACGGCCGTCTACACGGCGATCGTCACTCCGGTCTCGATCTTCATGGCGCTCGGTCTGGCGATGCTGATCGAGGCTGAAGGCATCGGCCGCTCGTTCTTCCGTACGGCCTATTTCCTGCCGGTCGCGTCGCTGCTCGTCGCCATGGCGACCGTCTGGCAGTATCTCTTCCACCCGACCATCGGTCCGATCAACGCGATGCTCGACCTCGTCGGTATCGACGGGCCGAACTGGCTGGGTGCGGCGAATACGGTGCTCTACAGCCTGTCGATCATCGGTGTGTGGCAGTCGGTCGGCTTCAACCTGGTTCTGTTCCTTGCCGGCCTCACCGCCATTCCGCGGGAACTCTATGCGGCAGCCGAGGTCGATGGCGCGAAATCCGCCTGGGACCGGTTCCGGCTCGTTACCTGGCCGATGCTCGGGCCGACGACACTGTTCGTCACCACGATCAGCATCATCAATTCCGTCAAGGTCTTCGAGACGGTGAAGACGCTCACCGAAGGCGGCCCGAACAAGGCTTCCGAAGTGCTGCTCTACACCATCTACAAGGAAGGCTTCGTCTATCTGCGGGTCGGCTATGCCTCGGCGATGACGGTCGTCTTTCTCGCGATCCTCGTGGTGCTGATGTTCCTGCAATACCGCGTCCAGGACAAGCAGGTGCATTACTCATGACCAACGGTTTCACCATCGGCCGCGCCGTCCGGCTCGCCATCCTCTCGATCGGGGCCCTGGCCTTTCTGGCGCCCTATATCTTCATGGTCTCGACCGCCGGCAAGGCGCAGAGCGACATCTTCTCCTCGTCGCTCTCGCTCATTCCGCAACAGTGGTTCTACGTGCAGAACTTCACCAAGGCGTGGTCGCGCGTCTCCATGCCGACGCTGCTGTTCAACGGCGTGATGGTCTGCCTGCTGATCCTCGTCATCCAGGTCGTCATCGCCATCCCCTGCGCCTATGCCATGGCGAAGCTCAAGTTCCGTGCCGCCCGTGCGATGATGGTGCTGGTCATGCTCGGCCTGCTGGTGCCGATCCATGCCACGGCGCTG
>JBQGDG010000438.1:0-10521 GCA_052038935.1 Neorhizobium sp. | reverse complement strand
ACAACCCACCGAAACGGAACCAACCCCGTTTCCGCGTGTTGATCTGGCACTTTTCCGTTCCAGCCTCATGGAGCATGTCATGGCCATACTTTCCTCCAACGACCGGGAAGCGGCAGCCTATCCGCTGCAATCGCTCTTCGTTCCGTTTCCCTTCGTCTGCTTCACGCTGGCGCTCGCTACAGACATCGCCTTCTGGCAGACGAACAATCTCATGTGGCAGAATTTTTCGTCCTGGCTACTGTTTGCGGGCCTCGTCTTCGGCGCAGTAGCGATCCTCGCCGGGCTGATGGATCTGGTGCGGCCCCGCACCCGCCCGCTGCGCCCCGCCTTCCTGTCTGCGCTGCTCTATCTCATCATCCTGGCCGTCGCTTTCATCAACAGCCTCGTTCACGCGGGTGACGGATGGACCGCGGTCGTTCCATATGGACTGGCGCTTTCGGCAATAACCTTCGTCCTTTGCCTGATGGCCGCCACCGTTTCCGCCCGCAAGTACGCCCGATTGGCCTGGAGGATATAGTCATGATGAAGCCCGTCCTGATCGGCAGCTCGGTCATTGCACTTTCCCTCGGCACCGCCGTCTCGGCGCAGGATGCGAAATTCGATCTCTCGCAGCAGATCGGCCCGGACCCCGTATTGCCCGAGCCATCGCCCTCGCTTTTCCCCGATCTCAAGGTTGCCGAGGTCGTCGGCTGGAAGGAAGGCGAAGTGCCCGACGTTCCCGATGGCCTGAAGGTCACGGCCTATGCCAGGGACCTCGCAAATCCTCGCACCGTGCACACGCTGCCGAACGGCGACGTGCTGGTCGTCCAGTCCAAAGGTCCGCCCGGCGAACCCGCATCGAGACCGAAGGATATCATCCGCGGCTGGATCATGGCGATCGCCCACGGCAGCGGCGGCGGAGAGCAGAAGGAAAGCAACCTCATCACCCTGCTGCGCGACACCGATCGCGACGGCACGGTCGACGAGCGCCATGATCTCCTGACAAAGCTCGATTCACCCTTCGGCGTCGCCTGGGTCGACAATACGCTTTACGTCGCCACGACGAGCGCGATCGTCGCCTATCCCTACGAGCTCGGCCAGAACGAGATCACCGCGCAGCCGAAGATCCTCACTCCGCTTCCCGGTGGTCCGATCAACCATCACTGGACCAAGGATCTGGCGCTCAGCCCCGACGCTCGGATGCTCTACGTCTCCGTCGGCTCCAACTCGAATATCGTCGAGAACGGTCTGGAAGCGGAAAAAGGGCGCGCCGCAATCTGGCAGGTCGACCGGCAGACCGGGGCAAGCCGCGTTTTCGCCTCCGGCTTGCGAAACCCCAACGGCCTGACCTTCAATCCCGAGAGCGGAGAACTCTGGACCGTCGTCAACGAACGCGACGAACTCGGCCCCGACCTCGTACCCGATTACATGACGTCGGTGAAAGACGGCGCATTCTACGGATGGCCCTGGAGTTACTACGGCCGGCATGTCGATGCCCGTGTATATCCGCCCCGGCCCGACATGGTTGAAAAGGCATTGTCTCCGGACTACGCGCTGTCGAGCCATGTTGCGGCGCTCGGCCTGACATTTTCCCTGAATTCCGCCCTGCCGCAGGCCTATGCGAACGGCGCGTTTGTCGGCGAACACGGCAGCTGGAATCGCGACAGCTTCAACGGCTACAAGGTCGTCTACGTGCCATTCCAGAACGGCAAGCCTTCCGGCAAGGCCCAGGATGTCGTCACCGGCTTCATTAAAGGCGATACGGCGCGCGGACGTCCGGTAGGCGTCGGCATGGACGGAACCGGCGCGCTTCTCGTGGCCGACGACGCAGGCAATACGCTCTGGCGCGTCGCGTCCGCAGACGGCAAGGTGACTCCGCAGCCGATCGGCACGGATCAGGTCTCCGCCGGCCAGCAGGTCTCGTCGACCGGCAAGGCGGACCGGCTTCCGGGTACCGAACCAGGCGTCGGACGAGAAACGACGGCATCTACCGGACAGGCCACCCCGCCGCCCGCGTCTGCCGACGAACGCCTGACGGGTCAGGAACCGCTCTCGGAACAACCGGACAGGTTCCAGCCGGCGCAGATGCAGATAGCGCCGGCAACAGGCCCCTGAAGCGGGTGTGGAAAACGTGAGGGAACGACAGGCATGGCATCGGGTTGTCCTGTGAAGGAGGATCCAAGCCATGCTTCCCGCATACCGGAAATTCAGGATTGCCTGCATCCTGCTGCCGTTCGCGGCGGCGGGTGTTTTCATGCCGAGCCTTGCGCCGGCACAGGAGCCCTCGGACAAATGTGTCGCCCCCCTGCCCTCGGATCGAAGCGAGGGATCATCGGAAAATCGCGCCGACCTCTCCGAAAAGCTCGATAGCTGCAATGGAGAGCTGAAAGCACCCCCGACCGGGGATGGAACGATGGTCGAACCCGCACCGGACACCGGCAAGGCGCGTGTCGTCCGGCCGGACGAATTGCCGCCGGAGGCAAATCCCTCGAATGGTTCCGGCGGCTGACACCGCCGCCGGGATCGGACGGAGGACGAACAGGTCGCTGGCACCGATACTGGCTCAGGGCCTGCGATAGACGAACGGCGGCGGATCGGCCTGGCTGTCGGATTCCGCCCGTTCGGCGAGAGCCTTACGAAGCGGCGAGCGGCTGCAGACGGGATCGGTCGCCGATGCGTCGCCGGCAAGTGCCATGGCCTGACAGCGACACCCGCCGAAATCGACGGTTTTGCGTTCGCAGGTCCGACAGAGTTCGGGCATCCAGCTATCGCCGCGATAGGCATTGAATGCCTGCCCTTCGTACCAGATCTCGGAAAGCGACCGGTCGAGCACATTGTCGAACCGGAGCGAAGGAATGGTTTCCGCCGCATGGCAGGGAAGCACCCGTCCCGATGGCGTTACGTTCAACCCCGTCCGTCCCCAGCCGCCCATGCAGGCCTTGGGGTAGGTGGCATGATGGTCAGCCCCGACATAGTCGATGACGATCACGCCCTCCAGGCGCCTGCGCGCCTCCGCGACGAAATCGTTCGCCCGCAGGAACTGCTCCCTGGTCGGCATCAGCGCCTCGCGGTTCCTGTCTGCCCAGCCGTGGAACTGGACGGTTGCGATTTCGATCCGCCGCGCACCGAGCCTGACGGCGAGATCGAGCATCGCCCCCATCTGGTCCATGTTCTGCTTGTGGCAGACGGCGTTGACTGTGAGCGGGATGCCCGATGCGTGGGTCCATCCGGCCACCGCGATCTTGCGATCGTATCCGCCCCTGTAACCGCCGACACGATCGGCGAGTTCCGGCGTCGCTCCCTGGATCGAGAGTTGCAGGTGATCGAGGCCTGCCTCCGAAAGCGCCAGGATGCGGCTTTCCGTCAGACCGATCCCCGAGGTGATGAGGTTTGTATAGAGGCCCGCTTCCGCTGCAGCTCGCGTCAGTTCGACGAGATCCCGCCGGGAAGCCGGTTCTCCTCCGGAAAGATGCAGATGCAGCACCCCCAGTGCCGCGGCCTGTTCGAAGACGTCGATCCACTTTTGCGTCGAGAGCTCCGTCCTGGCGGATTCCAGTTCCAGCGGGTTCGAGCAATAGGGACAGGCCAGCGGGCAGCGATGCGTCAGTTCCGCAAGCATCGCGATCGGTGCGGGCACCCGGCCCTGCCTGTTTTCCGGTCTGATGCTCACATGTTCGTTCATGATTTCAGTTCCAGCATCCTGCGCTTGGAAAACTCCTCCACGAACGCGATGACGTCGCTGAGAATATGCTCCTTCGGCGCGTCGAACTTCGTTGCGAACTCCTCGACGATCTGGTCGAGGCTGCGTTTGCCGTCGAGCGCCTTGACGATCATCACGGCGATCTCGTCGAGCGCGAGCGCCCGTTCGGGGGCGAGAAGCACGGTCTGGCCGCGCACGGGATCTTCCCGCAGCCGGACGCCGCGAGCGAGCTTCGCCACGGTTCGGCCGCTGACGGTCACGGCGCCGGGTTCGGTCATTCTGCCGCTCCTGTCATGTCACGCCTGAGAGCCGGCTGGTCGAGCGGGCCGATGACTCCCTCCCTGCCGTCCCAGCCTCCGGGCGGGACGAGCCCCGGCGTGACGTAGGCATGGTGAAGCGCGTCGAGCTGCGCCCACAGCACATCCGTCTTGAAGCTGAGTGCCGCGGCGGCTGCATCCTGTTTCTCCCGCGTATCGGCGTGGTCGAGCACGTAGTTCAGCCCGAAGGCGACGTCCACCGGCGCCTCGTCGAGCCGTTTGCGGAAATAGGAGAGCGCCTCCTCGTTGGCGAAGGCATAGTGTTCGATGAGCCCGGCGATGCGGTTGCGGTGAATGGCCGGAGCGAACAGCTCGGTCAACGAGGCGGCGACCGCGTCGAGCAGCGGCATATCGCGGACGAAACGCACATAGGCGTCGCAGGCGAAGCGGGTACCGGGCAACACGCCACGGGTCGAGGCGACATATTCGGGATCGAGGCCGACCGCTTCCGCAAGCTTCAGCCACCGCCGCAGGCCGCCGCCTTCGCTCACGCCGCCGTCATGGTCTTCTATACGTTTGCGCCACGCCCGACGGATGCCGGCATCTTCGCAGCGGGACATGAAGGCCGCGTCCTTCAGCGGAATGCGGCTCTGATAGTAGAAGCGATTGATCACCCAGGCACGAACCTGCGTGATGGTACATTGGCCGCCGTGCAGCATCCCGTGAAAGGGATGTTTGTCATGGTATCGGGCATCGCCGATCGCGCGCAGCCTGGCTTCGAAGGCCATCCTGTCTTTCGGGGTGTCTCTGTCCGTGTCAGTCAAGGTCGATCTCCATCCCGTCATGGCCAACGACGAACCCGGCGGCCTCGACGGCGCTTCGCTCCGGCCCCGCAGACCAGATGGGGTTCGTGTTGTTGATATGGACATAGACCAGGCGGCCGATGCCCAGTTCCGACAATGCGGCAAGACTACCACGAGCGCCGGAGATCGGCATATGCCCCATGCGCTGCCCGGTCTTGATCCCGGTACCGACCTTGATCATCTCGTCGTCGGTGAAGACGGTGCCGTCGAAGAACACGAGGTCCGCGCCGCGGATGCGTTCCGCCAGCCAATCGGGAAGCGCTGCGCATCCGGGGATGTAATAGGCGCGATGCGGCCCGTGCCGGAACTCGATGCCGATCGTCTGCTCGCCTTCCAGAGCGAGCTCGGGTTCGCCTTCCTCAAGATAGAGTGCCACCTTCCCCGGAACCGCGAACATCCTCGCCTCCAGGCCTGCCAGCGGCGTGAATTCCTCCTCCAGCCGAACGACCCGGCGCGTGACCTGGGCGGGGTCGAGAACCTTGAAGACGGGATTGGCGTCCAGGACGCTCTGGATTGCGGAGGTCATCACCAGCTCGAACGGCTGCTTTTCGCGAAGGATGAGCAGGCCGCCGATATGGTCGACATCCGCATTCGTCACGGTGACGCTTCGAATAGGTGTATGACGAAGTTTTCTGGGGTGCAGCGCTGCTGTCTGCTGGATCTGCTGGCGAATATCTGGCGATGCGTTGAAGATCGCCCAGTTTTCCCCGTCGATGCTGACCGCCAGCGAAGACTGCGTCTGTGGACGAAGGCCCGAAGCGGGATCCCGTGCAGCGGCGCAGTTGGCGCAACTGCAATTCCATTGCGGCAATCCGCCCCCTGCGGCGGAGCCGAGCACGAGAAACCGGAGATTGACCATGTATCCCGCGCTCTGCCGGTTTAGAACAGGACGGGCTCATCGCCGTCCGGCGGCGCGTAACGGTTGATTTCCATACCGCAGCTTACTTCGACGAATTTCGGTGCTGACCACTTCATGACGTCACTCCTGTGATGGAAGAGATCCGTGGACCTCGTCCGAGTTGGTTTGTCCTTTTCGGGTACCGATTCGCCCTCTCCGGCGAATGCGAACCTTCCCTGATAACTATCGATACTCACCGATGTTTCAAGAGGGTGACGCAGACGTGATACGGATCGGAAAGGGACGGCACCGGCCTGTGGGGCAGCCACATGACCGGACGACAGCGAGATGGGCGGGACGCCAAGAGGACGCGCCCGCCGGGCCTACCAGTAGGCGCTGCAGATTTTGAGGAAATCCCCGGCGGTCAGGCTGGCTCCTCCGACCAGCGCACCGTTGACGTTGTCGATGCCGAAGATATCGGCCGCATTCGACGGTTTCACCGATCCTCCATAGAGGAGCCGGATGGCCTGCCCTTCCTCGTCGGCAAGCCCGACGAGTTCCTCACGCAGGAAGGCGTGGACCTCGGCGATATCTCCGGTCGACGCCGTCCGGCCCGTGCCGATCGCCCAGATCGGCTCATAGGCGATGATCGTGTTGGCCGAAGTCATGCCCTCGGGAGCCGACGCGAGGAGCTGGTCCCGCAGGACGTCGAGCGTCCGGTCGTCTTTCCGCTCCTCCTCCGTTTCTCCGATGCAGATGATGGCGGCCAGGCCCGCCCTGTGCGCGGCGGCGGCTTTGGCGCGTATGACCGCACTGCTTTCGCGATAGCCGATCCGCCTCTCGGAATGACCGACGATCGCATGGCTTCCGAGACTGTCGGCGATCATGCCGGCGGAGATGTCGCCGGTATAGGCGCCATCCTCCTCATGGTGGCAATCCTGTGCACCGATGCGCAACGGCGTCCCCGCCGTCATCACGGCGGCCGAATGCAGAAGCGTCGCCGGTACGCAGATCAGTGCTTCCGCACCTCCCGGCGAAGCAAGATCGTCGCAGGCGGCGACATCCCGGATTTGCGAGAGGCTGCCGCGCATCCCGTTCATCTTCCAGTTTCCGGCAACGAGCGGCCGTATTGCGGATCCCATCAGACCCTCCTCCCTTTTTATCCTGTCGAACCCGGTTCCTTCGCCGGGCCTTCTCCTGGCGCGCCCCCGCCGCGCTCAGTTCGTCGTAAGCCGCGCCAGCAGCGCCTGCCAGTTCCGGACGACCCCGTCACGCCAGGCGGCGGCCTCCACCCGTGGCCGGAACTCGCTGCGCGACGCGTCGGTATCCTTGAGCGAAGATCCGAGGCCGTGCAGAGCCATGGCCGCGACACCGATCGCCCCGACCTCCGCCTGACCGCTGCGCGTAACCGGCCGATCCAGCACATCCGCCTGCAACTGCATGAGGAAATCGTTGGCAGACGCGCCTCCATCCGCCAGCAGGCCGTTGAGCGTACCACCCCTGTCCTTCTCCATGGCCAGGAACACGTCGGCTACCTGAAGGATGATCGCGTCCAGCGTCGCACGGGCGATATGCGCCCTCTTCGTCCCGAGCGTCATGCCGGAAATGGTGCCGGTGACGTTGTCGTTCCAGTGCGGCGCGCCGAGCCCGGCAAGCGCCGGTACGAACGTCACGCCTGCCGCATCGTCTACCGTCTGCGCCAGATCGGAAAGCGCTCCGGCGTCGGCCAGGCCGAGCATATCGGCCGCGAAGGCGGCTGCCTGGGCGGAAACCGTGATATTGCCTTCGAGGGCATAAGCGACGCCCCGCCAGTCGCTCCAGGCGATCGTGCTGGAGATGCCGTTTTCCGACAAAACCCGTTCCGAGGTCAGCGTCATCAGCGACGAGCCCGTGCCGTAAGTCGCCTTGACCAGGCCGGGTGTCCGCACGCCATGGCCGTAGAGCGCGGCATGGCTGTCGCCCATCATGGCGAGGATGGGAATGCCGGCCGCAAGGGCGGTTACACCGTCCGCGACCTCGCCGAACCGGCTGTCGGAGGGCTTGACCTCGGCAAGAACCGATGACGGCACGCCGAAGAGCTCACAGAGCTCCTCGTCCCACCGAAGCGTGGCAGTGTTGAACAGCTGGGTGCGCGACGCATTCGAATGATCGGTGGCGAACCGCGCTCCGCCGGTCAGCCTGTAGAGCAGCCAGCTGTCCACCGTACCGGCGCGAAGCCGGCCCTGCGCGGCAAGCACCGTCGCCTCGGGCACGTTTTGCATCACCCATGCCAGCTTGGAGGCCGGAAACAGGGCGTTGATCGAAAGCCCCGTCGCGTCCACCACCTTCGGATCTGCCCCTGCCGCTATCATGGCCTCGCAGGCCTTCGCCGTGCGGCGGCACTGCCAAAGGATCGCCGGCGCGATGGGCTTGCCCGTCTCCCCATCCCAGACGACGAGCGTCTCGCGCTGGTTTGCGATCGCGAGACCGGCGACATCGCCGCCGGCGTCGCGGACGATGTCGGCAATGACCGCCTGCACGCTCGCCCAGATATCCTCGGCTGACTGCTCGGCCCAGCCGGGACGCGGATAGGTCGACTTCAGCGGCGCCGACGCCTTGGCGACCACCTCTCCGTTGGCGCTGACCAGAATGGCCTTGGTATTGGTCGTCCCCTGGTCGATGGCGATGACATATCCACCTCCTGGCCCGCCCCTCATCCGCGCTTGCGTCCGATCGCCTTGCGTGCCGTTCTCGCGATACCGGCCGACGTCAGGCCGAAATGATCAAACAGCCATTCGACCGAGCCGGTCGGCACGAAGCCCGGGAAGCCCATGCGCTCGACCGGTACCGGATGCGTGGCAGAGG
The DNA here is from genome assembly GCA_052038935.1 of Neorhizobium sp. Lineage (GTDB taxonomy): Bacteria > Pseudomonadota > Alphaproteobacteria > Rhizobiales > Rhizobiaceae > Neorhizobium. The sequence continues at coordinate 2,040 of JBQGDG010000438.1, read as the reverse complement.
TATGTTCCGCCACCGCGCCGCCCAGGCCGCCGTGGATGTTGGCTTCCTCGATCGTGACGATCGCGCCCGTTTCGCTTGCCGCCGCCGAAATGGCGGCCTCGTCGAGCGGTGTGATGGTCGCCATGTTGAGGACACGTGCCGAAATGCCTTCGGCCTTCAGTTCCGTTGCCGCCTGCACGGCGAGATGAACCATCGTGCCGCAGGCGATCAGCGTGACATCACCGCCGTCACGGACAAGTTCGGCCTTACCGGGCTCGAACTTGCGGTTCTCGACGGCGAGATCCGGAACGGGCATGCGGCTCAGGCGAATATAGACCGGTCCCTCGTAGGCAGCCGCCCATTTGACCGCTTCCGCGGTCTCCCAGGAATCGGCAGGCACGACGACCTTGATATTGCTTAAGGGGCGCAGCCAGGCAAAATCCTCGATCGAATGGTGCGTCGGCCCGAGCTCGCCATAAGCGACGCCCGAGGACTGGCCGACGAGCTTCACGTTGAAATTGGCATAGGCGATATCAGCCTTCACCTGTTCCAGGGCACGGCCGGTAAGGAAGCAGGAGGCGGCGGAGACGAAGGGAATGCGGCCGCCATTGGCAAGACCGGCGCCGACACCGACCATGTTCTGTTCCGCGATGCCGACATTGACGAGCCGCTCCGGAAACTTCTTCTGGAAGCCGCCGAGCTTCGACGAGCCGACGGAATCGTTGACGACGGCGACGATGCGCGGGTCGCTTTCGGCAAGTTCCTCGATCGTGCGCGCCCATGCGTCGCGACAATCGTAGAAACCATCCTGTTTTGCAGCGGGAGCAGCCATCAGACCAGTTCCTCCATGGCGGTATTATATTGTTCGGCATTCGGCACGCCATGGTGCCATGAAGCCTTGTTTTCCATGAAGGACACGCCCTTGCCCTTGATCGTGTTGGCGATCACGCAGAGCGGTTTCTCCCGTCCGCCGGTCGGCTCCGACAGGGCGCCGACAAGCGCCGCGACGTCGTGACCGTCCACCACTTCGACATCCCAGCCGAAGGCACGGAACTTGTCGTCCAGCGGGTCGAGACCGTTGGTTTCCTCGGTGCCCATGCCCTGCTGCAGCCGGTTGCGATCGACGATCAGCGTGAACTTGCCGAGCTTGCGATTGCCCGCCGTCATCGCGGCTTCCCAGTTGGACCCTTCCTGCAGCTCTCCATCGCCGGTGAGAACGAAGGTGCGATAATCGCTGTTCGTCAGCTGCCCGGCGATCGCGATGCCGAGGCCGACAGGCATTCCATGGCCGAGCGGCCCGGTATTGGTCTCGACCCCGGGCAGGTAGTTGCGGTTCGGATGGCCGTTCAGCATGGACTTCGGCTGCATATAGGTGGCGAGCCAGTCTTCCGGATAATAACCGGCGGCACAGAGCGCCGTATAGAGCGCGCCCGTCGCATGGCCCTTCGACATGATGAAGCGATCGCGATCCGCCATGTCGGGCTTTTTCGGATCGTAGCGCATCACGCCGAAATAGAGTGTTGCGATGATGTCGATCGCGGAAAAGTCCCCGCCCGGATGCCCGAGCTGCGCGTCGAAAACCATGGTGAATGCCCTGCGGCGCATCCACAGAGCCTTCTCGCTGATCCTATCGACGATATCATTCTTCAACATTGGTCATGGCCTTTCATTGCCGAAGCTGGCTGCTGCCTCGTGCGGCGCCTACATGGCGCCGAACAGGGCCTTCTGGGCGATCTTCAGCGCACCGATCGCGTCGTGGCGGCTCTGCGCTTCCTTCAGCGCCTCGACATCCAGCGCATCGAGCCCCTTGGCTGCGGCCTTGAGGAAATCGATGGCGTGATTGGCGGTGGCGACACTGTCCTCGCGGAACGGGAACTGGTCGAGCTGCCACACACCTTCCCACTTGTTCTTGCGCAGCACATAGAAGAACTCGAAGATCTCGATAGGATGCAGGCTGCCGGCGACGAGATCGTCGTCCCAGGAGCGGTAGTTGTCGTTGACGTCCATGCCGAAGAGGCGCCCGTAATCGATGGCGAGCTGGGCGCTGTCGGCGGCGGATTC
>JBQGDG010000437.1:0-3417 GCA_052038935.1 Neorhizobium sp. | reverse complement strand
CGGCTCGCTCTACATGGTCGGCGCATTCGCATGCGCCGCTGTGGCCGCCTGGACGGGCTCGTTCTGGTTCGGCCTCATCGCCAGCTTGGCGTGCGCGGCGGCGGCGGGCGCGATCGTTGAACTCGCCGTCATTCGCAGGCTCTACGACCGCGATCACCTCGATCAGGTTCTTGCCACCTTCGCGCTGATCCTGATCTTTTCCGAAGGCACCCGCTGGCTGTTCGGCTCGTTTCCGCTCTATCTCGACATTCCACCGCTTTTGCAGGGCGCCGTCAGCCTGCCGGGTGGTGTGGGTTATCCGCTCTATCGGCTGGCGATCATCGTCGTCGGTGCGCTCGTGGCGCTCGGTCTCTATCTCCTGATCGGCAAGACCCGTCTCGGGATGCGCATCCGCGCCGGCGAAAGCGATCGCGAGATGATCGGCGCTCTCGGTGTCGATATCCGCACGCTCTATACGCTGGTCTTCGCACTCGGTTCCGCTCTCGCCGGGCTTGCCGGATCGCTTGTCGGGCCGCTTAAGTCGGTGCAGGTCGGCATGGGCGAACCGGTGCTGATCCTGGCATTCGTCGTCATCGTCATCGGCGGCATCGGCTCGATCAAGGGCGCGCTTTACGGCGCGCTGCTCGTCGGGATCACCGATACGCTCGGACGCCTTCTCCTGCCGCAGCTTCTGGCGCTCTTCGTGGATACGTCCCAGGCCGGCATGATAGGCGGTGCGGCGGCTTCGATGCTGATCTATGTCGTCATGGCCGTGATCCTGGCCGTCAAACCGCGCGGGCTTTTCCCGCCGGCCCACGCGTGAGGCCGCCATGCTGACGCGCGAAAACATCGTCAATCTTTCGCTTGCCGTTCTGCTGCTGGCGGCTCCTCTGGCCGCGAATGCCTTCGGCCAACCATTCTACGTGACCCTTGCGACACGCATCGCCATCCTGGCGCTGGCGGCCCTCGGGCTGAACCTGGCGCTCGGCCTCGGTGGCCTCGTTTCGTTCGGCCATGCCGCCTTCTTCGGGATCGGCGGATATGCGGCCGGCATCCTGTCGAGCCATGCCATGTCCTATGAGCCGATGATTTTCGGCCTGCCCGGAACGGTGCAGATGCCTGTGATCTGGATCGCGGCGGTGATTGCCGCGGGCCTTGTCGCGCTCGCAATCGGCGCGATCAGCCTGAGGACATCCGGCGTCTATTTCATCATGATTACCCTCGCCTTCGCGCAGATGGTTTACTACTTCGCCATCTCCTGGCCGGCCTATGGCGGCGAGGACGGGTTGTCGATCATGGTCCGCAATCAGTTCCCGGGCCTCAACACGATGAAGCCGCTGAGCTTCTTTCTCGTCTGTTATGTCGTCTTGCTCGCCGGCATAGGGCTTTTCGCCCTGATCCGCGCCTCCCGCTTCGGCGCGGCGTTGCAGGCGGCCCGACAGAATGAGACACGCGTCGCGACCGTCGGCATCCACCCCTATCGCATCCGGCTGGCCGGCTTCGTCGTCTCGGCGATGATCACGGCGCTCGCCGGCGCGCTCTATGCCGATCTCAACCGCTTCGTCAGCCCATCGATGCTCTCCTGGCATATGTCGGGCGAGTTGATCGTGCTGATCATTCTCGGCGGCACGGGCCGGCTGTTCGGGCCCCTTGCCGGTGCCGCGCTTTATGTAGCCTTCGAATTCGCGCTCGGCGGCCTGACGGAACGCTGGCAGTTCTTCCTCGGCCTCATTCTTCTCGGTGTCGTGCTGTTTGCCCGCGGCGGGTTGCTTGGTCTTTTGGCCGGAAAGGCGAAACATGGCTGAGCCGGTCCTCCAGATAGACAATCTCGTCAAGAATTTCGGTGCGCTTCGCGCGACCGATGGCGTCACCCTCGATCTTCGGCCCGGCGAAATCCATGCGCTGATCGGCCCCAACGGCGCCGGCAAGTCGACGCTCATCCACCAGATCTGCGGCACGCTGAAGCAGGACAGTGGCACGATCCGTTTCGCCGGCGAGGATATCGGCTCGCTCAGCACGGCAGACCGGGCAAAGCGGGGCCTCGGCCGCACCTTCCAGGTCTCGTCGCTTGCGCCGGAATTTTCAGCGCTCCGCAACGTCATGCTGGCCGTACAGGCAAAGCAGGGATCGAGCTTCGGCTTCTTCAGGCCGGTGATGAGCGACGCTTCGCTCGTCGACCCGGCGATGGCGATCCTTCGACGGGTCGGGATGGCGAACCGCGCACGCCTGCCGGCGGCGGAGCTTTCCCACGGCGAGCGGCGCCAGCTCGAGATCGCCATGGCGCTGGCATTGCAATCGAAGGCGTTCCTTCTGGACGAGCCGATGGCGGGGATGGGGCCGGAAGGCTCGAAAAAGCTTACCGGCTTCCTCGATTTGCTGCGCCAGGAGGCCCCGATCCTGCTCGTCGAACACGACATGGACGCGGTTTTTGCGCTTGCCGACCGTATCTCGGTTCTCGTCTATGGCCGGGTCATTGCCACCGGTACGGTAGACGAAATCCGCCGCGATCCGGCCGTGCGCACCGCCTATCTCGGAGATCACGCCTGATGCTGCTGGATGTTCAGGATATCGCCACCTATTATGGCGGCAGCCAGGCGCTCTTCGGCGTCGAGTTCAAGATGGCCGAAGGCGAGGTCGTGGCGCTGATGGGCCGCAACGGCATGGGCAAGTCGACGACGATCAAGTCGATCTGCAACCTGATGCCGCCGCGCGGCGGAAGGGTCTTCTTTGGTGGCCGGACGACCGAACGCCTGCCGCCGCACAAGGTGGCGCGGCTCGGGATCGGACTTGTGCCGGAAGGGCGGCGCTGTTTCCCGAACCTGACCGTCCACGAGAATCTCGTGGCGGCGGCAAGGCCCGGCGAATGGACGTTGAAGCGTGTCAACGAGCTGTTTCCGAGGCTCGAGGAACGGCACGCACAGATGGCGAAGTCGCTTTCCGGCGGCGAACAGCAGATGCTGGCGATCGGCCGGGCGCTGATGACAAATCCGCGTCTGCTGATCCTCGACGAGGCGACGGAGGGGCTTGCCCCGGTCATCCGGCAGGATATCTGGAGAGCGATACGGCAGCTGAAGGCCGAGGGTCTTTCCATTCTCGTGGTGGACAAGACGCTGTCGGAGCTTTTGCCGGTTGCGGATCGTTGCGTCATCCTCGAAAACGGTCGAAGCGTATGGCATGGATCGAGCGCCGAAGTGTCGGCAGAGATTCAGGATCGCTATCTCGGAGTCTGAAAATGGCAGTGGACGCGGCAAGCGCGGATCTCGAGCTTATCGTTCACGGGCCTCATGGCAACAACAAGCCTGAGACCCGGCTGTGGCTGCGCATGCTGTCGACGACGAAGCTGATCACCAACGAAATCCGCAGGCGCCTGCGCGCCGAGTTCGGCGCCACCCTGCCGCAGTTCGACCTTCTGGCGCAGCTCTATCGGGAGAGAGAGGG
>JBQGDG010000436.1:0-16167 GCA_052038935.1 Neorhizobium sp. | reverse complement strand
TCTACGGCGAGAAGGGCGGCCTCGAGTGGTCGCAGGAAAATCCCAACCTGTTGTGGTTTACGCCGTTCGGCGAGCCGAAGCGGCTGATCACCCGCAACGGTGCCGGCGCCGGTGCCGCCGCGGCACGCGTCAGCCGCATTCCCGGCGGTCACCCGGAAGGTTATCTCGAAGCCTTCGCGACGATCTATACCGAAGCCGCACGGGCCATCCATGCCCACAAGGCCGGCAGGAAGCCTGACGAGGCGGTGATCTACCCGACCGTGGATGACGGAGTGAAGGGCGTCGCCTTCGTCGAGGCCTGCGTGGCGTCGTCGAAGAAGAACGGCGCCTGGGTAAAGCTCTGACAGCAAGGAGCCCGAAGCCTGCCGCTTCGGGCTTTTCCATTGCCGGGAGGCGGAGGATCAGGCCGTTACGGCCCGGCCTTGTCTCATCTTCGCATCGACGCTGAGCGGGCCGCCGCCGGCGACCGACAGGTAGAGGAAGACGAAGCAGAAGAGGATGGCGGAAACCCCGCCGTTCTGCGCCGGATAGAACCCGCGTGGAAAATGGCCGATGAAATAGGCGAAGGCCATCAACCCGGAAAGGACGAAGGCCGCCGGCCGCGTCTTGAAGCCGATCAGCACGCAGAGGCCGAGGACGAGTTCCAGAAGCCCGGCGATCCAGGACAGGGAGCCGACCGGCGGTACGCTCTGGGCGGCAGGAAAGTGCAAGATTTTCTGGGTTCCGTAGCTGAAGAGTACGAGCCCGGAGACGGCGCGCAGGAGGCTCAGGAGATAGGGCTGCAGTCGTTCGATGTTCTGGATCATGGCGGGTTCCATTCGAGGCGGGACGCCTGTGTCTCCCATCTTGTCATGCTGCACTGCAAAACAAATTCCGTTAACATCAGCGTGAGCCTGTCGGGAGGCCGTGCTGTACAACGGCGCGCAGCTTGGTTACACCGCCCGCGAGAAACTGCTTTCGGCTCTCCGGCAACGATACAGGATGGCGATGATGATCACTTCGCAGGCTTCCGACCCCAAGATACTCGCAGCACGTTTCCCCGGCGACTTCCTGTTGGGTGTCGCCACCGCGGCCTTTCAGATCGAAGGCGCGACCAGAACGGATGGCCGCAAGCCGTCGATATGGGACGCATTTTCCAACATGCCGGGCCGCGTCTTCAACCGCGACAACGGTGATGTCGCATGCGATCACTACAATCGTTGGGAGGACGACCTCGATCTCATCAAGGAGATGGGCGTCGAGGCCTACAGGTTCTCGATCGCGTGGCCGCGCATCATTCCAGAAGGTACGGGCCGCATCAACGAAAAGGGCCTGGACTTCTACGACCGGCTGATCGACGCATGCAGGGCGCGCGGCATCAGGACCTATGCGACGCTCTATCATTGGGACCTGCCGCTTGTGCTGATGGGGGGCGGCGGCTGGACGGCCCGGTCCACGGCCTTCGCGTTCCAGCGTTACGCCAAGGTGGTGATGGCCCGCCTCGGTGACCGGCTGGATGCGGTGGCCACCTTCAACGAACCGTGGTGTTCGGTCTGGCTCGGCCATCTCTATGGCGTACATGCGCCCGGAGAGCGCAACATGGAGGCGGCGCTGGCTGCCATGCATACGACCAATCTCGCCCACGGGCTGGCCGTGGAGGCGATCCGGCATGTCTCGCCTCAGGTGCCGGTCGGCCTGGTGCTCAACGCCCACTCGGTCATTCCGGGCTCGGATGGCGCAGAAGATCGGGCTGCCGCCGAGCGCGCCTTCGATTTCCACAACGGCGCCTTTTTCGGCCCGGTGTTCAAGGGTGAATATCCGGCCTCGCTTCTCGATGCGCTGGGCAAGGACATGCCGAAGGTCGAGGAGGGCGATCTTGCGATTATCGGGCAGAAGCTCGACTGGTGGGGCTTGAACTACTACACGCCGATGCGGGTCGCCGCCGATCCTTCCGTCGAGGCGGAGTATCCGGCGACGAAGCCTGCTCCTTTCGTCGGCGAGACGATCACGGACATCGGCTGGGAAGTTTACGCGCCGGCGATGAAATCGCTCGTCGAAGACCTCTATCGGCGCTACGATCTGCCGGACTGCTACGTCACCGAGAACGGCGCATCGTACAATATGGGGCCGGTGAACGGCGAGATCGACGACCAGCCGCGGCTCGACTACTATGTCGAGCACCTTTCGGTCGTCGCCGATCTCGTTTCGGACGGTTACCCGATCAAGGGCTATTTCGCCTGGAGCCTAATGGACAATTTCGAATGGGCGGAAGGCTATCGGATGCGTTTCGGCCTCGTCCATGTCGACTATGGCACGCAGGTGCGGACGATCAAGAAAAGTGGCAGATGGTATAGGCAGCTGGCGGAACAATTCCCGGGCGGCAACCACAAGTCCGCCTGACAAAAGGCAATTCCAGTGTCGTGACGGAAGAATTTTTCTGAATTCACGCATAATTGAAATTCCATCCCTATGAAATGGAAGAAGTCCGGGGCATTGATCTGCCATCACCAAGGCCTCGAGGCCTGCAGCGAAAGCCGATCGAAAATGCTCCGGAAAGTCACCTGTCATCGAATGTGCCGTCTGGGCGCCTGATTGATGCGGCGTTCAGCCGCCGGAATGACCTGACTTAACTGCGAGCGAAAAATGACCATCCAGAATGCTGCGGCCGATGTCGCAACGCCTTTGCGGGCGAAGACGCCTATGGTGTCTTTCGAAGGCGTGACCAAACGCTTCGGCGGCAGTGCGGGCCAGCCCGCCTTCACGGCCGTCGACGGCGTGAACCTCACCGTCGCCCACGGCGCCATTACCGGGATCATCGGCCGATCGGGTGCCGGGAAATCGACCCTGATCCGCCTCGTCAACGGGCTCGAAAAGGTCACGTCCGGTAAGGTCGCGGTCGACGGCGTCGATGTCGGATCTCTCGGCGAGGACGATCTACGCGGCCTGCGGCGGCAGGTCGGGATGATCTTCCAGCACTTCAATCTGCTGTCCTCGCGCACCGCGTTCGAAAACGTGGCGCTGCCGCTCGAGATCGCAGGCGTCGACAGGAAGATCATCCGGAATAAAGTCTCGCCGCTGCTCGATCTCGTCGGCCTCGGAGACAAGGCCGACCGTTATCCTTCCGAACTTTCCGGCGGCCAGAAACAGCGCGTCGGCATTGCCCGTGCTCTGGCGACCGATCCGAAACTGCTGCTCTCGGACGAGGCGACCTCGGCGCTCGATCCGGAAACGACCCAGTCCATCCTGGAACTCTTGAAGCGCATCAACGCCGAACTCGGTCTTACCGTGCTGCTCATCACCCATGAAATGGAAGTGGTGAAGGCGATCACGTCCGATGTCGCGGTCATCGACCGCGGGCGTATCGTCGAGGCCGGCCGTACCTTCGATGTCTATGCCAGTCCGAAGCATGATACGACACGGACACTGCTCGCCTCGTCGCTGGCGCTGCCGGAATGGCTGCGCACCAGCATCAAGCAGGCGCCTGCGGCCGGCGACCGTGTGCTGGTAAGACTGGTCTTCTTCGGCGCGACCGCGTTCCAGCCGCTCACCGGGCGTCTCGTCGCCGAACTGGGCTCCGACGTCAACATTCTCGCCGGGGCGATAGAGGAGATCGGCGGCCAGCCGTTCGGTTCGCTCGTCGTGTCCTATTCGGCCGATCCCGCCGTCATCGAGCGGGCCAATCGCTTCTATTCCGAAACCGGTCTGTCCACGGAGGTTCTCGGTTATGTCGCCTGAGATGATGCTCAACCTGATCCTCAAGTCGCTCGGCCAGACCATGCAGATGGTGGCGATCGCCGGGCTCATCGGCTCGCTGATCGGCCTGCCGATCGGCATCTTCCTCGCCACCAGCGGCAGGGGCGAGCTTTTCCCGGCACCGAACGTCAATCGTGTCGTCGGCCTGATCATCAACGCCGCGCGCTCGACGCCGTTCATCATCCTCGTCGTCGCCATCATTCCGTTCACGCGGCTGGTGACGGGAACGTCGATCGGAACGAATGCGGCGATCGTGCCGCTGACGATCGCGACCATTCCCTTCTTCGCCCGCCTGGTCGAAGCGGCCATCCGCGAGATCGACAAGGGGCTTATCGAAGCGGCCCGGGCGATGGGCGCAAGCCCGATCCAGATCGTCTTCAAGGTCCTGCTCGCCGAGGCGCGGCCGGCCCTGATGGCGGCACTCACCATGACCATGGTCAGCCTGATCGGTTATTCGGCCATGGTCGGCGCGGTCGGCGGCGGCGGTCTCGGCGATCTCGGCATCCGCTACGGCTACCAGCGCTTCATGCCGGAAATGATGCTCGCCGTCGTCGTCGTCCTGATCGTGCTCGTCCAACTCGTGCAGAGTGCCGGAGATGCGCTCGCCAGGCGCTTCGACAAGCGCAATCGCAAGACCTGACATCCGTTCCACCCAATCCAGCCTCCCAAGACTGGCACTCATAAGCAACCAAGGAGACACCCATGAAGAAGTTGATCATTGCCGCCACGCTGGCGGTTCTCGCCGCCGGTTCGGCGCTTGCCGAAGACATCAAGGTCGGCGTCACGCCCGGCGAACATGCGCAGATCATGGAAAAGGTCGCGGAGATCGCCAAGACTAAGGGCCTGAACATCGAGATCCTCGAATTCTCCGACTACGTGGTGCCGAACCAGGCGCTGGCCGATGGTGAACTGAACGCCAACTCGTTCCAGCATCAGCCCTATCTCGACAACCAGATCGCCGACCGCAAGTTCGATCTCGTCAGCGTCGGCACGACGATCACCACGCCGATGGGCGTCTATTCCAAGAAGGTGAAGAGCCTCGACGAGCTGAAGGAAGGTGCTACGGTCGCCATCCCGAACGATCCGACCAATGGCGGTCGCGCCATCCTCGTTCTGGCCAGCAAGGGTCTCGTCAAGGTCAAGGAAGGCGCCGGCCTCAAGGTCACGCCGGCCGACGTGATCGAAAACCCGAAGAAGATCGAGTTCGCCGAAATCGATGCCGCCCAGCTGCCGCGTTCGCTGGACGACGTCGATGCCGCCGTCATCAACACCAACTACGCCATGGAAGCCGGCCTGCACCCGAAGTCCGACGCCATCGCCATCGAGGGCGAGAAGTCTCCTTATGCGAACGTCATCGCCGTGCGCGCAGCCGACAAGGATGCACCGTGGGTCAAGACCCTCGTCGAGGCCTATCATGACGACAGCATCCGGACCTTCATCAACGAAGAGTTCAAGGGCGCGCTGATCCCGTCCTGGTAAGACCGCGTTGCCGGGGCGCCGCAACCAGGCGGCGTCCCGGCGTTTCTTTTTGCGACCTTAACCGGATTTGAAGGAAAGCTCGCCATAGCTCTATTGTTTGGCGAGGGTATTATGGGGCTTCCTAGATTCGGCTTTCGACGCCCCGTTCATGTCGGACGCAAGTCCGCCGTGATGATGATGCTCGGCCTGTTCGCCGTCGTCGTGTTTTTCGTCACAATGTTCATCCTGACGGCGGTCAATCGTATCGCCGACCATGCAAACAACCTGGACGAAGAGCGTTCGCGCGCGACGACCGCCGGGGCCGTACGCACCTTTCAGGACCAGCTGCACGCGACGCTCAACGACTATGCCGCCTGGGACGATGCGGCCGCCTTCGTCTATGCCTCCGACGGCCAGGAGTGGATCGTCAGCAATTTCGGCGACATGACCGCCAACAGCGATCTGTTCGATGTCGCGATTCTTCTCGACGCAGGCCGCAAGGTCCTGATGGCCTATCAGGACGGAAAGCCGGTCATGTGGGACCCGGCCGACTATTTCGACAGTTCCCTCTGGACACTCTTCGACAACGCGCGCTCGGTCGGTCCGGAAGGCCTGCCGGAGGCCGTCGGCTTCACGGCTACCCGCAAAGGACTGGCCGCGACCGGGGTCGCGCTCGTCCGGGAGAAGTCCGGCGCGATTGACCAGCCACCGGAAAACCGGCGCTATCTCATCTTCGCCCGCCATCTGGACGACAACGTCGTCAGCGAACTCGGCAATACCTACGTGATCGACGGCCTGCAATTCGTTCAGGACCGGGAGGCGACGTCGAAGGCGGTGGATATCCGCAACATTCACGGCAGGCTGCTCGGCAGGCTCGGCTGGTCGCCCCGGATGCCGGGTGACGTCAGCTACCTGCAGGTCCGTCCGCTCGTCTACAGCGCGGTGGCGATGGTCGGCCTGTTCTTCCTTCTCCTTCTGGTCAGCGGCACGAAGACGCTGGATCGCCTGAGAGCGGACGAAGCCTCTGCCCGCCGGCTGGCGATGACCGACCGGCTCAGCGGATTGCTGAACCGCAACGGTTTCTTTGCGGCACTCGACGATCTGGTGAAGGATGCGGGCCGCTCACAGCAGAGCGCCATCCTGCTCTACCTGGACCTCGACGGCTTCAAGGAGGTCAACGACGCCTATGGCCACGGAACCGGCGACAGGCTGATCCGCAGCGTCGCCGCCGGTCTGAAGATGCTGGTCGGCGAGGGAGTGGTGCTTGGCCGCGTCGGGGGCGACGAATTTGCCCTCGCGCTGCGGGCGGCCGTGCCCGGCGATCGGGCAGAGATGCTGTGTGATCGCATCCTCGGGTTTTTCGACGAACCTTTCGTCATCGGCGAGCGTGTGGCGCAGATCGGCACCAGCATCGGGATCGCAATGTCCGTTCATGGCGCGGTCAGCGGTGCCGAACTGGTACGTCGGGCCGACATGGCGATGTATCGGGCCAAGGATGGCGGCGGGAGCCGTTTCGAACATTATACGCCCGACCTGGACGCGGAACGCGAGGAGCGCAACCAGCTCGAAATCGACCTCAGGATCGCGATCGAGCGGCGCGAACTCACAGTCGTCTACCAGCCCGTCGTTTCGGCGCAGGACGGCAGTCTCGTCAGCGTCGAGGCTCTGGCGCGCTGGACCCGCAAGGGCCATGGGCCGGTATCGCCGGACATATTCATACCGATCGCCGAGACCACCGGCCTCATCGATCAGCTCGGGCTCTTTGTCCTGCATCGCGCCTGCGAGACGGCAAGCCGGTGGCCGCGGCTGAAGCTGTCGGTCAACATCTCGCCCGGCCAGTTCCGCGACCCGGCCTTCCCGCTGCATGTCGCTTCGGTCTTCCGGCGGACGGATACGGATTCCTCCCGCATTACGCTGGAGATGACGGAAGGGTATTTCATCCAGAACGCGGACCGCGCCAAGACATCGATGGCGGAGCTTCGCAAGCTCGGCGTCGCCATTGCCCTCGACGATTTCGGAGCGGGATTTTCAAGCGTCGGTTACCTGCGCCAGTTCGGCTTCGACCGGATGAAGATCGACCGGTCTCTGGTGAGCGCGCTGGACCACGGCCAGCGGGCCGCGGAGATGCTGCAGGCGACCGTGGCGCTTGCCAGATCGCTGGATATCCCGGTGACGGCGGAGGGCGTGGAGACGGACGGCCAGGCGCGGCAACTCAGGCTCGCCGGTTGCGACCAGCTGCAGGGCTATCTCTTCGGCCAGCCGATGCCGGCGGAAGAGATCGATGCGATGTATGTCCGCGAAAACCGGATGCCTCGGATCGGCTCGGCCTGATCCGGTATCTGTTTCGCTGTCCCGCAACGTGCGGGCGTCAGCCGCCGATATGCTTCACGCCACGCTTCTTGGCGAGCGCGATCTGGTGCTGGCGCTGGCGGTAGCGCAGGCGGTCATCCTCGCTGCGTGCATGATAGCAGTTGGAGCAGGAGACGCCTTCCTCGTAATAGGGGGAGGTGATCTCTTCCGCGGTGATCGGATTGCGGCAGGCGTGGCAGAGCCTGTGATTGCCTTCCTTCAGGCCGTGTTCCACCGAAACGCGCTCATCGAAGACGAAACAGGCGCCTTCCCACAGGCTTTCCTCCTCCGGGACTTCCTCGAGATATTTGAGAATGCCGCCCTTGAGGTGGTAGACTTCCTCGAAGCCCTGTTCCTTCATGAAGGCGGTCGCCTTCTCGCAGCGGATACCGCCGGTGCAATACATGGCGATCTTCGGCTTGTTGTGGAGACCGGTATTGTTCTTCACCCAGTCGGGAAACTCGCGAAAGGTCTTGGTGTTGGGATCGACCGCACCCTTGAAGATGCCGATCGCCGTCTCGTAGTCGTTGCGCGTATCGATGACGATCGTCTCCGGGTCGGAGATCAGCGCATTCCAGTCCTTCGGTTCGACATAGGTGCCGACGATGCGGTTGGGGTCGATATCCTCGACGCCCATCGTGACGATTTCCTTCTTCGGCCTCACCTTCATGCGCAGAAAGGGCATTTTCGATGCGCGGCTTTCCTTGTGTTCCAGCGCCGCGAATTCCGGCTGGGCGCGAAGGTGGGCGAGAAGCCGCGCTATGGCGTCGTCAGTGCCGGCAACGGTGCCGTTGATGCCTTCGCGGGCGACGAGCAACGTGCCCCTGATGCCGTTTTCGTCGCAGAAGTCCTGCAGCGGGCCGCGGAAATCTTCGTAGCGCTCGAAGCGGGCGAAATGATAGAGCGCCGCGACGAGAAAGCCATTGGCTGGCCCTGCGTCCGGTTGAGGCCGCGATGTGATCTGGTTGTCTGTCATGAGGCTCAAATACAGCGCTATCGCTATCCGTGCAACGCGGTTTCTTTCTCCGCCTTGTCGCACCCCCGACGGTGCTTGTGCGACCTTGCGTCACTGCCCGCGGCCTTTTCCCAAAGGATTTCGATCAGTTCGCCTTCGGTGTCCGGATCCTCGGCAAAGACGTCATGGGCCCGGTCGATGGCTTCGCCGCGCAATATCTGCTGGCGGCTGATGATGGAGCCGAGAAGGCGGGCAAGCGCCTCGCCATCGCCGAACAGATCCGGCTCCTCGTTGACGAGCTCGGTCAGGACGGAGAGATCGTGTTCGTGGCCGAGCAGATCGACCAGCGTCTTGCATTCGGCCTGCTTGGCGCGCATGGCCGAGGGCCAGACGTCGCGCAGCAGGGACAGGTGCATCCAGTAGGTCTGGCCGCTCTTGCGCAGCTCGTGATAGCTCTCCGCGCTGCCATGCTCGTCGCAGGCACGAAGCGCGCGGTGGGCCTTCTCCAACTGTTTCCTCCACGCCTTGCCGAGCCGTTTTGCGGATTTATGCGGTGCGTCGGAAAGGTCGAGCGCCGCGATCGCCGACAGTGCAGTGCGACAGGCATCGGCAGCCGTCTGCATCTTGGCGGGCAGATCGTGTTCCTCGGCCGCGATGCGGTCGCGTCGCCCGGCGAGTATGTCCATCGCCGTTCGCAACGCCTCTTCCTCTTCTGGGGAAGAGGCGAAATCGAGAAGATAATGGACGGTTTCCACCAATGCCGTCGCGTCCCTGACCGCCGAAAGCGTGCGTGCGATCTCCCGGATGCGGGCATTCTCCCTGGCACGGAAATCCGGTGCGTCGGGCTGGACGAGGCGATAGAGCGCGCGAACGCGCTTGAACCGCTTGCGCGCGTCGTGAACCGCCTCGTGCGGTCCTTCCGGCCGATCTTCGAGATAGCCGATGGCCTTCCGCAGCTGGTTTTCGGCTACGCCGCGAAATTGCGTGGTAAAGGGCTTAGATGGCCGTAAACGGTAAGCCATTCACCAGCTCCTCGCTCAGATCCTCGGTTGCCATGACGACGTTCGAATAACGGCGATCGCCGGTGATCTCGCGGCCGATGAAATCGGGAACCGCCGGCTGCGTCCTTTCATCCGCCAATTCGACCTCGGCCACGACGAGCCCCTTATAGGCGCCACCATAGACGTCGACTTCCCACACATGCCCTTCGAAGGGTATCGTATATCGTGTCTTCTCCAGGACCACGCCGATCGCCTGATCCGCCATTTCCCGGGCGTCGGACAGCGGGACCTCATATTCGAACTCGTGCCGGACGAAGAGGTCGCGGCCTATCTTGATCGTCAACCTGGCTCTTTCGCCGTCCATGATGCGGACACGAACGGAACGGTCCTTTCCGGATGCGATATACGCCTGCAGAAATTCCGTGGAGGACGTGGCATGTGACCGCCATCCGTCGCTCCTGACGAGATACTTCCGCTCGATTTCTTTTGCCATGAATTTCCCGATCGCCCCCGGAACATTTGTCATAGGCTATTCCAAATGCGGGTCTTGGGAAATCCGTTCCGTCGCACCTGCCGGTTTTTTCTCGACAATCGGCCTGCCGGAAGCTATTTCCCGGGCTCGACATTCCCAACTTTCGAAGGAGATTCCGCCATGGCCGGCAAGAGCGAAACGCTGCTTTCCATCCTGAAGCTGCAGCCGGTCGTGCCGGTGCTGATCGTCGAAGACGCCAAGTCTGCGGTCGGTCTCGCCAGGGCGCTCGTAGCAGGTGGCCTCAAGGCGATCGAGATCACTCTCCGCACACCGGCGGCGCTGGATGCCGTCAAGGCCGTGGCCGCCGAAGTCGAAGGCGCCAATGTAGGCGCGGGTACTGTCCTCAACGCGAAGGACTGGGACGCCGCCGTCAAGGCCGGTTCGACCTTCATCGTCTCTCCCGGCGTCACCCCCGGCGTGCTCGCCGCAGCCAAGGATTCTCCGGTGCCGCTGCTTCCGGGTGCGGCCACCGCGAGCGAAGTGATGACGCTGCGCGAGGCCGGTTACGACGTGATGAAATTCTTCCCGGCCGAGCAGGCCGGCGGTGCCGCCTACCTGAAGGCGCTGTCGTCGCCACTCGCCGGCACGCTGTTCTGCCCGACGGGCGGGATCTCGCTGAAGAACGCCAACGACTATCTCTCCCTGCCCAACGTCGTCTGCGTCGGCGGATCCTGGGTGGCGCCGAAGGACCTCGTCGCCGCCGGCGATTGGGCCGGCATCACCAGGCTCGCCTCCGAAGCGGCCGCGCTGAAGGCCTGATTTGCAGGGCCTGCCACTCGCTCCTCGGCGGCAGGCATTCTGACAATTTCGTTATCGGCCGCGCGGGAAAATTGTTTTTCCGCGCGGCCGTTCCTATCTCCGGTCCGGCATTCAACCGACAGGAGATAATCGATGTTCGATGCGAAGAAGCTTCTCGACCAGTTCCTAGGGTCGCAGGTGCCCGGGCTTTCGGGAAGCGTCAAGGACCGGGCAGGGCAGTTCGGCGATATCGCGAAGAACAATCCCTTGAAGACGGCCGGTATCGCCGCCGCAATTCTCGGCACCAAGACCGGACGCAAGCTCGCCGGTAACGCGGTGACGATCGGAGGCATCGCGGCGGTCGCCGGCCTCGGTTATCTCGCCTACAAGAACTACAAGTCGGGTCAGTCGCCGCAGACCGCGCCGCAGCCGCAGCCGGCTTCCAGCGAGCCGTTGGCGCTGCCGCCGCCGGACTCGGCTTTCAGCATCCAGTCTCCGCAATTGTCGAACGACTTCGCGCTGACGCTGGTGCGGGCCATGATCGCAGCCGCCAAGGCTGACGGCCACATCGACCAAAGCGAACGGGCCAACATCATGGAGAAGATCCATGCCGTCGATCTCGGCGCCGAGGCGGAGGCCTTCATTGCCGAGGACCTGGCCAATCCGGTCGATCTCGACGACCTGGTCGCGGCCGCGCGCACCGAGGAACAGAAGGTCGAGCTCTACACGGCCACCCGCCTGACCATCGATCCCGACACGCGCGCGGAGCGGGGTTACCTCGACCTGCTGGCCGGCCGTCTCGGTCTGCCCGATGCGCTGATCGACCATATAGACGCCACCGTGTCGGCGGCAAAGGTCGAGGCGCCGACGGCGTAAAGCGGCGGCGGAGATCGCGCAGGCGGTTCGCGCCGGCTGTGATCCGGGCGGGAACAATCGTCGCCTCCGATGCTTTAACCAGCATTGCAAGGAGGATGAGCGATGTTTTCCACGGACAGGATTTCCACCGATATCTGGTTGAAGGTGATGTGTTCGATGATGATCAATGCGGTGCTTTTCGGCGCGGCTGCGATCGTCATCCTTTCGGTCCCGGTTCTGGCGGCGCAGGCGAAATATCTCATTCCATCGGCGGTGGTCGCGAGTTTCGTCGTCTCACCGTTGCTGTCGGGCTTTATCGCCTGGCGGATGCGTCTGAGGAACTGGGGTCTCCGCCGCTGGCAGGAGGGCGACCTGATCTCCGGCTGAGCGGGCCGCGACATCGACAGGAACTGCAGAAGGCCGGCATTGCGTCCGGCCTTCATCGCACTGACCTTCATCGCGTAAGGGCCGGAAGGACGCGACATTGCCTTTGCCTTTTCCGTGGCGTAAGCCTTCGGGCTCGAAGCGAGGCCATTCATGCGCGATCTGACGAACTACAAAGTTGCCGCCCCCGCCGCCGTCACCCTCAAGGGCAGGTTTCTGACGCTCGAACCCTACGAGGCCGGGAAGCATCTTCGGGACCTATGGGACGCCCTCGGCGGCACCGAGATGAATGAACTGATCCGCTATTTCCCGAACGAGGACTATGCCAATCCGGAGGAGTTCGGGGCATGGCTGGAAAACGCCCGCACCGCGTCCGGTTTCATCACGCTCGTCGCGCGCGAGAATGCGTCCGGCAGGATCGTCGGCATGGCGAGCTACATGCGACCTGACCCGAAAAACGGTGTCGTCGAAGTCGGGTCCGTCGCGCATGGACCGGCGATGAAGCGTTCGCCGATGTCGACGGAACTGCATTATCTGATGGCGAAGCATGTGTTCGACGATCTCGACTATCGTCGCTACGAATGGAAATGCCACAACGAGAACGAGCCTAGCAAGGTCACGGCGATCCGTTACGGCTTCACCTTCGAGGGGGTCTTTCGCCAGCACGTCATCTCGCGCGGAGCCAACCGGGATACGGCCTGGTTTTCGATGATCGACAGTGAGTGGCCGGTCATCAAGGCTGCCTTCGAGGCCTGGCTTGCGCGGGAAAATTTCGGCCCCGACGGCAACCAGAAACGTCGCCTCGAGGATATCCGGGCCGAGCTTGCGAGAGCTCCTGAGATTTGAGGAGGGCGACATGACGCCGGAAGCGAAATCGCAGGCCGTTGCGGCGGCCGTCATCCTGATCGGCGCCACAGCCGTCATCTATTTCCTGCCGACGCTGGTCCTGTGGATAGGCCAGTATTCGCCGGCGCTCGCCTTTGTCGCGGGTGCCGTCCTGCTGCTCGGTTTCTTCGGCATATTCTGGCTGAGGGCGCGCTACCAGCGGCGGCGTTGACCGGTCATCCCTGCAGGGACGCGCCGAGAAGGGACAGCCCGATCAGCAGGATGAACAGCGCTCCACCGATTTCGATCGCATGGCCGATACGCCGTCCGGTGCGGGAGCCCGGCCCGGCGAATTTCAGCGCTACGTCCTTGGCGCCGACGGCGAGCGAAGCGAGGATCGTCACCGTGATTGCAGTGCCGAGCGACATGGCGAGCACGGACAGGATACCGCCCAGATAGAGGCCGTTCAAGAGCGAGAAGCTCATCACCAGAATGGCGCCGGAGCAGGGGCGCAGCCCGACGGCTATGATCGCCGACCAGGCTTCCCTGAGGCTGAAGTCCTTGGCGCCGAGCATTTTCGGATCGGGCATGTGGTTGACGCCGCAGGCCTCGCAATAATCGCCTTCGCCTTCATAATCGTGGTCGATCTCGACCGCCTGGAAACTCAGGCCGGTCGAGTTGCGCTCGGCGGACGGGCCGTCGAAGAGGCCTGCCGTGGCTGGAGCTGCTTCCGGCACGCGCACGACGCGCATTTTGAAGCCGCGGATTTTCTTAACCAGCAGCCATGCGCCGAAAAGCGCCACCATGGCGAAGCTTGCGACTTCCATGACCCAGGTTGCCTTGGTCAGCTGTATGCCGACATGGCGCAGGACGACGAAGGCTGCGACGACAACGACAATCGCCACCAGGCCCTGTAACAGTGCGGAGACGAACGAGAGGATGACACCCCTTCGAAGCTCCACCTCGTTGGCGATCATGTAGGAGGAGATCACCGCCTTGCCGTGGCCGGGGCCGGCTGCGTGGAAGACGCCGTAGGCGAAGGAAAGCCCGATCAGGCTGGCAAGCGCATATGGGTCCTGCCGCAACGATATCAATGCCTTCTTGAGAGCGAGGGAAAAGGCGGCCTGATTTTCGTTGATCCAGGCGAAGAACTTTCCGAAAGGTCCGCCGACGGAGAAGCTCGGCTCCGCGACGCCTACTCCCAATGGCGATTGCGCGTGCGCGACGCCGGCCGCCAGCAACAGGGCCACCGCGACTGCTGCCGTCGCGGCGACCATGCTCCGCTTCCGATATGTCAGCATGTCAGCTCCAGACGTGTCGCGAACATTTTCGACATGTCGGTTCCGGTCGGATCGTTGAAGAAGGCATCGGTCAGCGAGGCGCTGTTCTGGGAGAGGACCTCGTCGGGGTCGGGGCGCACGACCTGGTGCTTGCATTGTGCCGAGGCCGTCCCCTGCGCAACGAGATCCTGATCGGTCGGAAAGTCGATCGCGGTGTACATGGTCGGGTCGTAGATGCCGAATGTGAGCCTGCCCTTGAGCGGCATCGGCTTTTCCGGCTTGACCGAAAAGAAGACGAGGATCTGGTTGTCCTTGAAGGTGACGTGGATGACATCCGGCTTCTGTACGCCGATCGATGCGCCGTTGACGGTGAGCGTGGTGAAGTAGTGATAGTCGGCGAGCGACGTGCGCATGGTCTCGCCAAGCTCCGCCAGTTCCTCCTCGTCGAGCTTCAGATCGGTATTCTTGTCGAAGTCCAGGAGAACGCTCGAAGAAAACACCTCGTCGAACCGCCAGACGTTGCGCAGCTCCTGCACGCTGCCATCCGGTCCGCCGATCACTTCGAGACGCGATTCGACGAAGATGTGCGGATGGGCTGAGGCGGGCAGGGGCAGTGCGCCGGCCGCCAGGGCAGTGATGATCGCAATCCTCTTTCGCATCCGGCTCCGGGCCCCATGTTCGTCCCCGCGTCCTCTGACGCGAAAATGGGACGGAATTTCGACTCAACCGTTACACAATTACTGTGTCAGCGCGACTGGCGGAACCAGCCGGCGAGAAAATCGACGAAGCTTCGCACCTTGGCAGGGAGATAACGACGGTGCGGATAAACGGCATAGATACCGCGATCCTTGATGATGTAGTCGTCGAACAGGGTGACGAGTTCGCCCGACTGGATCGAGGCGTTGGCCACGAAGTCGGGAATGATGGCGACCCCCAGGCCGGCGCGGGCGGCGCGAAGCGTAGCCTGCGGACTGTTGACCTCGATCGGGCCCGATACGGCGACCGAAAGGGTCGAGCCGTCCTTCTCGACGAAACGTATGTTGTTGTGCCAGCGCGAGTTGGTGTCGATGATGAAGGGAACGCCGCTCAGCTGCTGGGGATGATCGAGTGGTCCGTATTGCGCCACGATATCTGCCGTCGCAACCGCGTGAACGCGGAAGTCGTTGAGTTTCTTGGCGATCATGCCGGAATCCTCCAGCCTGGTTATGCGGATCGCCAGATCGAAGTTCTCCTCGATAAGATCGACGAACCGGTCGTCGGCGACGATCTCCAGCTGTACGTCGGGGTGGGCCTTGGCGAAGTCGATCATGCACTGGCCGATCTCCGCATCGATGAAGGTGCGCGGCACGGAGACGCGCAGCCGCCCCTTGAGGTCGGCATTGCCCTCACGCACGAGGTCGGCGAGGTTGTCGATCTCCTTCAGGATGTCTGAGGCGCTGCGATAGTAGGTATGTCCGGCCTCGGTCAGCGAGAACTGCCGCGTGGTGCGGTTCAGGAGCAGGGCGCCGAGATCGTCTTCCAATTCGCGGACATATTTGGACAGGAGCGCCTTGGAGCGTCCCGTGCGCCGTGCGGCGGCCGAGAATCCTTCCGCTTCGACCACATCGATGAAGGCGCGCATGCGGGTGAGAGTATCCAAGTGCCATCTCCGTGGATCGAACGAAATCCAGTCTATTGTTCGATGTTTATGGACGATCGCAAAAAATCGGTCGAGCCCAAAAAATCTCTTGATTATGACGGTGAATCTTCTTATTTCCCGGGCTGCCCAAAGTCGCACGTGCCTGTGGGTGTCCGCCGACCCTCGAACTGGGATCCAATCCCTAAGGTGAGGTCATCGGTAAGGTACCTGGAACTAACCGCTCCAGTCGCTATTCCGGCCAACCGGGAAATGCGAGGACATCTTGAAGCAACGACGGTGCGGGCCTTTCTAGTCTCTGCATGCTTTCCATCAGCATGCAATTCTGTAGAGGCACACCTGAATTGCCGGAAGTGCGGTAGGGACAACCCTCCAATCCAAGGCAGACAAAGCCGGATCAAAGCCCGTGGCAGGGCGTTGGT
>JBQGDG010000435.1:0-6647 GCA_052038935.1 Neorhizobium sp. | reverse complement strand
TCGACGGAATAGTTGGTCGCCGCCTGCACCATCGTCGTATAGGCGGTGACGAAGATGATCTGGAACAGCGATGTGCCGACCACGACACTCGTCGGGATGCGCAGCAGGTAGATCATCGCCGGCACCATGATGAAGCCGCCGCCGACGCCCATGATCGAGGTCAGGATGCCGATGGCGAAGCCGAGCAGCACGACCGGGATGGCCGACAGGTAGATCTTCGACTTCTTGAAGCGCATCTTCAGCGGCAGCCGGTGCACCCAGTTGTGCTGGCCGGGGCGCTTCAGCGGCAGCGGCTGGTTCAGCTTCGCCTTGCGCATCGCCCGCACGCTTTCCTGCAGCATCAGCACGCCGATCGTCGTCAGAAGGATGACGTAGAGCAGCGAGATGAACAGGTCGAGCTGGCCGACCCGCCTCAGCCAGGAGAAGATCCAGACGCCGACGGTCGCCCCGACGAGGCCGCCGACGAGCAGCACGGTCCCGAGCTTCATGTCCAGCGTGCCGCGCCGGAAATGGGTGATCGCGCCCGACACGGACGATGCGACGACCTGGTTTGCGCCGGTCGCCACCGCCACGACCGGCGGGATGTTGTAGAAGATCAGCAGCGGCGTGATCAGGAACCCGCCGCCGACGCCGAACATGCCGGAAAGGAAGCCGACGGCCGCGCCCATGCCGAGAATGATGAAGATATTCACCGAAAGCTCTGCGATGGGCAGGTACACAGTCACGGCGGGACCCCGAGAAAGCAAAACAGCGACACCGGCGCGCGGCTAGGCGATCGCCTGCCGAAGGCGGTGGTGGTGAAGTGTCTCACATGCCGTGTGAACAAGGCATGAAGATGGTCATCCTCATGCCCATGCCGGCGCCCTCAAGTCAAACGGCAATGGCCTCGATCCGCTCGGATCGGGGCCGATAAGCCATTGATTTATCCGTTTTCTTGCAGGCGTGGCGAATATGCCTCGTCACCGCAAACCCGGTCGGTTTGGTCGTCTTTAGCCGGGCGTCGGCGTCAGCCGTTGCGCGCCAGGAGCTCACGCACCAGGGCGTCGTTCACCTTGCCGGTCGGCTCCTGGCCGATCGAGGTCTGGAACGCCTTGATCGCCGCCACCGTCTTGGCGCCCATCTTGCCGTCGGCGCTGCCCGCGTCGAAGCCGTTCTTGTTGAGAATGGCCTGGATGTTGCGGATCGCCTTGGTCATATCGACGGAGGCCGTCGTCACCGCCTTGCCGGATGCCCACTCGTCCGGCAGGTTGACCGTGTTGGCCCTGGGGTCGAGCGGTTTTGCCTGCCAGGCGTCGAGCTTGGCGCGGGCGCCGTCCAGCTGGTCCTTGCGCATGGCGTTCGCCACTTCGTCGCGCTTCTCGGCGGCGTCCTTGTCGCCGTTCTTGGCGGCGACGCCGAACCACTTGAAGGATTCCTCGAGATCCTGTCTCACGCCGTTGCCGCGCGCATAGAGGATCGCGAGGTTGAACTGGCTGTCGGCGACGCCGAGATCGGCGGCCTTTCCGAACCATTCGACCGCCGCCGCATAATCCGGCTGGCCGGCAGCACCCGAGGCGTAGAGAACCGCGAGATTGTGCATGGCGCTCGCATTGCCCGCCTCGGCCGCGCTGCGATAATAGCTCACCGCCTCGCCGATATTGCGCTCCACGCCGGTGCCCTTTTCGAGCAGATTGCCCATCCTGTACTGCGCCGGCGGCAGGCCGCGATCCGCCGCCAGGCGATACCATTTCGACGCCTCGGCGAGATCCGCCTTGACGCCGCGTCCGTCGCTGAACCGCGCTCCGATCTCGAACAGCGCGTTCGCGTCGCCGGCGCTCGCCGCGTCGGCAAGCGATTTCGGCTGGATGCCCGCCGGAACGGTGATCGCCTCTGCCGCCTGTTCGGGCACTCCCGCGACGGGAGCTTCTGCCGGAGCCATGGCGGACCGCAGGTCGGCGGGAGCCTCCGCCATCGGCTGCGATGCCGCGATGTCGGGCGTACCCGGTTCCTGAGCGTTCAGGTCTTGGGCATTCAGGTCTTGGGCATTCGGTTCCGGTGCGGTCGTGTCCTGTGCCGCGGCCTCCGGCTGTGCCGTTCCGGGCAATGTCTCGCCGGGCATGGGCCCGTCCGTGGTCGCGCTGTCCATGTCCGCGGCGGCCGGATCCGTCGAAAGCTCCTCCGGCAGGGATGACGCTTCGGGCAGATCCGTTGTCGCCGGCAGGGAAACGGACGGCGCCGGTGTCGTCTGCGCAGCACCCGGTGCGGTGGCGTCGCCGGTTTCACCGGCCGCGATCTCGGCCGGCGGCCGCGCCGTGCTCGCGACGGATGCGACCTGTGCCGTCTTCTGGCTGCCGGTCACCGTCTTGATCAGCGGCATCGCCATCAGCGCCAGCAATACGGCGCCCACGGCCATCATGATCGGCCGGCGATGCCGGGAGAACGCGGAACCGGCAGAGCCGCCCTTGGCGGCCGGATCCTTGGCCTTCCCGGTCTTGGCCTGTGCCTTCGGCATCGAACCCATCTGCGACGGGTCCGCCTCCTGCGCGGCCGCCTTGGCGGCGCGGCGGGCTGCGGCGATGTAGTCGGCGCGTTCGTTCGCCCTTTCGCGGTCGAATTCTCCGGCGGCCTGGCTTGCCCGCACCCGCTCGAGGATCTTCTTGACGTCGGGCGCGCCGGAACCCGGCTCCAGCAGGTCGTTTTCGCGCTCGGGCGGCAGCACGTCGCTCGGATCGATCGATGGCGTCGGCTCGACGACGGTGCGGGCGACCGGGGCCGTTTCCGGCTTGGCGGATGGGCGGAAACGACGGGCCAAACCGCCGAGAAGGCTCGTTTTCGCCGGCTTCGCTTCTTCTTCGAACGTCTCTTCGGCGGCTGGCGGAAGGTGCTCGGAAAGCGTCGAGCCGATGGCGCTCGTCTCTCTCCGCCGCGCCTCGCTGCGCGGCATGTCGATGCCCGCCGGTTCGGCGGCCGGCGCTGCGACAGCCGCGGAGGCCGTGGCCGCCATCTCGCGCGGATAGGCCGCCGCCGTGGCGAAGGCGGGCTGCCTTAGCGGTTCCTCGGCGCGGTAAGGCGCCGTTGCGCCATGGCCTACCTGGTGTTCGAGGCTGTCCAGCCGGTCGGCGATCTGCACGAGCGTGCCATGCAGCTTTTCGAAGGTCTGGTGCGCCCGGTTGTCGGAGTTGCGGGTCAGGTCTTCGAGCTGCTTCAGGTCGTCGGCGAGGGCCGCCAGCGCGGCCATGTCGGTGCCGGAAGAGGGCGAGCCCGCGCCGATATTGCGGGAATAGGCCTCGACCACGGCCTCTGCCGCCTGGCGCGCGGCTTCGACGATATATTCGTCGTTGGTCGCCATGTAACCTTCGATCGCCGCCATGCGGTTGTCGAATTCCGGCGGAAATGCCGGCGCAGCGCCGCTGCTCGGCTGGGCGATCAGCGTCGAAAGATGGGCGATCTGCGCTTCAAGTCCGCGCAATGCCTCGTCGTTGCCGCTCGGCGTGGCTGAAGCCTCGTCGAGCCGGGCGGCGATGTCGCTCAGCCTGTCTTCGATACGGCCGAAGGCCTTGTCGTCCCCTGCCGCGGCAGGCCGGGGCTGTTCCATTTCCTCGATCCGGCGGGCGAGATAGTCGAGCCGTTCGCCGAGCCCTTCGGAAGTGAAGCTCGTGTCGAGCGCATCGATCTTGCGGGAGATGGCGGAAAGGTGATCGACGAACTCGTCCTGCTGGCCCGGCGCCTGCAACTGCTGCACCATGTCCGAAAGCTGCTCGATCCGCTCTTCCAGCCGCGCCGCCGCCTGGTCCTCGGCCAGTTCTTCGATCTTGCCTGCCAGCAGTTCGATCCGCAGCGACAGACCGTCCGTCGCGGCGGTGTCCGACGTGGTCCGGCCGATCGTCTGGACATTCTCCATCAGGGCGGAAAGCCGGCTTTCCAGCCGCTGCATCGCCAGTTCGTTCTGGCTGCTGGAAACCGCGTTGCTGGCGCTTGCGGCGATTGCCCGGCTGATCTCGTCCAGCCGGTTGTCCAGCTGGCCGAACTGCTTCGTCAGGGTCGCGTCGTCGGGTTTGATGCGTGAACCCAGCTGCTCCATCATGCCGGCAAGTGCCAGCAGCTTCTGTTCCAGCGTGCGGATGACCGGGCTGTCGGCCATCAGGCCGAGCTGGTCGCGGATCTCGTCGATCCGGTAGGCGAGTGTGACGATCTCCTCGCGCAGCACGGATGCGTCGGTCTCGTGGATACGCTCCTCCAGCCCCGCCCACTGTTCCTGCATCTGGCGGATGGAATCTTCCCGGGCGAGCCCTTCCATGACGGCGCGCAGCTCTTCCAGGTCGGCGCGCAGACTGGCCGATTCCGGCGTCGCGTGCATGGTCAGCTGGTCGATGCCCTGGGCGAGCCGCGCCAGGTCGGACTGGATGTCCGGGTTGAAGTTGCGATCTTCCGCCTGGGCCTTGATGGCGCGGACTTCGTCGCGCAGCACGCGCATCTCCCGCGAGACACCCTCGGAAATGTCGCGCTTCAGTTCCTGGCGGAAACTGGCGAAGGCATCGGTGAATTGCTGCCCGCCGTTCTCGGGTCGGCGATGATTGGCCTCGGCAAGACGTGCGGCTACCGCCGGCCGAAGGTTCTCTTCGCGGCGGGAAGGCGTCGGATAGGCCTCCGCTGCGGAGGACAGGGTTTCGGGAAGCTGCGCCGGGCGGCGCTCGGCAGCCCGGCTTGGTGCCGGCTGATAACGGCCGTCCGGGCGGCTTCGCTCGGCGAACTGGTCCCTGTCGGAGAGGCGGTCCCGCTCGGCATGCCGGGCATTCTGGGTCGCCTGTTCCAGGGCGCGCTGCCTCTCGCGGATCTCGGCCAGCGGATCGCGATAGGTTTCGGCTGCGGGGCGGGATGCGGCGGCGGGATGTGGCGGGCGCGAAAGCGGTTCGCTGACGGCCCGCTCCGGCTTGGCGGCGCGGCCGGCTCCTGCCATCAGACCCTGGATCCTGGCTTCAAGCCCCTCGATGGTGCGGTTCAACGCATCAAGGGAGGAGCGGTCGCCGTGACGGGGAGGTGCCGGTCGTGATCCGTTCATGTGTTCGCTCGCTTCGACGTTGATCCTGCCGATCCACTGATGAACTTCCTACGGGAAAAATCTCGTAAGAAAGAAAGAATATTAGCTGAACCTTACGCAGGACTTGCCACTTTGACGGGTGCTGCCTTTTTGGGGTAAACGCTTTGCGCCGCCTGATGGCCCACTATGTCGGAAAATATGGTAAACAACTCGTTAATACGGGCGCGGATTTTAACTATTTCATAACTTTCTAATATGACCTTGGGCCATGCCTGTGCCCGTCGCTTGGATGTCTGCCGGAGGTCAGCCGATCTTAAGCCCCATCTGTCCCAGCAGGTCGGCGGCCTGATCGCGCGAGATCACGGCCCCCTGGAAATGCCGTGCATCTGTAAGCCGCACGCCGCCGAGATCGGCGCCTCGAAGGTCCGCATTGGCGAAGCGGCAGTCGAACAGGTTCGCATCGCGCAGCGAGGATCGCTCGAAAACCGCGTCGCGGAAGTCGCAGCCGTGCAGGTCGGCCTCGCTGAAATCGACGCCTTTCAGCCGGGCTTTGCGAAACGAAAGCCCGGGCAGCTTGGCCAGCGCCAACGTCACGTCTTCCAGTCTGAACGTGATGGCCTTGACGTCGGAAAAATCGGCGCCGGTCAACTTGCAGGATCGCATTGCCGCATAGGTGAGGGTGGCCCGGCGGAAGCTTGCATTGTTGAAGTCGCTGCCGCTGATCTCGGCTTCGGTCAGATCGGCATCGATGAAGCTGGCAAACGATCCCCGGCAGGAAACCAGCCTGATGCCTTCGAGGTCTGCATCGTCGAAGACCGCCTTCGTCAGGACGCAGCGCTCGAATACCCAGCCGGCAAGGGAAAGGCCGCGAAGGTCGGCCTCTTCCAGCACGCAGTCCACAAGGTGCATGCAGTCTCCCGTATCGGCATGGGGCGACAGATCCGCCCGCCGCAGCGTCGCGTGTTCGAGCCTGCGGATATCGCCTGGGTCGCTGGTGGTCATGGGCTGGGTAATCCTCAAATCCTGGCCCTGTCTATCATGTGTCCTCACCGATGGGGATGGGGCCTGCGGCGAGATAGCGCCGTATCGCGGGCCTGTGCAGCGACACGCACCGTGCGATTTTCGTCGCATCCGCCTGTATTTTTCCGGCCGCGATCACAGATATGCAACGGGCATGGAAACTGTCCGTGATCGGGATTGACGTTTACGCAAACGTCAATATTTTAACGGGAGGTTCTGCCGGCTCGGCCGGCGCGCGGAGGAGGAGTTTGCGCATGCCAGTCTACAGGGCGCCGACCGGGGATACGCTTTTCATCTTGAACGACGTGCTCGGTCTTGAACGCTACGGCAATCTGCCGGGCTTTGCCGACGCCACGCCGGACATGATCGAGGCGATTGTCGGCGAAGCGGCGAAAGTCGCGGAAGACGCGCTTTTCCCGGTAAATCTTTCGGGCGACCGGGAAGGCTGCACCCGCAGGGACGATGGTACCGTTTCGGTTCCGGCGGGCTTCAAGGAAGCCTATGACCAGTATTGTCAGGGCGGCTGGATCGGCCTTGCCGTGCCGGAGGAATTCGGCGGCCAGGGGCTGCCCTACACGCTGCATGCCGCCGTCGGCGAATACATGTCGTC
>JBQGDG010000434.1:0-6645 GCA_052038935.1 Neorhizobium sp. | reverse complement strand
TGGACGACCGCTCCGCTTTGCTTCTGCTGGCAATACATGCACTGATGGAGAAAGGCCTCCTTTGTGGGCTTGTTTCCGTCCATGTGCACGCCCGTGGCGGAGAACTTCGATAAACGACGGGGATCGAGCTCTCCGAGCGAGGCCCCGGTCGGTGTCATCAGCAACTCGCCGTTCGACAGCCGTGCACTTATGTTGCCGGTCGAGCCGAAGGTCAGACCGCGATCGAACAGGGATTTTCCCGTCGCTGCGATTTGGTCCCGCATGCGCGTTTCTTCGCTAAGAATTGCATTCATCGGCAACCCTCCAGGCTTTGAGGAAAAAGTCGTCCGTACCGAAATTGCCGGACTTCAGCGCCAGGGCGACAGGCGCGCTATCCTGGATACTCATTGTCCAGGGCACCCCCGGATCGATCTCCGGGCCGATTTTCAGGGCATTGATGCCAAGGCCCGCAACGACAGCGCCCGAGGTCTCACCACCGGCGACCAGGAAACGTCGGAAGCCCGCGGATTGAAGGTCTTTGGCGACGGCAGCCAGAAGGTCCTCAACCAGCTGGCCCGCCTGACTGAGGCCGAGCACGCTCTGCGCCTGCTGGACTTCGTCGGCATCTGCGCTTGAATAGACGAGAGGAGGCAGCTGACTGCCGGTCGCGGAAGATTTTACCCAGGCGGCAACCTTGTCCGGTGTCGTTTTGCCACTGAAAATGTCGCCCGGAGCGATCTTCAGCGCAGGCATGCCCGCATGGATGGCGGCTTTGATCTGGCGGCGCGTTGCCGCCGAGCAGGAGCCGGCAAGGGCAACGGAAGGTCCGGCTGGCAAATCGAAGGGCTCGACCGCCGCGTTGCTCTCCATCTGACCACTCCTGCGGAAATTTTCCGCGAGACCGATTGCCACTCCTGAGCTTCCGGTGATCAGGGTCAGTTGCGCGGACGCTTCACCGATTGCTCGTAGATCGTCGTCTGTGATCGCATCCACGACCGCAATGCGCCTGCCCTTTCCCGCCAAGGCGTCAAAGACACGTGCCAGTGCCTCCGGGCCCTGCCGGACAACGTCATGGGACAGACGCTCCACCGGCACGCTCGTCTGCTGCTGCAGGACACGAACCAGATCAGCATCGCGCATCGGCGTAAGCGGATGGTCCTTCATCGAACTCTCGGAAAGCAGCAGGTCACCGACGAAGAGATGACCTTTGTAGACAGTGCGGCCATTTTCCGGAAAAGCAGGACACGCGATGGTGAAGGGCACTCCGAGGAGATCCATCAGGTCTTCCGCAACCGGCCCGATATTGCCATCGGCTGTGGAATCGAATGTCGAGCAGTATTTGAAGATGATCTGCCTTGCTCCGGCCCCTCGCAACCATGTCGCTGTCTGCCGGGATGCAGCGACAGCCACATCCGCCGGCGCGGTTCTGGACTTCAAGGCTACAACCACTGCGTCAGCGCCTCCGAAGTCCAGAGTGACAGGCGGCACGCCGATCGCGAGAAGCGTTTTCATACCCCCTCGCGCCAAGGTCAACGACAGATCAGTCGCACCCGTCAGATCATCCGCGACAGCACCAACTAGCATGATCATACCCTCTCGCCGCAATGACGGCGCCAAACGAAGACGATTGCGCTACGGCTTGAAGATTATCGGCCGCATATGACAGCGCTACCATAATTGTATTGCGCAATGCTAGCGCTATGTTAAACAATGATGGTTGCGCTACCATTGGCGCATGTGTCATGGAGCGGCGAATGGAAGCCTTTCAGGAAATTGCAGTTATAGGTCTGGGATCCATGGGCGCGGGCATCGCGCGCGCTCTGAGGCGGAGCGGCTTATCCGTAATTGGATGCGACCTCGACGCACGGGCTCTCGTCGCAGCGGAAAGCGATGGCATTGAGACCTCCAGGATACCCGCAAAAGCTGTAGAAAGGGCAAGCGTTGCAGTGATCACGGTCGTCAACGCTGCGCAGGTGGAGGCCGTTCTTTTCCACGCTGGAGGCATCGCCGCGGCCATGAAACCGGGCTCTGTCGTGATATGCTCGGCCACCATTGCGCCTGAGCACGCACGCGCATTCGCCGCACGAGCAAACGAACTTGGTATCCTTTATCTTGATGCGCCGATCAGTGGTGGAGCGGAGAAGGCCGAAGCGGGAAGACTGACCGTAATGGCATCTGGGTCGAAGACGGCTTTCGCCGCCGCGGCCCCTGCGCTTGAAGCCATGGCGGAAACTGTCTACGAACTGGGATCGGAGCCGGGCATCGGCTCCTCCTTCAAAATGGTCAACCAGCACCTTGCCGGCATTCACATTGCTGCGGCATGCGAGGCCATCACGTTCGCGAAGTCGCTCGGCCTGGATATTTCGAAGGTCTTCGACGTCATCACGAAATCTGCGGGAAACAGCTGGATGTTCGAGAACAGGATCCCGCATGTCGTTGCCGGCGACTATACGCCGAAGAGCAGTATCTCGATCTTTACGAAGGATCTTGGCATCGTCTCGGATATGGCCAGAGCGCAGAAGTTTCCTGCATCCATGGCCGGGTCGGCGTTGCAGTTGTTTCTCATGTCCGAAGCCGCAGGAATGGGTGCGGACGACGATGCCTCCGTCGCACGACTTCTGGCCGGGATCTGCAACATCGAACTGCCACCGTACAGGCAGGGCCACCCGGCCGGCGCCGAGCCGGATCCGAAGCCCTTATGAACCTGTCCCGATCGGCATGGGATCAGCGATGACACATCGGGAGGCCGTCGTCGCCGGCCCCGATCGCGATCTCCTCGATGGCAACCGCAGCATGGAACGACGCTGCCCCCGGATCACGATCGCCGTGTCGTTGTTGCGGTTGCGGCTGCCAGCGCGATAGGCAGCCCCAGAACCACCTTGAGACCCGGGTTGACGTTCTCCAACCCAATTGTGCCGCCTGCGGCCTGTACGATACTTTCGCTGATGGCAAGACCCAGCCCGGCACCACCACTCGTCGTGTCGAGACGTCCGCCTCGTCTCAGTACGTACGGAAGCTGGTCTTCCAGTATTCCGGGCCCGTCGTCGACAACCTCGATGACGATCAGATCGTTTTTCGTCGTTGCCCGGATCGAAACCGTCTCCCTGCCATAACGAGCCGCATTTTCGGTCACGTTCCCGATGAGCTCGGTCAGATCGTCGGTATCCAGCCTGACGATCAGCCCATCCTCGAGGTCGATATCCCAAGCGATCCTTTGTCCCGCCGGAGTACGCCTGACCACGGCGATCACACTCGAGACGACGCTTGCCAGATCCGCGCTCGCGCGATGACCGGTTACGGCAATTCTCGCGCGTGCCATCTCATGGTCGACCAGACGATGCATCGCGGCAATCACTGTGGCGAGGTCGGTAGCGATACCCGTTTGCCCCGCCTCCTTGAGCCGGGCAATATCCCCCGCCAACACCTGTAGCGGAGTCTTGAACCCATGCGCGAGTTCGGCAGCCCTCTCCCTGGCGCGGCGCAACTGATCTTCCCGAGACTGGAGCAATCCGTCGACCTCGATAGTCAGAGGCAGAACCTCATCCGGAAATTCGTCACCCAGTCGCTCTGCCTGCCCGCTCCGTATCGCGGCAATACGTTGGCGCAGATCGCTCAAAGGCTGCAGACCGATGAATATCTGCGCAATCGTAGCAGCGATCAGGAGAACACCCAGCAAACCAAGGTAGGGGATCATGTCGCGCCGGTATGCTGCGGTCGCTTCTCTTATGATCGACCGGTCGGCGGCAACGGTGGCACGAAGGGCGATGCCTCCGAGCCTTGGTTCGGTCACGATATCACGAACGACAGCGACCAGCTCAGCCCCCGAAGGACTTCGAAGATAGGTTTGGCGCAGCCCTGTTTCCCGCAGGTCCGGGATATCCATCGCCCTATCCCATAAAGATCGCGAAAACCGCTGCAGACCGCGGGCATCGATCTGCCAGTACAAGCCTGACAGGGGCACCTGAAACCGGGGGTCGGCGGGTGGCCGGGCCACGTCAAGTCCGCCCTCGCCTGCCGGCCCAAGACCCGCAATCACCTGCTCCAGATGAACTGTCAGCTCGTCGACGATGCGCCTTTCCACGTGTCGTTCGAACAGGAGCGACAAGCCGAGAAATGCAAAGACGAGAGCAAGGCCGCATGATGCTGCCCCTGCAAGCGCTAGTCGCAGGCGCAGGGATCGGCGCGTCATAGGTCGCCGCCGTCCATGATGTATCCGAAACCGCGTCGCGTTGTAATCGCCGTCGAGCCCAGCTTCTTCCGCAGCCTCGTGATCAGCGCTTCCAATGCGTTTGCCTCGCGGGAATAATCGTCCCCGTAGACATGATCGAGCAATTCGCTTGCTGGAACCACACGCTCCCGATGATGAGCGAGATAACTGACCAGCCGGTACTCGAATGGCGTCAGCGAAAGCGGCAGGCCGGCCGCACTGACGCGCATGCTTCGGGTGTCGATGACTATGTTCCCGATCTCGATCGTTGCGGCACCATGGCCAACCGACCGTCGGATCAATGCCCTGACCCGAGCCAGAAGTTCTTCGAACTGGAAAGGTTTCGGCAGGTAGTCGTCTGCTCCGGCATTGATCCCTTCCACCCTTTCCGCCCAACTTCCCCGGGCCGTCAGCACGAGAACCGGCATGTGACGACCGCTACTGCGCCACTGTTTCAGGACGGATATGCCGTCCATTTTCGGCAGGCCGAGATCGAGGACGATCAGCGCGTAGTCTTCCGTGTCTCCCTTGAACCAGGCGGTGCTGCCATCTGAAGCGGTATCGACGGCGTATCCGGATGAAGACAGGATCGCCTGGACATCACCGAGGATGCGCTGGTCATCTTCAACGACAAGAATCCGCACTAGTTTTCCTCGCGTTCCAAAATCACCTTGGTCGCGGCATCAACCTTGATTTCTATGACCTGGCCGGAGGGTTGGATGATCTCCAATTCATAGATGTACCTTCCGTCGTCCCGCTCGAATTCGATCTCTATGATATCACCACTGATTTCCTTTCGAACAGCGGCAATGATTTCCTCCAGCGGACGAACCTCCCCATTTTTCAGGGCTTGCTGGGCCTCGTAGTGCTGGCGGGCGTCATCCCCGTCATCGTCGTCC
This sequence comes from Neorhizobium sp., assembly GCA_052038935.1. Taxonomy (GTDB): domain Bacteria; phylum Pseudomonadota; class Alphaproteobacteria; order Rhizobiales; family Rhizobiaceae; genus Neorhizobium. Next base: position 1,560 of record JBQGDG010000434.1, on the reverse strand, counting down.
GGCTCGGTATCACTGGATGCCGGCAACGGAGCCAGCGCCGCGAACCCGGCAATGATCAGGGGCAACAGGTACTGAGAAGCAGGCAGTTTGGGCATCGGATGCATCTAAGCTTTCCAAGCTGACAATTCGCTGACGGCTCGCGTCAGTGACCTGAAAGCGTCGATTGGCAAAAGTCCCGCAAGCGGTTGCAGCGAATACGCGCTGTACCGTTGAACTTTCGATTTGCGAAGGAGTATCGATATGGCACGAATTTCCGGCAAGAGCACGGCCGACGAGTTGAAGGGCACGGGTCGAGGCGACGACATCTTCGGCCTGGGCGGCAATGACCGCCTCTATGGCTACGGCGGAAATGACGAGCTCGAAGGCGGCAGCGGGAACGATCGGCTATATGGAGGGTCCGGCAACGACGAACTCGATGGCGGCAGCGGCAACGACACCCTGAACGGTGGTGCAGGCAATGACGAGCTCGAGGGAGGGCTTGGCCGAGACCTGTTCATATACGGTTCCGGTAAGGATTCGATCGACGATTTCACGCCGGGCGATGACCGCATCGGCCTGGATAAGTCCCTTGGGATCGATAGTTTCGCTGAGCTGATGAGCAAAGCGAGCATTGTCGACGACGGCGACGACGTGCTGTTCGATTTCGGCGGTGGAAACACGCTCAGGCTGGAAGACACCGCACTGAATTCATTGAAGGCGGCCGATTTCGGCTTTACTGGAGACGGCGCGCCGGTGGCCGGCCCTACAGACAAGGACGACGAATTGTTTGGTACTTCGGGCCACGATCGCCTCTATGGACAAGGCGGCAACGACACGCTCAATGGTTATGCCGGAAATGATGACCTCGAGGGCGGCGCAGGAAACGACACCCTGTATGGTGGTCGCGGCAACGATGACCTCGAAGGTGGCAGTGGCAATGACCGCCTTAACGGCGGCGCCGGACGCAACGAACTCGAAGGCGGCAGCGGCTCCGACACGTTCGTGTTCATGACAGGTATAACCGAAATCAGGGATTTCGAACGGGGCATTGATACGGTGATCATCGCCAAATCGCTCGGGGTTTCCACCTTCGACGAGTTGCTCGATATAGCCCGGGTCGTCGATGGAGGTGACGATGTCCGTATCGATTTCGGCGGCGCCGTCCTGACCTTCGACGACACGTCTATCAGCCATTTGCAGGCCTCTGATTTTTCGTTCGTCTGACGATCCACATCAAAGGCGGCTGGCGCGTTCGCGATACGCCGGCTGCCTTTGAAGCCTGTCGAGCCCGTTCAGCCTCACGGCATCCCCATATGCGGGAGCTTGATGCAGGCCGTGGCGGGGAACGTCTGCCCCATTTCCATCGGTCCGATGACGGACCCGGCTTGAAACGAAGGGGCATTGTTCGGTTGGTGCGCAAAAAAAGCAGGAGAGCTTTTGGGGGGGCGGCGAGCCCTCCTGCAGGGGAGCCATCGGCTCGACCACGAGATACGCAGGCTGTCGATTATGGGGCTTTCGTACCTGCACCTCCCGATCGCACGTCTGGGGGCGAACGTGACGATTCTTGAGAGGTATAAAGGA
>JBQGDG010000433.1:0-4416 GCA_052038935.1 Neorhizobium sp. | reverse complement strand
CGCCTTTTCGGCCTCGGCCCGCATCACTTCCGATTCATAGGTGTTGAGCCGACAGCCGAAGGTTATGACCTCGACGCCGCTCAATTGACCTTGACCTCGGGCTCCGCATCACGCTCGAACGCGCCCGTTGCCGGATCGACCCTGCCGGACCATTCCCACTCGGCGGGCCCGGTCATCACGACGTGGTCGTCCTGCCGCCATTCGATGACGAGCGGCTGGCGCGTCGGCGCGGAGGCGACGTCGATCGTCACGATGCGGCCGGTGCGGCCGGTGCGCGCGGCGGAAACGGCAGCCGCACAGGCAGCGGAACCGCAGGCGAGCGTCAGGCCGGCTCCGCGTTCCCAGGTGCGGGTGCGCAGGCTGTCGCCGGACGTGACCTGCGCAAGCGTGATATTGGCCTTTTCCGGAAACATCGGATGGTTTTCCAGCATCGGGCCGAACCGTTCGAGATCGAAGGTCATCGGATCTTTATCGACCCAGAAGATCGCGTGCGGGTTGCCCATCGACATGGCCGAAGGCGAATGCAGGACCGGCGCATCGATCGGTCCTATCTGCAGCTCGATGCGGCTGGTATCGAAGAACTCCTCGGCAAGCGGAATCCTGTCCCAAGCGAAGACCGGCTTGCCCATATCGACCGAGATCGTGCCGTCCTCGTGCTCCTGCGCATTCAGGATGCCGGCGACGGTCTGGAAGGTAAACGTCTTGCGGCCCGTCTCGGCGGCCAGCGCCTGGACGACGCAACGCGTGCCGTTGCCGCAGGCCTGCGCCTTGGTGCCATCGCAATTGATGATGTCGATCCAGGCATCGGTGCCCTGCGCCTTCGGATCGTGGATCGCCATGATCTGGTCGAACCGGGTCGCCGGATCGGCATTGAGCGCGATCGCGGCCGCGGGCGTCACCTTGTCGGCGCGGCCACGCATGTCGACGACGAGGATCTTGTTGCCAAGCCCGTTCATGCGCGCGAATTCGACCTGTCCTGCCATGATGCTGATCCACTTTCGGGCGGGGCGCCCCTGTTCGGATGTATATGGCCGAAAGTATCCCGAATTACCAGTAGCGCAGGTCGCACTCCGATATCGTCACAGGATCCGCATCGACGAAACCACGGAGAGCACAGGCCGAAACCGGAACTTCCTTAAGGTTGTATTTTTCTATTTACTTTAACTTTTGCGCGTGCAACACAAAGGTGTAATTAAATTCACCCGGAGGGAAGCGCACGTGGATATTCAGGTCAATGCCTCAGAGTGGAACGAGATCACCGAGGAAACGCGAGAAAAGATCAAAGCGATCATTACATCGCACTTTCCGGACGTGAGCCTTCGGGCAAGCGAAAGCGCTCCGGCATCGAAGGATGCCCTGAGGCAGCAAAAGCTCCAGGAATTCAATTTCAGGAACCCGCTATGTACCGCGGCCTGCGGCATTGCCGAGGCCGCCGCCGTAGCCGCGTGCTCCGCGCTCAGCGGCGGCGTCGCGATAGCGGCGTGCGTAGCCGCTGCGCATGAGGCCGGGAACTACTGCAGAAGCAGATGCTGACGAACAGATTGTCGTATTCACTCGCGCCATCAGGAGGATCCAATGGCATTGACGCAGGCATATCTTCATGAACACGCCAAAAACGCCGAGACCTACGAGGCCATAGGCAGGAACATCTCGGCCCTCCTGCTGCGCGAAGCGGCCGCAACTCTGCAGAACGAAGGCAGGGACTCGGTCGATGCAGTGGATCTGACTATCGCGGTCAAGCTCACGCAGTTCGAACCTCTGCTCTGCGTCAAGGCGGAGGTTTGCGCGCCGATCGTGGGATGCGTCACGATACATGCCGGAGCCTGACTTTCCTTCATGGACACCATTGTCCCGTGCTCTTGCCCTCGGCATTTGCACGGGGCTTTGGATGCCGCATGCCCATTTGCCGGTATTTCCATTGGCGAGGCAGTCTGCTTTGAGAATGGCGCATCGCCCCCGCACATGTTAGGGGAGCCACAAAAAGAGGCTCCGATCATGCTCCCCTGGATTCAACTGGACAGCGCAAAGATACCGGATGGTGGCGGCGAGCTGCGCCTGAAGCAGCGCGGCCAGGAATTCTCCATCATGCTCGGATCGAACGAGCTGATGAACAGCCGGCTGAGCGGTTCGGAAGAAGCCCTTGCCACGCTGTCCTGGGAGAAGATCAAGGACCGGCCGAAGCCTTCCATCCTGATCGGTGGCCTCGGCATGGGCTTCACGCTCCGCGCCGCGCTCGCGATCGTCCCGCCGGAAGCGACAATCACCGTGGCCGAGCTGGTGCCGGCGGTGGTCCGATGGGCGCGCGGACCGATGGCGGAAGTCTTCAAGGGCTGCCTCGACGACCGCCGCACGAAGATCCATCAGGGCGATGTCGGGGAACTGATCCGCGGCTCGAAGGCGGCATTCGACGCCATCCTGCTCGATGTCGACAACGGTCCCTACGGGCTGACGCACGAATCCAACGACGCTCTCTATAACACCCGTGGCCTGCGCGCCGCCCATGCGGCACTGCGCCCCGGCGGCGTCCTTTCCGTCTGGTCGTCCGCCCCGGACCATGGCTTCACAAAACGGCTGAAGGACGCCGGTTATGACGCCGAGGTGGTGAATACCCGCGCCAACGGCACGCGCGGCGCCAAGCATGTCATCTGGGTCGCGACGCGTCGCTAACCGGGCGAAACGGTCTCAGCCGAAAATCCGGTCGACCAGGGCGTGAACCCGCCGGAATGCGGCCTTCGCGCCTTCCGCTGCCTCGAACTCTTCCGCTTCTGTGAGCGGCAGTTCGTTATAGGCGGAAACGAAATTGCGCCAGTGCAGGCCGCGCCCGTCCGGATGCCCGGCGAGATGGCGCGCACCGAAATCGTCCGAAAGACCGATCTTGGCCGCTTCCTTGCGCAGGAAGGCCGCGCCGAGGTTGGAGCCTTCGGCGACATAGACCCAGCCGAGCGCTTGAGCGGGCGTGAGCGGGCCGGTGGTCGGAGCGAGATCGTCCGCGACGCCGCCGAGATCGACGATATCCTGACGCAGCGCCTCGTAGCGATTGCGTTCCGCCAGCCCCGGAAGGCGGCGATTGAGTTCTTCATCGGCAAAAAGCGGCGCGACATCGGCATGGAAATGATGCTGCACGTCGAGGAACAGCGCATAGCGCTCGCGGCTCGCAAACGGCTCCGCCCGCATGATGCGCTTGTCGAGCGTGTCATGGGTTCCGGTCGTCATCGCCTTCAGGCGCTGGATACGGGTGGCTTCCGCCGGGCGTTCGAGCTCGATCTGCATTCTTGTCCCCATTACTCATGTTTTCCCATGAAGCAAATGGAACGGGGTTCCGTCAAGCGGGACGTGAGGCCGGCACCTCGAAAACTTCGCCGGGCCGCATCGGCCGGAACCGCTCGCGGGCAACGCCGCGCGAATCGAGTGCCGCATGCAATGCCTCCACCGGCTGATCTATGCCCTCGTCGGTCAGCTTGACCGTACCCCAGTGATGTCCGGCAACGAAGGAGGCGCCGCAAAGTTGCATTCCGTCGACGGCCTCTTCCGGGTTCTGGTGCTGCGCCTTCATGAACCAGCGCGGTTCATAGGCACCGAAAGGCAGGTTTGCCAGCCGGAAGGGCCCGTGTTTTTCGCCGACGGCGCGGTAGTTCCTGCCCTCGTGAAAGCCGGTATCGCCGATATGATAGATCTTGCCTGCCGGCGTCTCGAACACGAAGGCTGCCCAGAGCGCCATCCGCCGGTCACCCAGCCCCCTCGCCGACCAGTGATGGCAGGGTTCGCAATGGAAGGTCACCCCCGCACCGACCGCCTCGCTGCCGCCCCAGTCCATCACGGTGATCCTGGCGTCCGACACGCGGGACCGAATGATCGCATCGTTGCCGAGCGGGGTGACGAAATGCGGCTTGTCGCGCCCTTGCAGCACCCAGAGCGTTTCGAGATCGAGATGGTCGTAGTGATTGTGGGTGACCAGCACGACGTCGATCGGCGGCAGGTCGCCCATGCGGATGCCCGGAGGATTGACGCGTTTCGGTCCGGTCCAGGTGAAGGGGCTCGTCCGCTCCGACCAGACGGGGTCGGTCAGGATGTTGAGGCCCGCGACCTGGATCAGCATCGAGGCATGGCCGACCATGGTGACGACGATCCGGTCGCCGTCGACGCGCGTTTCCGGCACGGCCTGCAAAAACGGGCTGGCGAACGTCTCCGGCCACGGAATGTTGCCGTTGCCGAACTTCCAGCGCAGAAGATCGAGCCCGCCGCGCGGCTCCTCGCCGCCCGGATTGAAGAAGGCCTTTCCGTCGAAATGATCGGAGACGGGACCGGAATAATATTTGTTGCCAGCCATGGCGCTCCTTGCAGTGACCCCGCCGGCAAGTGCCGCGATGGCTGCAAGACCGGTCCATTTGAAAAATTTGCGTCTGTTCATGGGATCAG
>JBQGDG010000432.1:0-16004 GCA_052038935.1 Neorhizobium sp. | reverse complement strand
GAAAGATCGGACGACGCCCGGGTCGGCGTCACCAGCACGATGGTGCAGGCGTTCAACATCATCCAGGAACGCATATCCCGTGCGCGCCTCGCCGGCGACCCGCCGGATCTGGCCCTGCATCCTCGCCTCAGCGATATCGGCCTGTCGGAATTCCATCGGGCGGGAGAGGCGATCGATCGCGGTTACGAGGAGACGATGGCGCAGATCGGCGCCCTCAAGCGGATGCAGGAAGTTTTTGCCCGGTAGAGGCTCTTCCTGCGTCCAGTTTCACGGCGCGGATCCGCGACCTTCCGGTCAGCCTGCGATATAGGCTTTCATCTGCTCGGCTTCGAGTTCGACCTCGCGCATCCGAGCCTTCACGACGTCACCGATAGAAATGATGCCGGACAGTTTTCCATCGGTCTCGACGGGGACGTGGCGAAAGCGTCCCGACGTCATCATGCTCATGACGTCGTCGACGGACTGCTCCTCCCGACACCGGTGGACGCTGGTGGTCATCACCGATTTGACGGCCTCTCCGAGCGCATCCGCACCCTTGGTAGCGATCGTCCGGACGAGGTCCCGCTCGGTGAAAATTCCGGCGATGCGACCTTCTACGCCGGCTACGACGACGGCGCCGATCTTCTTGTCGTTCAGGATGGTCACGACGTCGAGAAGGGCGCGGTCCGGATCGACCGTCACCACGTCGCGCCCCTTGTTTTCAAGCATCATCCTCACGGTAGTCGACATGGCTTCCTCCCTGCCAATCAGCGTGCCGCGGCATCCCTTGAGCGAGGTCGCCGAAGCACTCCCATACGCATCTGCGATTGTAGGGCGGCCCGAAGTCCAGTTCAAGGAGTTCCGTTCACACGCTTCGGTAGCGGATCGGATCGAACAGGCCGAACAGCAGAAAACCGAAGAGATAACCTCCGATATGAGCGTCCCAGGCAATGTCGCCCGAATCGCTGCCGATGAGCGGGAGCCCGAGGGCGACCAGCACGTTGCCCGCGAGCCATACCGAGGTAAAGATCAACACCGTGCGGTTGGAAAATGCGCCGATGATGGACTGACGCGGATAGAGGTGGCCGAATGTGCGGTCGTAACCACCGCCCGGAGGAAAGGCGAAACGGCAGGCCGCTCCCATCAGCGCGGACACGACACCTGACGCGCCGATCAGGAGCGTCTCTTCTCCCCAATGCAGAGCAGCATGAAAAAAAGCCGAAGCGGCAGCCGCAAGAACCCAGAAGATGACGTAGCGGAATGCGCCGATCCGGCGAACCACCGGCGCACCGAAGGCGGCAAGCCATAGCGCGTTGAAGGCGACATGCTCGACACTGCCGTGAAGAAGCGAATAGGTCACCGGCGTCCAGGCCCATTCCCAGCCCTGCTCGGAAAGCGGAAAGACGTAACGGATGGGCGTGAAGGCCAGCGTCACGATGAAGGCGACACGCTGCTCCTCGCCGAGGATATATTCCTGCAGGACATAGAGACCGGCCAGCAGGGCGAGGCTCAACAGCAGTATCCGGGGAAGATTGAAGGCGGGCTGGGAACGCCGGTCGTCCCGCTCGTGCGAGGCATCGTCGGGGGCCATGTCGGGCCGATCGTCCATGGCCAGTCCTTTCTCATCAACCTGCGACCGAGGAATACATCAGCCGTCCCACCTTGAAAAGCCATGCGGGCAGATGCCGGCGGCGGCTGGCGGAAAACTGGCACGGTTTTCGCTGCGTAGTCGGTGTCCAGGGGGCCGGGTAAGGCAGATTGGATCATTCTTGAACAGGACAGCCCGCATGCATATCACCGCCAAAGAAGAAATCCTTAACTATTGGAACGGCTTGAGAGGCAACCGTCCGGCACCGCTGCGCTCGGAACTGGATCCGTCGGCGCTGCGCCATTTCCTGCCACACCTGTTCATCCTCACCGCCCCAGGCCCCAACGAGTTGATCTTCGCCCTCGCCGGCACCCGCGTATGCGAACTTTTCGACAAGGAATTGCGCGGCCTCGACTTCAGCTCGATCTGGCTGGAGACGGCCGAAGGCAGGCCAGTGGAAATTGCGGAGAACATTCTTCTCTACGAGCGCCCCGCCCTGTTGGACGTGCACCTTTCTCCGGCCGGCGGCGATCATCCTTATGATCTGCTGATGATGCCGCTCCGCTCCACCGGCCATGGCAGCGACAGGATACTCGGCGCGCTGGTACCGCGATCTTCGGCCGTACCGGATCTTCTGATCCCGGTTCACGCGCTCTCTTTGCAGAACTGGGCGTTCCTCGAGCCGAACGGTTCTCTGCCGCGACTGGCCGACGCGGCAAACGCGCCGACGGGAAGACCTGCACCGCTTCTGCGGCGGCTCATCGGAAGCGGGCTGTTCGCGCAAGCCGGGCGATAGGCCTGCATGCGCCAGACAACAATCTGTTAACTGGCCGGTGCTATCTGTTGCGCTGAAGGCCCGACCAGAGCAGATCGTCTATGTATTCTTTCCAGCCGGCACAGACCAACCCTACGCCAGCGGCCGCTGCACAGCGCTCGTTCCAGCGCGTTACGGTCAACGTCGAAGGTCGGCTGATGCTGGCCAGCCACGAGGAATTCCCCTGCTCGGTCGTCGACATGTCCCCCGGGGACGTGAGTTTCGTATGCGCCGGACGTCCGCGCCTCAATGAGCGCGTCATCGCCTATCTCGATCATCTCGGACGCCTGGAAGGCAACGTTCTCGTTCTTTCCGACGAAGGCTTCGTGATGTCGATCAATGCTACCGATCGCAAGCGCGAAAAGCTTGCCGCGCAGCTTACCTGGATTGCCAACAAGCATGAGCTTGGCCTGCCGGAAGATCGTCGCCACGATCGCCTGACACCGCGCAACACCATTTCCGACCTCACCCTTGAGGACGGCAGCCGTTACGATTGCCGCATCATGGACCTTTCGCTCTCGGGCGCCGCGGTCGATGTGGAGATCCGTCCGGCACTCGGCACGCCGGTACGGCTCGGCAGCATGCGCGGCCGTGTCGTACGCCATTTCATGGAAGGCGTGGCGATCGAGTTCAACTCGGTCCAATCGCGCGAAGCCCTGACGGCCTTCCTTTAAATCCCTCTGCCTCAGGCAACTATCTCGGCCACCGCTTCCGCGGCGGGCGACACATCGCCCTTCATCCGCCGGAGACTGTTGCGGTCATCCCGAACGATGATGGTCGCTGGGTATTCTCCCAACACGGCACCACCTGAATCAGCGCCGGCAACGGCCGGCTCGCCACAGCACCTCCCAGACATGACGCCGACGAGACCGTCTCGACCGTGCGCACATGACCGGCAGAATGCCCGCCGACGGCGGCCGGCAATCCCAAAATCGGTCACCTGACGAAAAAAATGTGCCTTTACGGGATTTTTTTCGCAGGCAGGAAGATACGGTTTTGTGGGTCATCGAGGCGGTTCAAGGCCGCAAACGGCCCGCTGTCCGAGCAAGACCGGGCACACTCACCCTTCGATCGCCGCCGCCCTCGGCGAAGTCCGCGCCGGCACGCATCCCGATATTTCAGGCGCTTAGAGGGCTTCCACCCGCATTCGATTCGATTTTTAGCTAAATTTGCCGCGATTTTTCCCGGTATTCGAGGCAAATTCGATCCGTGTTTTATGCGTCTTTTCGTCAATTTCTATTATAATAAGCGATTGATTTTACTGCGCGATTTTCCTTTCGATCAAATGCCGTCTGGCAGTGTCCTCCCAACGAACGGGGAGACACAAGATGACGCATTCGAAAAGACTGGCCCAGGCACTGGCAACCGCAATCATCGCCATCGCAGCAGCCGCACCCGCCTTTGCAATGCCGGCCGGAGCCATGCGCGTCATCGGCAAGGCCAATCCGCCGATCGGCCATTACGAGTTCTGCCAGAGCTATGCCAGCGAATGCCAGCCCACCGGCAGGGACCGCGGCCCCCTGGCGCTGACGGAAGACAAGTGGCGCACGCTTCTCGACGTGAACTACACCGTCAACACGTCGATCACGCCGATGACCGATCAGGAGATCTACGGCGTCGAAGAACGCTGGGCCTATCCGCGTACCGTCGGCGATTGCGAGGACTTCGTCTTGCTTAAGCGCAAGATGCTGATGGCGAAGGGCTTCAACGCCTCCGACCTGCTGATTACCGTCGTGCTGCAGCCGAATGGCGAAGGCCATGCCGTGCTTACCGTTCGCACCGACCGCGGCGACTATGTCCTCGACAACATGCGCAACAAGGTGCTGGTCTGGACCGACACCGAATATACCTACCTGAAGCGCCAGGATACGTCCGATCCGTCCCGCTGGGTCAAGCTTCAGGACGGCCGCGCCATCGCCGTCGGCAGCGTCAGTCAGTGAATGCGACAGGCGCAGATCGCGGACGGCAACGGTCTGCGCCTTCACCGATGATTATATGGGCGCCGCCCTGCGCTTAACGAAAAATTAAGCGTGTCAGCGAGACTATCCGGCGATAACACGCTCGGATCCCGTATTCCTGTTCCGGCCCGGTAAGACACCATCTGGATACGGAAACTTCATGACACGCCGGACCACCGCGGCCGATGCCGGCGAGCAGCCGCTGATCTCCCAACGTTTCCTCGCGCGGCTGGCGCTGACCACCGTCGCCCTTGTCGCCCTCACCTCCGCGATCGGCTTTGGCGGCCATTGGCTCGGCCAGCGCATGGCGCTGGGCGGGCATACCGAGAGCGACGAGGTATTCGACGTCGCGATCGGCGAGGACCTGCTGCACCTTTCCGCCAACACGATCCGATTCGAGAACCAGCGGCGGCCTGGCGCCGCCGAACGGGTGGATCTTTATCTGACCTGGCCCGGAATGACCGGCTACAGCAAGTCGCTCAGCGCCAGTTTCGACAGTGTCGAGCGACCGGACCTGCTGATCTTCCTGCAGATTTCCCAAGGCACCATGTCGAAGGACATGTCCGGACGGGTTACCCCGATCTACCGGCAGCTGTTCGACGGCGCCGGCCGGCCGTTCCCGCACGGGCTGACGCTTCATGCGATGCGGCCCGACAGCGGATATGGCCGGGAAGTCATGCTGACGGCCGAACGTTCCGAAGGCGATCCCTATGCGGTACGCTGCCTTCTGCCGCAGGCAGAGACGCGCCCCACCAGCGGCGACTGCCAGCGGGACATCCACGTCGGAAGCGATCTTACGGTGCTTTACCGGTTCTCGAGCGTGCTCCTGAAGGACTGGGACCATATTGATGCCGCAGTTAGATCATTTGTCGAGACGCGCCTGGCCAAGGCCGAAGGCGCATCCGGGGCGGAAGATGACTAAAATACTGCAGTTCGATGAAACCTGCCGTTCATCATAAACCTCTTGGTAACGCTGATCTCCTACAGTGACCCATAACGGTCTGGCGGGGGCGCGTCCGGATCCACGAAAAATGATAGAATCTATGAGTGCGGCAGTGTTGAAAACCATGTTCTCGGCGTCCTTTCCCAAGGGCACAGCGAAGGTGAAGCGTCTCGGATGTTTTGTGGCGCTGGCTCTGGCCCTGTCTGCGACGGCGCAGCCGGCGGCAGCTGCCCCGAAATATGCGGGCATCGTCGTCGACGCCAAGTCCGGCAAGGTCCTCTATGGCGAAGATCCGGACGGCCTGCGTTACCCGGCCTCGCTGACCAAGATGATGACCCTTTACCTCACGTTCGAAGCGCTCGAGGCCGGCCGCATCAGCCTGGATTCGAAAGTTCCGGTTTCGGCCAATGCCGCCAAGGAGCCGCCATCCAAGCTCGGCGTTCGCGCCGGCGGCAGCGTCACCGTCGATCAGGCGATCCGCGCCCTGGTGACTCGCTCCGCCAACGATATCGCGACGGCTCTCGGCGAATATATAGGCGGATCGGAAGCCCGTTTCGCCCAGATCATGACCAGCAAGGCACGTGCGCTCGGCATGACGCGCACGACCTATAGGAATGCGCACGGCCTGCCGAACACGGCCCAGATGACGACGGCACGCGACCAGGCACGCCTCGGCATCGCGCTGCGCCAGCATTTCCCGCAATATTATCCCTATTTCGGTATCCGTTCCTTCCAGTTCGGCAAGCAGACCATCGGCAACCACAACCGCCTGGTCGGCAACGTCAGGGGCGTCGACGGCATCAAGACGGGTTACACCCGCGCAGCCGGCAGCAACCTTGCGACCTCCGCCCAGCTCGAAGGCCGGTCGATCGTGGCCGTGGTGCTCGGTGGCCGCTCCAGCGCGGCCCGTGACGCCACCATGCGCAAGCTCGTCGCGGAATATCTGCCCAAGGCCTCGCGTGGCGCCGGTTCCAACCTGATCGCCCAGACTGCGCCCGCAGTTCCCGCAACGCCGGTGGCCCGGACGCCGGACATTGCCGCCAATGCTTCCGAGGGCCGCCAGGTCGCAGCTTTCGATCTTCCCAATAGCGGCCCGCTGCCGGACGCTCGCTACGAGGAGCGCCCGCAGGCGCCGCTTCAGGCCGCCTCCGCCTATGCCGGCGAATCGTCGCAGAAAAAGGCCGCCAGCCGCGCGCTCAGCGCCGCCATGGCGCCCCCGGCGGCCATTCCTTCGCCGGCTCCGGAATACATGCCCAAGCGCGAAGAGGCTTCTCTGAAGCGTGACGCTCCTGCCGCGGCCGTCGACGACGTCACCACGGCCTCTACCCGGTCCACCGCCAAGGCTGCTGCCATGACCGGTTGGGTCATCCAGATTGGCGTCTCTCCGAGCGAGAAGATGGCAAACGAACTCCTGCAGAGTGCGCAGGATAAAGGCGGCAAGGTATTGCGTACCGCCAAACCCTTCACGGTCGCCTTCAACAACAACGGCGACCAGATCTTCCGCGCCCGGTTCGGCGGCTTCGACGACCAGAAGACTGCGGTCGACGCCTGCAACCTGCTCAAGAAGAAGGGCGTCAACTGCTGGGCCTCCCAGCAGTAGGAATACCGGGCGGACGCAGGTCCGCCCGTTTCACGGCCGTGCCTGAACGGTGCGGAGAAATCTCGCTTTTGTAATGCGTATACGGGGTTTCCAATGGGAATGAATGAAAACGGCATCGATCTCGGGTCGCGCGGTCGCGGGCTCGCGCTCAACCCGCTCCACGAGGCTGCGATGCGGCTTGCGGGTCTCGGCCTCGGCCGTTCGAAGGACAAAACCCGCGATCTCGTCTCCATGCTTCTGAGCCATGGCGCACGGGCCTGGCGTCAGGCTCAGCCGGAAGCCGGCATCCATCTCCATGTTGCCGCCTATTCCGGCAGAGCTCCGGTGCGGATGAAGCTGCCGCAGGCTCTCTAGACTAGAGCAGGCCGAGATCGGAAAGTTCGCGACGCAGGTCTTCGGGAAGCGCCGCGACATCCTCTCCGAGTGCGCCGAGATCGATCGGTGCCTCGTTCTCCTTGAGATAACGCCATCCCTGGAACGGCCGCTTCGGCTGCGGGGCCGTATCGATCACTTCCGGCCCCAACAGGAGTTGGCACCGCTGAATACCGTCGGCCCCCGTCGCCGTTCGGATATCGAGCAGCTTCTGCCGCGCCAGCACCTGACCCTTGATGACCCAGTAGAGAGAACCGTTATCGAGCAGTTCGTCGATACGTTTCGGCACCATGCGCGTCGTATGGACGCTGTGCGGGTCGAGCCCGGAGGCCATAGCGGTCAGCACCCTTTCGGCGACCCAGTCCCGGAGATCCTGGACGCTGTCGGCGCCCACACAAAGCTTTATCAGATGAAGTCCCATAGGCTTGCTTGAAGACCCGTCAGCCGGTTCCGTCAAGCCCCAACTCTTGCGATCCACCGTCGCAGGCTCAGCATTCCACCACGTTCACGGCAAGCCCGCCGGTGGACGTCTCCTTGTATTTCTCGCTCATGTCGTTGCCCGTCTGGCGCATCGTCTCGATACAGGCATCGAGCGGGACGAAATGCGTACCGTCGCCCTTTATGGCGAGCGAGGCGGCCGTGACCGCCTTCACCGCCCCGAGTGCGTTTCGCTCGATGCAGGGAACCTGCACCAGTCCGGCGATCGGGTCGCAGGTCATGCCCAGATGATGCTCCAGCGCGATTTCGGCGGCGTTTTCGATCTGCTCCGGCGAGCCGCCCATGACCGCCGCCAGACCCGCGGCAGCCATGGCCGCGGCGGAGCCGACCTCGCCCTGACATCCGACCTCGGCGCCCGAGATCGAGGCGTTGTGCTTGATGATCCCGCCGATCGCCGCAGCAGTCAGCAGGAAGTCGCGGATATCCTCCTGCGTGGCATCCTCGTGAAAATGCAGAAAGTATTTCAGCGTCGCCGGAATGACGCCGGCCGCTCCGTTGGTCGGCGCGGTGACGACACGTCCACCGCCGGCATTCTCTTCGTTGACGGCCATCGCGTAGACGCTGAGCCAGTCGTTGGCGAGAAGCGGATTGGGACGGTTGCTGCGCCATTCCTCGTTCAGCCGGTCATGGATGGCACGCGCACGCCGCTTGACCTTGAGCCCTCCGGGCATGATCCCGTCGACCTTCAGGCCGCGATCGATGCAGCCGTTCATGGCGCTCCAGATCGCGTCGATACCGTCGTCCAGCTTTTCCGGACTGACCCTGGTCAGCTCGTTGGCGCGCTTCATCTGGGCGATCGTGAGCCCGGCTCCGCGCGACATGTCGAGCATCTGCCTTGCGGTGGCGAAGGGGTATGGCACACGCTCGCCGCTCGCGGCGTCCTTGGTCGCCCGCATCGCATCGAGTTCCGTGTCGGTCACGACGAAACCGCCGCCTATGGAATAGTAGATCCGCTTGAGGAGAAGCCGGCCGTCCCGGTCGAGCGCCGAGAAGGCCATGCCGTTGGCATGCCCCGGCAGGGGATGTTTCTTGTCGTAGACGAGATCTGTCTTCGGCTGGAACTCATAAGCCGGATGGCGGGGCGGCGTGACGCGGCCCGTCCTCTCCACCGCCTCGATGATCTCGTCCATGCGGTCGGGATCGACGGTGCTGGGGGTCTCGCCCATCAGCCCCAGGACGACCGCCCTGCCCGTGCCATGACCGATCCCGGTGAAGGCGAGCGAACCGTGCAGCGAGACGGAAAGGCCGGCGACATACGCCCCCGCGGGTCGGGGCCATTCGTCGGAAAGGATAAGCTCGAGAAAACGATTGGCGGCCGACATCGGCCCCATCGTATGGGAGCTTGACGGACCGATACCGATCTTGAAGACGTCGAAAACGGAAAGAAACATGGGACCCGATTGCTCAATATTCCGAGGGTTGCGCCAGCCTATGCCAACTGAACGTGACGTCACGGTGGCGTCCCGACACGCCCTTTGACGCGAGCGACATGAAGCGCGGATAGGATATGTGATGCTTTCGCGGTCTCCGCAAGGCTCGCTTCCTTCCGCCCGCGGGAGTCGGCCGCACGCCTCTTGCCGTTGCCGGGGAAAGCTAGCAAGACAATGACTTCTCGAATCGGATGGTGAACATGACGATCGCCGATTATGTGGCCCTTGCGCTTTTCGCTTCTCTATGGACCGTCTACTCATGGCTGACTGCCGGCTCCGGCGCACGCCTCTTTCCGCGCCTCAGCCTGAACCGCGCCATGGCTGAACGGCGCAAGCAGTGGATCTACAATTCACTGCGCCGGGACCTGAAGATGATCGACACGCAGATCCTCGCCGGCCTGCAGAACGGCACCGCCTTTTTCGCCTCGACGTCGATCTTCGCCATCGGCGGATGCTTCGCGCTTCTCGGCGCCACCGACCAGGTCGAAGCCGTGTTCCGCGATCTTTCCTTCGTCCACTACGCCGGCAGAACGGCATTCGAACTCAAGGTGGCCGGGCTGACATTCCTCTTCGGCTATTCCTTCTTCAAGTTCGGCTGGTCGTACCGGCTGTTCAACTACTGCACGATCCTCTTCGGCGCCCTGCCGATGATGCACGACACGAATGCCGATCGCGCCACTGCGGAAGCCGCAGCCGACCAGGTCATCAGGATGAACACGATCGCCGCCAGCCATTTCAATTCGGGCCTCCGCGCCCTCTTTTTGTCGGTGGGCTATCTCGGCTGGTTCGTCGGGCCCTATATGTTCATGGCGATGACCGTCTTCGTCATCGCAGTGCTCGTGCGGAGGCAGTATTTCTCCGAGGCGCGACTGGCCATCATGGAAACGAACAGGCATTGATCCCTTGACCATATCCGCAGACGACCGGCTTGCCCCGCCTCGCGTTCCCCGCATCCTTCTCATCGATACGCTTCGCGGCATCGCGCTGATCGCGATGGCCACCTATCATCTGACCTGGGATCTCGAGTTCTTCGGCTATCTCGATCCGGGTACGGCCACGCAGGGGATCTTCCGCATCTATGCGCGGACGATCGCGAGCTCGTTTCTCTTCCTCGCCGGCATCAGCCTCGTGCTCGCCCATGGATCCGCCATCCGCTGGCAATCCTTCTGGAAGCGGTTCGCGATCGTGGCGGGCGCAGCCGCCGCCATCAGCGTTGCGACATTTTTCGCCTTTCCGCAGGAATGGATCTATTTCGGGATATTGCACAATATCGCGCTGTCGAGCGTGATCGGCCTCGCCCTTCTCCGCGCCCCGCTGACGCTGACCATCGCTGCGCCGCTGGTCATCGTGGCGGCGATGATCGCCGATGCGAGCATGGCGCCCGGCGCGCTGCATTCCGCGGCATTCGATACGCGCTGGCTGGCATGGCTCGGGTTTTCCGAGTTCCCCCCGCGGTCCAACGATTATGTTCCGCTGTTCCCGTGGCTGGCGGCGCTGCTTTCCGGCGTGGCGGTAGCGCGTATCGGCATGGCGCGGGGATGGCCAACCCGGCTCGCCGGCCTGCAGAAAGCCTCGACGATACTGGACAAGGCCGGCCGCCACAGCCTGAGCATATATCTTCTGCACCAGCCGGTTCTGATCGCGCTCGTTTATCTGGCGTCGATCGTCTATCCGCCGCCGCCCGCCGATCCGCGAAAGGGCTATGTGTCGAGCTGCGAGGCAACCTGCATGAAGCAGACCGGAGATCAGGCTCTCTGCTCCGCCTTCTGCGGCTGCACCGCAGACCGGCTGATCGATCAGCAGCTTATGACGCCGCTTCAGAACGGCATCGTTTCGCCGCAGGACGATCGCATACAGATCATAGCGCAGGAATGTTCGATCGGCCCGCAATAGGCCCGTCGGCAGCGGTCAGGTGCCGACGCCGATTTCCGCCAGTCGCGTCAGGCAGGCTTCCTCGACATTGTCGAGTTCGATCAGGGTCTCATCGATGTCCTTGCGCTTCTGGCGGAGTTCGTCGCGCTTCTCGTCGACGCGCTTCATCAGCAGCTTGAGCTGTCCGAGTTCGCCCGGAGGCTCCCGGTAGACCTGAATGATCTCGCGGATTTCGGCGATCGTGAACCCGATCCTTCGCCCGCGCAGGATTTCCTGGATCAGCCGACGATCGGCGGCGCGAAACAGTCGCGTCCTGCCGCGTCTTTCGGGATGGATCAGGCCTTCGTCCTCGTAGAAGCGAAGCGTGCGGGTGGACACGCCGAATTCGCGGGTCAGTTCGGTTATGCTGTAATACTTGTTCACATCGGATCCCTGCCGTGACAGGGGAAAAATAATTGACTTTTACGTAACAGTCAAATGACGCACGGCATCCTCGTCGCCGCTCAGTGCAGGAGCCAGAGCGTCGCGAGGCCGAGAAAGCTGACGAAACCGGTCATGTCGGTGATAGCCGTCACGAACACCGCGGAGGATACGGCCGGATCCGTGCCTGCCTTGTCGAGCAGGATCGGGATCGTCATTCCGGCCATGGCGGCGGCGAACATGTTGATGATCATCGCCGAGCCGATGACTATGCCGAGGTGGAGATCGGCAAACCACCAGCCGGCAACCGAGCCCACCAGGGTACCGAAGAGAGCCCCGTTGATGAGTCCGACCCCCGCCTCGCGCCGGACGACCCGCCAGGCATTGTGGATGTCGAGATCGCGGGTCGCGAGCGCCCGCACCGTCACGGTCATCGTCTGGGAGCCGGCATTGCCGCCCATGCCGGCGACGATCGGCATCAGGATGGCGAGCGCGACGATCTCTTCGATCGTCGCCTCGAACAGCGAAATCACCGAGGCCGAGAGGAACGCCGTGACCAGGTTGATCAACAGCCATGGAACACGGGATCTGGACGTATCCTTTACCGAGTCGGACAGTTCCTCGTCGCCGACGCCGGAGAGGCGACGAAGGTCTTCTTCCGCCTCCTCCTGAATGACGTCCACGACGTCGTCGATGGTCAAGACCCCGACGAGCCGGCCGTTGTCGTCGACGACGGCTGCCGACAGCAAGTCGTATTGCTCGAAGATCTGCGCCGCCTCTTCCTGGTCCATGTCCGCGGGAATCGGATGGTTCGTCTCCCGCATGATGGTCTCGATGCGAATCTGCCGCTTGGTCCGCAGGATCTTGTCTAGATCGATGATGCCGAGCAGCTTGAAGGTCGGATCGATGACGAAAATCTGCGTGAAGCTTTCTGGCAGGTCGGCATCTTCGCGCATGTAATCGATCGTCTGGCCGACAGTCCAGAACGGCGGGACCGCGACGAATTCCGTCTGCATCCTGCGGCCGGCGGAACTTTCCGGATAGTCGAGTGCCCGCCTGAGCCGGACGCGCTCGGTGAACGGCAGCTGCGCCAGGATCTCTTCCCGGTCCTGATGGTCGAGATCCTCCAGGATGTAGACGGCATCGTCGGAATCGAGATCACCGATGGCGGCCGCGATCTGCTCGTTCGGCATCTGCTCGACGATCTCGAGGCGGATCGCCTCGTCGACCTCCGTCAGTGCCGTCAGGTCGAAATCCTTGCCGAGCAGGCGCACCAGCGCCTGACGCTGATCCGGCAGAATCGATTCGAGCAGGTCCCCCAGTTCGGACTCGTGCAGCTTGGCGACGTTCTGCCGGAGGAAAAGCACGTCACGGTCGGCGATTGCCGCGCCCACCCGGGCTAGGAAATCCGACCTGATCGACCCGTCTTCGGAATAGATGTCGTGGCCTTCGTCGCCGGCCTTCTTGCGGATGAGGGTCTCTTCCTGGATATCGCTCATCTGCTGCCCTCTTCTCGTCCGCGGGCCGCTGTGGCGGCAGCGACGGAAAACATATAGCCAACAATCAGATAGCATGAAAGACTGAACTGCCCGCTGCCGAGAAGAGGCGACCGCGACAACACGCGTCGGATATCACACTTCAGCTTTGGTCAGCATTCGTCAAAAGAAGGATATCCATGGCCGTCCGCCAGATCGTCACCTATCCGGATCAGAGGCTCTCGATCCCCTGCACGGCGGTCGCCCGTTTCGACGACGCGCTCCTGGCGCTTGCCGACGATCTTCTCGATACGATGCGCGCGGCACCGGGCGTCGGCATCACGGCAGCGCATATCGGCATATTCCAGCGCATTTTCGTGCTGGAACTGCCATCGTTCGCAACGCCGCTCTATTACGTCAACCCGCAGATCAGCTGGGTGAGCGACGAAAAGATCCTGCATATGGAAGGCAGCGTTTCCATGCCCGGAGCAACGGACGAAATCGAGCGCCCGCGCCGCATAGGGCTTCGCCATCAGGATCTCGCGGGCAAGATCATCGAGACGCAAGCCGAGGACTTCCATGCAGTCTGCATCCAGCACGAGATCGATCAGCTCGACGGGATCTTCTGGCTGCGCCGTCTGTCGCGGCTGAAGCGGGATCGGCTGGTCAAACGGTGGCTGAAGGAAAACTGACGCTTCCATCGAACCAAAAACGGCTCCGTCCGTTATCCCGGCATGGTTGTCGAAAGAGGAGCAGAACCATGACCGAGACATTGAAAGCCAACGACAATGACCTTGGCAGCAAGGTTGAAGACCGCCTGTCGAGCCTGTCGGACGTCGACGCTTCGGCCGTAGAAGCCCATGTCGAGGGAACGACCGTCATTCTGGATGGTTCGGTGGATAATCTGATGTCGGCCCGCAAGGTCATCCTCGCTGCCGAGACGATCGACGGCGTGCACGACGTCGAGAATCATCTGACCCTCACAGGGAAAGCCGGCACCCTGCCGAACTGAGGCGGATATGCCTGTGGTCCCGTGAACGGGCCATCGCCACGAACCAAGCAAGGAGCCTGCCATGCCGGTCAAGAAAGACATCGACGACATCTCGCGCGAAGAAGACTTCCGCGACTATGACGACCGCAATATCGACGAAGGCTGGCCTTATGCAGATCAGCCGGGCGCGGGATCGGGCCCGGTCGACAATGCGGCCTATGGCAGTTCGGGAGGGAACGGAGACCGCACGCGCAATCCCGGTTTCCTCGTGGATCAGGCCGGGTCGGACGGAGCCGAGGCGCCGCTCGGAGACAGCCTGAAACCCGGAACCGAAGGCCTCGAGGAGGCTGATGATCTGGAAGAAAGGGTGACCGATGCGATCGAGGCCCTCGCGATAATCGACATGAACCTTCTGGACGTTCATGTCGACCGCGGTGTGGTGACCCTGAGCGGACAGGTCGATGATGCGGCGGTGTCACGCCGGATCGTTCATGCGGCGCAGCATGTCGAAGGCACGCGGCGGGTGATCAATCACCTTCGTCTTGCAGGCATAGACGGCCGCATACCCGACGAAGACTAGGTTACCGTTATGGAGATGACGGGCGGGGTACGCAGCGTGTTGCTCACGGTGCATATCTCCTCCGCCATCTCGGCGATCCGCTGCCGCTCGGCGGGGGCGAGATCACCTTCAATCCGCATCCTCACCGCGAAAGTTTCAAGCCTGGTCGGTTCGCCCGGGGCTTTCTCGCCGGTGACGTCTGCGCTTGCCCCTTCGAACCTGTCGAAGAGCCGGAGCCTGCTCGCTGCGATCCGCGCGCTCAGGACGAGGCACGCCGAGAGCGATGCGAACATCAGGTCCAGTGGATTGAAACCCTCGTCGGAGGCGCCGGTGACGATATCGATTTCACCGCCCGTCCGGCTTATCACCTGCGGGTGACCGGTCCTGCGAACCTGAGCCGTGGCACCGATCGGGCGTGTCTTGATCTTCGCTTCCGCCAAGCTTCACACTCCTTCGTTCACCGTCGCGCCGAAAATCTCTTCGAACGACTGACGCAGCCGCAGGTCGACGTCCTGCATCATCACGAGCATACCGAGATCGACGAGGCTGGTAACACCGTAGGACGAGATTCCACAGGGGACGATGCCGGAAAAATGCGACAGGTCGGGATCGACGTTGATCGACAGGCCATGGAAGCTGACCCACCGACGCAGGCGAATGCCGAAGGCCGCGATCTTGTCCTCCGAAATGCTGCCGTCGGGAAGAAGCGGCCTCTCCGGACGCCTTACCCACACGCCCACCCGATCCTCCCGCCTTTCGCCGCGCACATTCATCAGATCGAGCGTCCGGATCACCATTTCCTCGAGCGCCGCGACATAGGCACGGACATCCTGTCGGCGGCGTTTCAGGTCGAGCATGACATAAGCCACGCGCTGGCCGGGACCGTGATAGGTGTATTCTCCGCCGCGTCCCGTCGGATAGACGGGGAACCGGTCCGGTTCGATCAGATCCGCACCATTGGCACTGGTTCCGGCCGTATAGAGCGGCGGATGTTCGAGGAGCCATACAAGTTCGCCGGCGTTTCCGTCCGCGATCGCAGCCACTTCCCGCTCCATCTCCGCGATCGCATCCGGATAGGAGATTGGACAGTCGGAAATGCGCCAGCGCACCGGCGGGGAGCCTGGCATGGGGAGCATCAGATGATCGAGATCGGTACGTGTAGACATGGAAGGCCTTCTGGCAAGAAGCACGATGCTTGGCAAGGCACCATGCGGGCTCGCTCAAGATAGGGATTGCGCCTTCGAATTTTTATCCTTCAAAAATCTGTCACGACACACTTGTGTAGCCGAAATCCATTTGCTAGATGCTCGCTCGCCGACGCAAATCGGCTCTACCACGATGCGGTCGTGGCGGAATTGGTAGACGCGCAGCGTTGAGGTCGCTGTGGGGCAACCCGTGGAAGTTCGAGTCTTCTCGACCGCACCAAACAGACCCGGCTTCGGCCGGGTTTTTTGTTTCTTATAGGCGATCCGCCTGGATTTGCCCCTTTGGCCACAGGTTTTGAC
>JBQGDG010000431.1:0-1819 GCA_052038935.1 Neorhizobium sp. | reverse complement strand
CCGTCCGGGATCGACACGGCGACGCCGACATCGGCATGCTTGTGCAGGACGCGGGCAGTCGAGGTCCAGGAGGCGTTCGCCATCGGGACGTCGCGAAGCGCCAGCGCCATCGCCTTGATGATGAAGTCGTTGACCGAGAGCTTGAAGCTAGGCACCTCGCCCTTCTCTGTCTTCTTCACCGGAGCCGAGGCGTTGATCTCGCCGCGCAGCTTCAGCATGGCGTCGAGCTCGCAATCCATCGAGATCGTATAGGACGGAACGGTCTGGGTCGATTCCGTGAGGCGCGAGGCGATCGTCTTGCGCATGCCGTCATGCGGCAGGAGCTCGTAGGAGCCTTCCGCAAACAGCTTGAGTACGGCATCGTCCGACGGTCCCTTGGCGGCAGCCGGAGCAGCAGCACCGGCGGCTGCCGGTTGTGCCGCAGCCGGAGCGGTAGCAGCGCCACCGGAGGCCGCAGCCTTCTCGATATCCGCCTTCACGACCCGGCCATGCGGGCCGGTACCGGTGACGGACGAAAGATCGAGACCGGCTTCCTTGGCGAGACGCCGGGCAAGCGGCGACGAGAAAACGCGCTTGCCGTCGGCGACAGGCGCCGGAGTGGACGGTGCAGGCGCCGCATCCGCGACCGGCTTCTCGGCCTTCGGAGCTTCAGAACTCGCCTCGGTCTTGGCGGCCTCGGACTTCGGCGCTTCGGCCTTCGGCGCATCCGACTTGTGAGCCGAACCTGCGCTGGCAGCGGCGGCGGAAACGTCCTCGCCTTCTTCGGCGATGACGGCGATCAGGGCATTGACCTTGACCGCGTCCGTACCGGCCGGAACGACGATCTTGGCGATCGTGCCCTCATCGACGGCTTCGACTTCCATCGTCGCCTTGTCGGTCTCGATCTCGGCGATCACGTCGCCGGACTTGACCTTATCGCCTTCCTTGACGAGCCACTTTGCAAGGTTGCCCTCTTCCATGGTCGGAGAAAGGGCCGGCATGGTGATATTGATCGGCATCGGGACCTCCCCCGTTACTTGTAGCAGACGGTTTTCACCGCCTGGACGACTTCGCCGACATTCGGCAGCGCCAGCTTTTCGAGGTTGGCGGCATAGGGCATCGGAACGTCCTTGCCGGCAATCGTCAGAACCGGTGCGTCGAGATAGTCGAAGGCCTGCTGCATGACGCGGGTGGCGATTTCGGTGCCGACCGAGTTCTGCGGATAACCTTCCTCGACGGTCACCAGACGACCGGTCTTCTTGACCGATTCGATGACGGTCGGAAGGTCCATCGGACGGATCGTGCGCAGGTCGATCAGTTCGACGTCGATGCCTTCCTTGGAAAGCTCCTCGACTGCCTTGACCGCATAGGTCATGCCGATGCCGAAGGAGACGACCGTTGCGTCCTTGCCGGTTTTGTGGATACGGGCCTTGCCGATCGGCAGAACGAAATCGTCCATCTTCGGCACGTCGAAGTGCTGGCCGTAGAGGATCTCGTTTTCCAGGAAGACAACCGGGTTGGGATCGCGGATGGCAGCCTTGAGCAGACCCTTCGCGTCGGCTGCCGTGTACGGCATGACGACCTTGAGGCCCGGGATCTGGCTGTACCAGGCGGCGTAATCCTGGCTGTGCTGAGCGCCCACGCGGGCAGCAGCGCCGTTCGGGCCACGGAACACGATCGGCGCGCCCATCTGGCCACCGGACATGTAGAGCGTCTTGGCCGCGGAGTTGATGATCTGGTCGATCGCCTGCATGGCGAAGTTGAAGGTCATGAACTCGACGATCGGCTTCAGGCCCGCCATCGCGGCGCCGACGCCGACGCCGGCAAAGCCGTGTTCGGT
>JBQGDG010000430.1:0-28020 GCA_052038935.1 Neorhizobium sp. | reverse complement strand
GTCACCCTGCAGAACGCCGGCCTGGATGGCGGCGCCGAGTGCGACGACTTCATCCGGGTTGACGCCCTTGTGCGGCTCCTTGCCGACCAGCTGCTTGACGACGTCCTGTACCTTCGGCATGCGGCTCATGCCGCCGACGAGCACGACTTCGTCGATTTCGGCAGCCGTTACGCCGGCATCTTTAAGCGCTGCCTTGCACGGTGCGA
Source organism: Neorhizobium sp. (assembly GCA_052038935.1). Lineage (GTDB taxonomy): Bacteria > Pseudomonadota > Alphaproteobacteria > Rhizobiales > Rhizobiaceae > Neorhizobium. Next base: position 27,814 of record JBQGDG010000430.1, on the reverse strand, counting down.
TCGTCCGCTGGACGAGATCATCGACCAGGCTTTCGAACTTGGCGCGGGTCAGCTTCAGCGTCAGGTGCTTCGGGCCGGAAGCATCCGCCGTGATGAAGGGCAGGTTGATTTCGGTCTGCTGCGAGGACGACAGCTCGATCTTGGCCTTTTCGGCAGCTTCCTTGAGGCGCTGCAGGGCAAGCTTGTCGTTCTTCAAGTCAATGCCCTGATCCTTCTTGAACTCGGCTGCAAGATATTCGACCAGACGCATGTCGAAGTCTTCACCGCCGAGGAAGGTGTCGCCATTGGTCGACTTCACTTCAAAGACGCCGTCGCCGATTTCCAGGACCGAGATATCGAACGTACCACCACCCAAGTCGTAAACGGCGATCGTCTTGCCGTCCTTCTTGTCCATGCCATAGGCACGGGCAGCAGCGGTCGGTTCGTTGATGATGCGAAGGACTTCGAGACCGGCGATGCGGCCGGCATCCTTGGTGGCCTGGCGCTGCGCGTCATTGAAGTATGCCGGAACGGTGATGACCGCCTTCTCGACCTTCTCGCCGAGATAGGATTCGGCGGTTTCCTTCATCTTCTGAAGGATCATCGCGGAGACCTGCGCGGGCGAATAGTTCTGGTCGTGAGCCTTCACCCAGGCGTCGCCGTTGTCACCCTTGACGATGTCGAAGGGGACGAGGCCCTTGTCCTTCTCTACCGTCGGATCTTCGTAACGGCGGCCGATGAGGCGCTTTACGGCAAACAGGGTGTTGGTGGGGTTGGTCACCGCCTGGCGCTTGGCCGGCTGGCCGACGAGACGCTCGCCGTCGTCGGAAAATGCGACCATCGAGGGTGTGGTACGCGCGCCTTCGGCGTTCTCGATGACCTTCGCATCCTTGCCATCCATGATGGCGACGCAGGAATTGGTGGTTCCGAGGTCGATGCCAATTACTTTAGCCATGTCTTCTCTCTCCTTTAAGCGAACCGTCGGGACCCCGAGAGGCATCCCACTGACAGTTCCTCGACTGGGATGGTCTTTGAATTATCGCAGCATCGGCTGCGGTCATGCGGCGTATATAAGGACGGGATTTTCCGACTGCAAGGCGGGAAATCGCCTGCCTTCCGGCAAAAAAATGCGATTTTCCCTATTGGTTCTTTCCGGCCTCTACTGGCCCATGATGACGTCGAGCAGCGTTGTCCGACGCGTTTGCTGCGGCTGGTAGACACGACCGCCGTCCGGCCCCACTTCCGCGGGGGGCATCAGGCCTGCGCCTACATCGCCCGGAGGCACGGGGCCGCCGGCATCATAAGGGCCTCGATACTGGCGATAATCGCGGTATCCACCGGTCGCGTCGCGGCTGCCGACGTCTGCCTCGCGGGAGCGGCGCGGCGGCGCGCGGTCGTAAACGGCCTGGTCGTCGCCACCGTTGTTGCAGATCGCGTTGTCCCCGTAGGCGCAAGGTATTTCCCGGGCAGGCTGAGGATAGGGCCGCTCGGCAGGACGCCTCTGTCGCGGCTGGTCGAGGGACGCTTCCGCGCGATCTGGAACCTGGCCCGGAATGCGTGAAGGAGCCTGCTGAGCGGGAGCCTGGGGCGCCGGCGGGAATTCGTCCGGATCGGAATAGCCGGCCTGATCGTCCCTGGCGCCCGGCAGAATGCCGGAAATGATGTCGCCGATCGTCGTCGAAGGCGACTGTTCATCGACGGGAGGCGGCAGCTGCAGTCCACTGTTGAAGCCGAAGAGCGGCGTCGGCGTGTAGCCATGCATCGCCGCCGTCATGTATTCCTTCCAGGCCTTGGCCGGCAGACCGCCGCCGGTCACCTTCTTCATGAACGTGCCGTCGTCGTTGCCGAACCAGATGCCGGTCGTCATGATGCTGGTATAGCCGACGAAAAGCGCGTCGCGGAAGGACTGCGTGGTCCCGGACTTGCCGGCGGCCTGCCAGCCGTCGAGCCTTGCGGCACGGCCGGTACCCTCGTTGATCACGCCACTCATCATGCTGTTCATGGTGGCCGCGACCGGCTCGCTCAACACCCGCGGCGGGCTGCTGTAGTCGGCTTCGTAAAGGACCTTGCCCTCGGTATCGGTGATGCGCTTGACGATATGGGGCGTCGCCTTGTAGCCGCCGTTCATGAAAGGCGCATAGGCGGAGGTCAGTTCGACGAGGGAAACTTCCGACGTACCGAGCGCGATGGACGCGTTCGACTGAAGATCGGATTCGACGCCGAGGCGATGCGCCAGGCTGATGACGGCAGCGGGGCTGACCTGCATGACCAGTTGCGCGGCAACCGTGTTCAGCGACTGTGCCATGGCGGAAGCGAGGGTTACCTGGCCGCGGAACTTCTGGTCGAAATTCTCCGGCGACCAGTTGCCGATCTTAACCGGCGCGTCGTTGACCAGCGTGTCGGGGCGATATCCGGCTTCGAGTGCGGCCGCATAGACGAAGGGCTTGAAGGACGAGCCCGGTTGCCGCTTCGCCTTCGCCGCACGATTGAACTGGCTCTCGACGTAGTCGCGCCCGCCGACGACGGCGCGTATCGCGCCAGTCGCATCGATGGATACGAGAGCGGCCTGGGTGGCATTGAGCTTGCCGCCCTCCTTGCTCAGCACGTCGTTCAGCGCCTTGTCGGCAGCATCCTCGAGCCGCGTGTCGATGGTCGTTTCGACGACGACGTCGGTCTTCGGCTCGCCGATCAGGCTTTTCACCTCGTCCACCACCATGTCGGCGGCATAGTGCTGCGGGCCGGACCAATAGCTCTTCGCCTTGGCGGGAGGCTGCGACATCGCCGCCTTGAGATCGCTATCGGTAACGTAACCTTCCTCACGCATCGTGCCGAGCACGATCTGGGCGCGCTCTTCCGCCGCCTGGGGATCACGGGCGGGCGAAAGGCGCGAAGGCGCCTTCAGGAGGCCTGCCAGCGTCGCAGCCTCGCCCAGATTGACCTCGCGGGCCGACTTGTTGAAGTAACGCCGCGATGCCGCTTCCACGCCATAGGCGCCCGAACCGAAGAAGACGCGGTTCAGATACATGGCGAGGATCTGATCCTTGGTGAACTTGTGCTCCAGCCAGAAGGACAGCAGCACTTCCTGGATCTTCCGTTCGAATGTCCGGTCAGGCGACAGGAACAGGTTCTTCGCCAGCTGCTGGGTAATCGTCGAGCCGCCCTGGATCGGTTGTCCGGTGAGATTGTTGACGAAGGCGCGAGCGAGACCGAAGGGATCGACGCCGAAATGCGAATAGAAGCGCCTGTCTTCGATGGAGATTACGGCCTGCGGCAGATAGGGCGACATCTCCTCGAGCGCGAGGGCCTCGCCGCCGGTGGCGCCGCGATTGGCGATGACGGAACCGTCGATCGCCGTGATCTTCATGTTCGGAGGGCGATCGGGGATCGACCAGGAGCTGGCGGACGGCATTTGCGCGCCGTAATAGAGAACCAGGCCGCCGATGCCGATCGCACTCCAGATCCCCAGCACGACGCACCAGTAGATCAGGGAGCGCAGGGGCGCGAGAACTCCGCCGCCTCCCGAGGCTCCGCGGGATTTCCGGGAGGACCGCCTGTCCGCGGGTTTACCGCCGCGCCGCTCCGGCTCCGTTCGTTTCGCCTCGTCCTTCGCCGGACGCCGGGACGCCTTTCGCTGACCGATGATGCGGTCGTCGGCTTCGAGGCGGAATCCCTCGTCATCCTGCGACGTTCCGAAGGACGGTTCGACCCGTTTATCTGATCTGCCTCTGGCGGCCATATGAGCCGGCGGCTCCCCATCTCCATGCCTGCCAGACGCAGGCCCTAACGATATCAATCGCCCTTGGTGGTCAGCTGGACTCTAAATGCGGCGATTTAAGGAGGAGTAAAAGACAAACGGACGGTAAAGATCGCGATCCCGCGTGCTCCGATACGACGCAAAAGGCATGATTTTTGCCTGCGAATCAACGCTTTCCAAGGAAAGACGAATTTGATAATATCAGTCAAGCCTAATGTTTTACCATGGGGTTATGCGTGAAGGAGGAGTTCGCGCCCAACCCCGAAACCGGGCACCCAGGGAGGAAGTCATGCATAAGATCGTCGAGGCGGTTGTCCGCAATGGCGACCGACGGGTGCCGGTAGGGCTCGTCAACGTCAAGCAAGCACTCGAAATGTCGGAAAAGACCCCATTCGAGTTCAGTCATCCCGCACACGAAGCCGGCAAGACCGACATCTTCGTCACACGCGATGTGCTGGCGAAATTCGCGTGAGCCACATGCCGAACGCGCATTCGTGATTTGGGCGACAGCGCCCGTCTTTGTTAGTGTTCGAACTGCAACAAGCGAAAGGAGAATGACATGAAGACATTTCTCGTCGTCGCTGCCGTCCTCGGCCTCACGTCTTCCGCGGCATTTGCGGAATGCGCCGGGCACAAGGTTACGGCCTCCAATGAGGTGGACAAGGAAATGACCACCGCAAGCATTGCCAAGTCTGCACGTCTTGAAGAGATCAAGCCGACAGGTCAGACGAGCCAGCCGGGCGATCAGGACCAGAAGACCGCCCAGTAAGCGATCGGCCCCGCCCCGGTCCGCCGCCGGCGCGGAGCCGAATGCGCCCTGATTGTTGGAACATCTTCCGCGGGACAGGATTGTCTTCTCCAGACAAGGAGAACGACATGGCCAGAAAATCACTCAGCACCGGTTTTACCGGCGATATCGAAGATCCTCATCGCATATCCGAAAAGGCGAAATCCGCCATCGTGAAGGCGAAGGACGAAGCCGGCATGGTTGCGGCACACGCTGCCGACCATCCGACGGCGACCGGTTCCGCCGTGCTGGCGGTCGGCCTGCTCGGACTGGCCATCGGTTACGTCCTTGGCGCATCGTCGGCATCGAGAGCGCGCCGCTGGTATTGAATCGCCGGCACCCCGCCTTGCCATTCTTGGAACCAAGCCGGGTTATCTCCGTTGGCCAACAGATGCGAAAGGAGATACTCATGCCCAATAGAGATCCCATACCGGTGCCGACATCGGAAACCCCTCGCGGGCCGGTCCCTTCGGATGGCGTGCCTGATCGTACCCAGGAAAAGCCGCCGTTGACACCCGCCCAGGATAAGGGCGACAGCAAGAATCCTCAGGATCCGACGCTCAAACCGTCACTCATGCCGATCGGCGATCCCGCCGGTATGGCTTGACCGACGATCATGGCAGGCCGCGTTCCGCGGCCTGCCATAGGAGAAGCCGGCAAACGCTAAACCCCTGAATTGTAACCCGCGTTAACTTGTTATTGATAAACCGTGACGGCAGCTTCACAGTTTATCCCGGTGGTTGGGAATAGTTCAGTCAAACACGTGCCCGCTCTGGCTTCAGGCTGACGCAGGGTTGCGGTGTTTTTTCAAGCTGCCCAGAGATGCCGGACATCGAACGTCTGCCGATGGGTTTCAGATCGGGAGGGTTTGATGCCGACACAGTTGATTCGCAATCCAGTCAATCCGGAACAGCTTAACCTTCTGCAGGAAGTGTTCGACCACACCTGTGAGGAGCACGAGATCGACAAGGAGAGCCCGGATGCCGAGGCGCTGGCACTTATCCTTGTCAATTCCCTCCAGAAAGGGTCGGACGACAAGGATCAGCTGGAGGCGCTCGCCGCAGCATTGGTGCGCAGTCGCTGATATCTTTCATCCGCCCCCGGAACGAATAGCTGCCTGAAAAGTTGACCGGTCTCTCATCCAAACAATGGAGGCCGGCATGGCAGAGTCAGTAAAAAGCTTCTCCGCGGGCAACAAAGCCCCGTCTTTCGATCATCAGCCGAGCGAGGACATCTCCCGCGAGATCCAGGGCCTGAGGTCCGAGATCGCGCGTTTGAGTTCCCTGATGTCGGAAAAGACCGGTGAAGTGTATGAGCGGGTGGCCGACAGCGCCAGCAATGCGGCAACCTACGTTTCGTCCGAAGCCAATTCCGTAGCCAGCACCATCAAGGAGCATCCCGCGGCAACCACGACGTTGTTCACCCTTATCGGCGCCGTGGGTTTCGCCCTGGGCTATGCCGTGGCGACCGCGACCGCCGAAAGCAAGCAAGCCTGGTACAGCCGCTATATCGGCGACCGGTTCTAAGCTTAGGCGTCTTTATCGGCACTCTGGGCGACATCTATCCAGATGGCACCCGTCAAATCCGCCAGACGCTGCGGTGCAATTCGTACCGCGGCGTTGACCGCACCCGCGGCTGGCACCACTTCGGCGAATCGTTCCAGCGAGACGTCGCAATAGACCTGCAGCGGCGACGCCAGCCCGAAAGGGCAGACGCCCCCAACAGGGTGACCGGTAACAGCGACCACGTCCTCTCCGCCCAGCATCCTCGGCTTGGCGCCGAAGCGCGTGCGGAACTTCCTGTTGTCGAGACGGGCCATGCCCGCCATCACGACGATCATCGTCTCCGCGCCTGCGCGAAGACATATGCTCTTGGCGATCTGGTCAGGCGAAACGCCATGGGCGGCAGCGGCCAGAGCCACTGTGGCGGAACTCGCGTCGGTGACGAGAACCTCGATGTCGGGAGCGTGTTCTGAAAAGAAGGTACGTACGGAATCAAGGCTCATGGCCGGGAGAATGGCCGAACCGTCTCCTCCCGGCAAGCGCTGAAAACAGCTATGCGGAAAACGCATCGCTGCGGTGCGAAATCGTGGCTGTTTTTTAAGCGCACCTCCTGTATAGTCAAATCATCGACGGACGCACTCCTCCTCCCAGCGTCCCCGATGGGACCGACAACACCTCCTCCTCCCAGTTGTTGGTCAGTTTCAGAAGCCCGGCGCACCTCCTCCCGCGCCGGGCTTTCTGTATTTCAGGCAAGGTGGGTCTCTTCGCCGCTCAGCGTCAATCTTGACGGCCAAGTGGGCAGGCCCTAAGTGCCTTGCATCGAAATTTGTTTGATAGCCAGCACTTGGCCCAAGCCACGCCTGCGACGTTCTTTCCTGCAAAATTCGAAACTAACTTTGTTGCCTCCGCATTTTCGGGGGCGACGTCGGTCATTGCATAGAAAGGCATCGATATGGCGACGGGTACGGTTAAGTGGTTCAACGCAACCAAGGGCTACGGTTTCATCTCGCCGGATGACGGCGGCGCGGACGTTTTCGTTCACATTTCCGCCGTTGAGCGTGCAGGTCTCGGCCAGCTGAAGGACGGCCAGAAGCTTTCCTTCGAACTGGTCACGGACCGCCGTTCCGGCAAGGTCGCAGCAGACCAGCTGCAGGCAGCCTAATCCAAGAGAGGTTCGCGGCGGTTACCGCCGCCGCGGGCTTTCCGGTGAAAGGTATCGGTACGAAGGTCTTGAAACCTCCCGATCGCATCACCATCTGAGTTTCAACGGCGTTCCGACGCACGCTGCCGCCGATGGCCCAAGGCCTTTCGATGGCGAGCGTAACGGCAAATACGGGAAACCGTGCCGGCTCGAGACAGGTTGCAAGTCCGTTTTAACGGTATGTTAACCTTTCGAAGAGACGATGAAAGCTAGAGCCGCGGCGACGACAACGTCCCGAAGCGGCCGCATCGGAATGCTTGTCCCGTTTGACGTGACCACGGATGTACTGGCACAGTGGACGGGAGTGGAAAGGTCGGGCTTGCCCGGCCTTTTTGTTTTTCTGCACACCGCGGATCCTTCCTCACGACAGAGACGTCATCGCGTTCACGCGATGACTCTCCCTTTTTCCGCTGGCGCCCTACATCCTCAATCCAGTTCGGAGCCGCGGCGACGCGGGTGGAAACCAGAGAGAGACGGATGGAAGAGGCGACGAACGACAGCAAACATCACTGGCTGCGCAAGGACGATCAGGATTCGACCAAGGCGAGTTTTCCGGAACTCTTCTTCGACCTCGTATTCGTTTTCGCGCTGATCCAGCTGTCGCAGACCCTGGCGTCCGATTTTTCCTTCGGCATCGCTTTCGATGCGCTCATATTCGTCTTTGCCCTGTGGTGGGTATGGATCCACACGACCTGGGTCACCAATCTCCTCGACGCGGAGATCGTGCCGGTGCGGCTCCTGCTGTTCGGGTTGATGTTTCTCGGCATCGTGCTCGCCATTGCACTGCCGAAAGCATTCAGCGAGGCCGGCATCGTCTTCGCGCTCGCCTATTCCGGCATGCAGCTCGGCCGCTCGCTTTTTGCGCTCTACGCATTCAGGGGCATCGATCAGTCTTCGTTCACCACCTTCCTGCGAATCACTCTCTGGCTGCTGGTATCGAGCGCCCTCTGGATTGCCGGCGGACTTGCCACGCCGGAAAGCCGGGCGCTCTTCTGGATCGCGGCGCTTGCCGTAGAATATGTCGCTCCGATCGCGCGCTACTGGACGCCCGGCATCGGCGCCTCCCCGTCGGAAACCCTGCGCGTCAACGGCGAACATCTCGCCGAACGTTGCGCGCTCTTCGTCATCATCGCACTCGGTGAGACGATCATCACCACAGGCAAGACGGCTTCCAGCCATGCCGACGAGGGCGGGGTGATATTTCTGGTTCTGGTCTGCGCCTTCCTGACAACCGTGCTGATGTGGTGGATCTACTTCCACGATGGGCAGGAACGCGCTGCCGACACCGCGGAAGAAGCGGACGAACCGCAAACGACGGCAGACAGCCTGTTCACCTACGGCCATCTTCCGATCGTCGCGGGCATCATCCTGACCGCCGTCGGCGAGGATTTCGTCATGACCCATCCGCACGAGACCGGCATGCTCAACCACGCCCTTGCCGTGCTCGGCGGTCCGATCCTGTTTCTGTCCGGTACGCTCTGGATGAAAGTCGCTTCCACAAGGGTGATCCCGTGGTCCCACTGCGCCGGCATAACGTGTGCACTGGCCGGTTTCCTGCTCGTGCCCCATGCCGAAAACGTCACGCTGCAGCTTCTGGCAGTCGGTCTGCTTTTTACCGTCGCCCTGTGGGAATACCTGGCCCTTAGGCGGTTTCGCCGGACCGCGGCCTGATCAGTAGTGTGGCGGCCTGGTGGAAGGAGCAGCCTCGCGCGTCGATTCTTCGAGCGTCAGGAAACGTTCGGTCAGGCGGTCGAGCTTGGCACGGGTCTGCTCGATAACCTTCCATTGGTCGGCAATCTGGTCGGACAACTCGTCGATGACCTTGGCCTGGTGGGCTGCCAGCTCTTCCAGCTGTACAAGTCTCGTATCGTCGCTCACGGCCGGCATCCTCTCGCTCGGGTCCACGGCATCACCGATGCCCGGGAGCGGTGTAACCGTTAGATGGCGCCGAATCCAGCGCGATCAGGCACGCAGCCGCGGCCGCTCTTCGGCTGGTTTTCGTGCGGCGGTAATGCGGAAACGCCCGACCAGCGAAACCAGGCGGCTGCTGATGCCGGCAAGGCTCTGGGTCGCGGCATTGGCCTCTTCCATCAACGCTGCGTTCTGCTGGGTCGTCTGATCCATCGTGCGCACGGCGGAATTGATCTCGTCGACACCGGATGCCTGCTCCTGAGCAGCCAGAGCGATCGCGTTGACATGCCCCTCGATAGACTTGACCCGGTCACCGATGCCGACCAGCGCCGCTCCCGTCCGGTTGACGAGTTCGACGCCGCGGTGAACGTCGGTCGAGGAACGCTCGATCAGTTCCTTGATCTCCTTGGCGGCCGCAGCCGACCGCTGGGCGAGCTCGCGCACCTCTTGGGCGACGACCGCAAAACCCTTGCCCTGTTCGCCGGCGCGCGCGGCTTCGACACCGGCATTCAACGCGAGAAGGTTGGTCTGGAAGGCGATCTCGTCGATTGCGCCGATGATCTGGGTCATCTTCTGGGAAGACTGCTCGATATCGTCCATGGCGGCGATGGCTTCCTCGACAACCTCTCCGGAGCGAACCGTCTCGCTTGCGGATTCACGCACTATGGCCTGGACCTCGCGGGTCCTGCGCGCCGAGTCCTGGGAGAGGGTGGTGATCTCCTCCAGCGCCGCGGCCGTCTGCTCCAGCGCGGATGCCTGCTGCTCGGTGCGTCTTGCGATATTGTCGGTGGCGCCGGAAATTTCCGCCACTTCCGCCCGCACCTGATCGACCGACTGGTTGATCTCACCCATCGCAGCATCAAGGGAAGCGAGGGAAGAATTGTAGTTCTGCTTCAACTCGCTGAAGCCGGGAGCAAGCTGCTGCCAGAGTTCGGCGGTGAGATCGCCGCCCGCCAGGTTCTTCAATGCGGCGTCGAGGGCCGCAAGCGCGCCCTCCTGCTCGCATTTCGCCTCCTGCCGCTCCGTTTCGGCCTTCTCGCGTTCATCGTTCAACGCCTCCAGATAGACGGAGATCGCGTAATCCATGTCGACCAGCGCCGCCTTGACGACGGCAGACAGGTGATCGGCGAGAACCGCCGCCTTCCTCTTCCGGAAAAATCCCTTCATTTCGTCGGCTATGACGGCGCGGAGGATGCCGTCGAGAATCATCGCGTACCCGCCTATGTACCATCGCGGCTCGAGCCCGAGCCGTGCATGGGTCCTGCCGACCGCCGAAACCGCATCGACATAATCGCCATCGTAACGACCCGACGAGATCACATCCCAGTGACTGGCCTGACGCGACTTGGCATGGGCGATATGGGCGTCGCTGGCAAAGAACCCCGCCGTGTGGGGATGGGCCTTGGCTTTGCCGTAGAACGTATCGAGGGCCTCGCCGACCGCCTTGCGCACCAGCGGCTGCACGTCTGAGAGGTGGCGACGCTCGGCTTCGCCCAGTCCGACAAAGTCCAGGCGTTCTTTCAATTGAGCTTTCTGGTCGTGTTTGGTCACGCTGTTCTCCCTGCGGGCCCACCCGACCACAAATGCTGCGGCAAGGCACTTCACCTGCGGGTTCTAGGAGCCATCGCTTAACGCGCTGTTAGGCAAAGACCCTAGGTTTTCATTAATCATAAGTTGTCGTCGATTTGCTAATGAAGGCTCTCGCCCCTTCGTGCCGCCGGGCTTGCCTTCCGCGCCTCGAATCCTTAGCTCCATCTGCAACGACAACCCACGATTCCCGATGGCTCAGAAGACTTCCCTCTCCCGGCTCAAGCTTACCGACTTCCGCAACTATGCGGCGGTCTCGCTGGCGCTCGATGGAAGGCATGTAGTGCTGACCGGAGAAAACGGTGCGGGCAAGACCAATCTGCTCGAGGCCGTGTCCTTTCTTTCGCCCGGCCGGGGCCTGCGCCGATCGGTGCTGACGGACGTGACGCGGGTGGGAGCGGAGGGCGGGTTTGCCATTTTCGCCGATCTCGACGGCATGGAAGGCGACGTCGCGATCGGTACCGGTATCGAACCCGGCGAGGGCGAGAGTGTCAGCCGCAAGGTCAGGATCAATGGCACGCCGGCCAAATCCAGCGAAGAACTGTCGGATCATCTGAACGTCCTGTGGCTGACGCCATCCATGGACGGGCTGTTTACCGGATCATCTTCCGACAGGCGCCGATTTCTCGACCGCCTCGTTCTCTCCCTCGACCCTGCCCATGGCCGCCGCGCCAGCGACTTCGAACGCGCCATGCGCAGCCGCAACCGACTGCTGTCGGAAGGGCGTTTCGACCCTGCGTGGCTGACGGCGATCGAGGTACAGATGGCAGAACTCGGGATCGCCATGGCGGCGGCCCGCCATGAGATGCTCGGCCTGCTGCAGTCGCTTTCGGCCAATTCGGCGGGATCGCCTTTCCCGACGCCGGTCCTGGCGCTGGAAGGCTTCATGGACGGTGGCATGGATCGACCGGCTGCCGATCTGGAGGAAAGCTATGCGGAGGCGCTGCGCAACGGACGCGGACGTGATGGCGCGGCCGGGCGCACGCTGGAGGGGCCGCATCGCGCCGACCTCCTCGTCCGTCACCGGGAGAAGGATATCGAGGCATCCCGTTGCTCGACGGGCGAACAGAAGGCGCTGCTGATCGGCCTCATCCTCGCCCATGCCCGGCTGACCGCCGACATGACGGGTTACGCACCGATCCTGCTGCTCGACGAGATCGCCGCGCATCTCGACGAAGGCCGGCGCGCAGCGCTTTTCGACCTTGTCGATGGACTTGGCGGCCAATCCTTCATGACCGGGACCGATCGCGCGATGTTCTCTGCGCTCGGCGAGCGCGCCCAGTTCTTCACCGTTGCCCACGGTAGCGTATCGGCCGGCGCCGACTGACGCCGACACGCTTAACCACAAGAAGCAGCGGTGTTATGGTCGCCGACATGGAGCATCCGATGTCAGAACCGCTTTCTCAAACCGAGATCGAGCGTTATCGCCGCCACATCCTGCTGCCGGAGATCGGCGGGGCGGGACAACAGAAGCTGAAGGGTGCCCGCGTGCTCGTCATCGGCGCCGGCGGGCTCGGCGCGCCGGTGCTCGAATATCTGGCGGCGGCCGGAATCGGCACGATCGGCATCGTCGACGACGACCGCGTGTCGCTCTCCAACCTTCAGCGGCAGGTCATCCATGATTCCGGCACGATCGGAGAGATGAAGACGAGGAGCGCACGGGAAAAGATCGCCCGTCTCAATCCCCATGTCCGCGTGGTGGATTTCGAGGAGCGTTTTTCCGCGGTCTGGGCGGAGAGGCATCTTGCGCGGTTCGATCTCCTCGTCGACGGATCTGACAATTTCGATACCCGCTATGCCGCAGCCGATGCGGCAGAAGCAGCGCGGATCGCGCTGGTTACCGGCGCCGTCGGGCGTTTCGACGGTTCGCTTACCGTCCTCAAACCCTATGAGGCGGACGACAGCGGCGCGCTCCATCCCGGCTATCGGGACCTGTTCCCGGAAAAGCCCCCGGAAGGGCTTATCCCCGCCTGCGCCGAAACCGGTATCGTCGGGGCCCTGACGGGCGTGATCGGCACGTTGATGGCGATGGAAGTGATCAAGCTCGTTGTCGGCGTCGGCAATCCGCTCGTCGGCCGCCTGATGCTCTACGATGCCCTGTCCGCCCGCTTCGACGTCATCCGCTACAAGCGCGCAAAGGCTGCCGGGGAATGATCGAGATCGTCAGGATCCATAGCGGCTTCGGCCGCTGGGACGAGCTTCTGGATCTGATCCGCACATCCTTCGCCTATATGGACGGAATCATCGAGCCGCCATCGTCCGCATATCGGTTGACCCCGGACCTGCTGGAACGAAAGGCACACGACGAGATCGCCCTGGCCGCAATCGGTGAAGACAGGCTGCTCGCCTGCGTCTTTCTCCAACCGGAGGCCGAATGCCTCTATGTCGGCAAGCTGGCGGTGGCACCCGACGCGCAGGGCAGTGGTCTGGGGCGCAGGCTGCTGTCGCTTGCGGAAGATGTCGCACGGGAGCTTGCGCTTCCGGCATTGCGCCTGGAGACACGCATAGAGCTTGCCGGCAACCATGCCGCTTTCGGCCGTTTGGGGTTCATCAGGACTTCCGAGAAATCCCACCCGGGTTTCGATCGCGTCACCTTAATCGAGATGCACAAGGCGCTCGCCTGAGGTCGAAATCCGCCTGGGGCGGCATCCGGCGAAACACCTGTCCGGACTGAAATGAGGTCAGTTGCGGCCGGGCAGCACACGGTTGGGCGGGCGATGCCCGTCGAAGAAGGTGCGGATATTGATGATCACCTTGTCGCCCATGTCGATCCGCCCCTCGAGCGTGGCCGAACCCATATGCGGCAGCAGAACGACCCGCCCCTGATTCGCGAGCTTGACGAGCTTCGGATTGACCGAGGGTTCGTTCTGGTAGACGTCGAGGCCGGCGCCGGCAATCTTCTCTTCGCGCAGAAGCTTGATCATCGCCGCCTCGTCGATGATGTCGCCGCGGGCGGTGTTGACGATGATCGCCGTCGGCTGCATCAGCGCCAGGCGGCGTGCGGAGAGCAGATGGAAGGTCGCGGGCGTCGAAGGGCAGTTTACGGAAACGATATCCACGCGGGCAAGCATCTGGTCCAGGCTGTCCCAGTAGGTGGCCTCCAGCTCCTCCTCGGTCGCCTCGCTGGCACGCTTGCGGTTGTGGTAGTGGATGGCAAGACCGAAGGCCTTGGCCCGGCGTGCCACTGCGGTTCCGATCCGTCCCATGCCGACGATCCCGATCCGCTTGCCCCATATGCGCCGGCCCAGCATCCAGGTCGGGCTCCAGCCTTCCCATTCACCGGGTTTGTCGGTGAGGATGCGCGACCCCTCCGCGAGCCTGCGGTTGACGGCGAGGATCAGGGCCATCGTCATGTCGGCGGTGTCTTCGGTGAGCACGTTCGGCGTATTGGTGACCGTGATGCCCTTTTCCGCCGCGGCCTCGATATCGACATGGTCGGTACCGTTGGAAAAGCAGGCGATGAGCTTCAGCTGAGGCCCGGCTCCGGCAAGGAGCTCCGCGTCGATCCTGTCGGTGACGGTCGGTACCAGGACATCGGCCCTGTTCATCGCCGCGACGAGCTCTTCGCGCGAACGCGGCCGGTCGTCGATGTTCAGCTCGGCGTCGAACAGTTCCCGCATACGGGTCTCCACCGCATCAGGAAGCTTGCGCGTGATGTAAACGCTGGGTCTTTTCTTCGCCGTCATGAATTCGCCAATCGAACTATTAGGAGGTCATTAACCAAGTCGCGCGATAGTCGATCTATCCTTGGGCGTTCTACCAGACCCGTTGGCGAAGACAAACAAAACCTCGCAGGGCCATGGCCTCCCAAGGACAACCAGCCGGGGTCAAAGCCATGCGCCGCATCGCCATCGTCATTCTTTCCGTCATATGCTTCCCAGCAATCGCATGCCTTACCGCCATGGCACCGGTTTACGCTCAGGGTGCGGCAAAAGGGCCAAGCGGCCTGCCGCTGCCCCGTTTCGTCAGCCTGAAGTCGAAGAAGGTCAATATCCGCATCGGCCCGAGCACGGATTACGCCGTTTCCTGGATGTACATGAAATCCGGAACGCCGATGGAAGTGATCCAGGAATACGAAAACTGGCGCAGGGTCCGCGATGCCGAAGGCACGGAGGGCTGGGTGAACCAGGCACTTCTTTCGGGCGAACGAACCGCCGTGGCCGCCCCCTGGATGCGCGGCAAGGGCGACGACATCTACGTCAACATGCGCCGCGAACCCCACGGCTCCAGCAACGTCGTCGCCAAGCTCCAGCCGGGCGTGCAGCTGAATGTCAGCGAATGCAACGGCGACTGGTGCCACACGGAAACGAATGGCACCGAAGGCTGGGTTGCCCAGGGCGAGGTCTGGGGCGTCTATCCCGGCGAAGCCTTCAAATAAGGCCGGCTTTCGACGCGGCGTCGGTGAGCGACTTCATCGGACGCGGCCCGATCTGCTGGATCACCACGGCGGCAGCAAGGCAGCCGAGCTTGCCGCAATCCTCAAGCGAACGGCCCTGCGTGTAGCCGAACAGGAAACCCGAAGCGAAGAGATCGCCGGCACCCGTCGTGTCGACCAGTTCGTCGATGGCGAAAGCCTCGATCTTCACCCGTTCCTTGCCGCGGACGATGATCGCGCCCTCTTCGCTCAGGGTAACGGCCGCGAGCTTGCAATCCACCGCGATCCTGCTGAGCGCCAGTTCGAAATCGTCGGTCTCGTAGAGCGAGAGAGCCTCCTGCTTGTTGGCGAAAACGATATCGACCGTTCCCGAACGCATCAGGTCGAGGAATTCCGACCGATAGCGCCCGACGCAGAACGGGTCCGAGAGCGTCATGGAAACCTCGCGGCCGTTATCGTGGGCGATGCGGGCCGCAGCGCGGATGGCGTCCTTGGCGCGCGGCGGATCCCACAGATATCCCTCGAAATAGGTCACCTTGGACCCAGCCACGACGTCCTCCTCGACATGTTCGGGACCAAGCTCGACACAGGCGCCGAGATAAGTGTTCATCGAGCGCTCGCCATCCGGCGTGACGAAGATCATCGAACGGGCGGTCGGCGGATGGCTGCCTTCGGGCCGGGTCTGGTAGTGGACCCCCTGCGCACGGATGTCGTGCTGGAAGATCTGCCCGAGCTGATCCTCCGCAACCTTGCCGAAATAGGCCGCCTTGCCGCCGAGACCGGCGATCCCGGCCGCGGTATTGCCGGCCGATCCGCCGGAAGCCTCTACGGCCGGTCCCATCTTCGAATACAGAAGTTCGGCGCGCTCGGCATCGATGAGGTTCATCGCGCCCTTGATGATAGCGTTTTCCTCAAGGAAGGAATCGTCACAGCGGGCGAGGATATCAACGATGGCATTGCCGATGGTCAGCACGTCGAATTTTGGCATTCGGTCTTCATCCTGGTGTTTGGCGGTGCCACATCGGTAGTTAGCTTTTCCGTTCAAGGAAAGAGAAAACGTCGTCCGGCCCCATCACCTCGCAATGGTTTGCTGTCATGTGGACGTCACGACGACAGGATAGCCTGCTGTCAGTCCGGCAAGGCTGGCTGCCACGGATGTACTGGCGGCTGGCCGCCGGATGTCTTGCTCGCTGCAGCACCTTCCGGGCGAGGTCATGGCCCGGTTGCGCATCCGGCATTTGTTGCGCGGCATCTAATGCGCTAGACGCTGGGAGCGTCATGTATCCCAGGGTCTGCCCGTGTCCACAGTTCTCGCCAACGTCCTGCCTGTCTTCATCCTCATCCTGCTCGGATGGCTGGCGGCCAAATCCGGCCTCCTGAAAGCGGAAACCGGGGACGCGCTCGGGGAATTCGTCTTCAAGATCGCGGTCCCCATGCTGATCTTCAGGACGCTGGCCACGGCCCATTTCGAGGGCGTCTCACCCTTTCGGCTCTGGGGGGCCTATTTCATCGGCGTCGCCGTCACCTGGACGGCCGGACATCTGATCGCAAGACATGTCTTCAAGCGCAATGCCAAGGTGGCGGTGATCGCCGGCATGTCGGCGAGCTTCGCCAACAACGTCTTCATCGGCCTGCCGCTGGTCGACCACATCGTCGGCCAGGATGGTCTGGTCGCCATTTCCATCCTGCTCGCCATCCATCTGCCGATCATGATGATCGCGGGCACGATCCTGATGGAAAGCGCTTCGGCCAGGGTGGACGGGACAACGACACGTTCGGTCGGAGCCATTCTCAAGCAGGTCGGCACGAACCTCGCACGCAACCCGCTGGTGATCGCTCTTGCCGCCGGGCTGATCTTCAATCTGTCGGGCTTGTCGATGAACCCGCCGATCGCCATGGTCGTCGGCCAGATCGCGGCATCCGCCAGCCCCGCCGCGCTCGTGTCGATCGGCATGGCGCTGACCCGCTACCCGATCAAGGGTGATCTCGGGCTTTCGGCGGGCGCCACCATGCTGAAACTGCTGCTTATGCCCGCCTCGGTCTATGCCGCCGGCCATATGCTCGGCCTGCGCCCGGACTGGATCGCCGCCCTGGTCCTGACCTCCTCGGTTCCGACCGGGATAAATGCCTGGCTGATCGCGCAGCGTTTCCGCGCCAGCCAGAGCCTTGCCGCTTCGGTAATCAGCATCACCACCGCCTGCGGCGTCGCAACGGTCAGCTTCTGGGCCTGGCTTCTCTCCTGACGGTCAGGGTGACTACGTAAGAGAAACGGAAAACGCCCGGCTGGGCCGGGCGCTGATCGCGAGAATGCTTGTCCGTCAACCGATCAGTTCGTGGCCGGCGCCGGAGCGTTCGGGTCCGGCAGCGGCGCCGGGTTGTCCGACTGCTCACGCAGATAGGCCAGCAGGTTGGCGCGTTCCTTGTCGTTCTTCAGACCGGCAAAGCCCATTGCCGTTCCTTTGACATAGGCCTTCGGCGCCATGAGGAAGTGATTGAGGTGATCGAAGGTCCAGGTCTCCGCGCCGCCCTTGGAAAAATCCTTCATGCCGGCGGAATAGGAAAAGCCTTCGTGTGTGCCGATCGGACGATCTACGACGCCCCACAGGTCAGGACCAACCTTGTTGGGCCCTCCCTTCTCGACGGAATGACAGCTTTGACACTTCTTGAAAACGGTGGCACCGGCAGCCGCGTCGGCGCTCGCCAGCAACTGGCCAACCGGCACCGCCGCAGGAGCGGCTTCGGCACCCGCCTCGCCATCGGCCGGCTCTTCCGAAGCGACGATCGTGAAGCCTTCCTTTTCGGGGACCGGCGAATGAAAAATGCCTTCCGAGGCGATCGACACGGACATCATCACGAAAACCGTGGCAAGCAGTGCGCCTACCGCCATATTGACATATGAATTCATTCAAGGGCTCCCTTCCCAACCCGCCGGACACTCCGCGGCCCCAACCGCAGGTACAACGGACATCTTGCAATCGCGCGGAAGCTATGTCTTTTGCAAGGTCGTTGCAATACGAAACAAACCTCGGCGCGTGAGACTATTTGACACTGTTCGCGCTGAAATAGAAGGCCCGTGATGACGACTTTGGCTGCCGAACGTACCCTGGTGATGATCCCTGCCCGCATGGCGTCAACCCGCCTGCCCGACAAGCCGCTTGCCGATATCGCCGGACTACCGATGATCGTTCAGGTGGCGAAGCGGGCGGAGGAAGCGAGGGTCGGCCGGATCGTCGTCGCCGTCGACCATCAGGAGGTCTTCGACGTGGTCAAGGCCGCCGGGTTCGATGTCGTGATGACGCGGCAGGACCACCAGTCTGGATCGGACCGTATCCACGAGGCGTTGCACAAGGCCGATCCGGAAGGACTGGCGGAGTTTATCATCAACGTGCAGGGCGATCTGCCGACGATCGAGGCCGAGCCGGTACGCGCCTCGCTCCGTCCGCTCGAGAACCCATCCACCGACATCGCGACACTGATCGTCGAGATCACCGACGAACACGAAAAGACCAATCCGAATGTCGTCAAGATCATCGGTTCGCCGCTTTCCGACCAGCGCCTGAGAGCCCTGTATTTTACCCGCGCGACGGCGCCTTACGGTCCGGGGCCGCTCTATCATCATATCGGCCTCTATGCCTATCGCCGTGCGGCGCTCGAAAAGTTCGTCTCGCTCGGCCCCTCGCCGCTGGAAATGCGCGAAAAACTGGAACAGTTGCGGGCACTCGAAGCCGGCATGCGGATCGATGCGGAAATCGTCGATTCCGTTCCGCTTGGCGTCGATACGCCGGCCGACCTGGAAAAGGCGCGCGCCATCCTGTCTTCCCGCAAATCCTGACGAGGCACCCATGACCGCCGCCACCAACCGCATCGCCTTCCAGGGTGACTATGGCGCCAATTCCGACATGGCCTGCCGCGACATGTTTCCGGATATGGACCCCCTGCCCTGCCCCACTTTCGAGGATGCCTTCCAGGCGCTCGAAAATGGCGATGCAGACCTGGCGATGATCCCGATCGAGAACACGATCGCGGGCCGGGTTGCCGATATCCATTATCTGCTGCCGGAATCACGGCTGCATATCATCGGCGAATATTTCATGCCGATCCGCTTCCAGCTGATGGTGCTTCCCGGCGTCAAGCGCGACGAGATCCGCACCGTGCACAGCCATATCCATGCGCTCGGCCAGTGCCGCAAGATCATCCGCTCGAACGGCTGGAAGGCCGTCGTTGCCGGTGATACGGCCGGCGCGGCAAAGATGGTTGCCGAGGCCGGCGATCGCTCGATGGCGGCGCTCGCGCCACGATTGGCGGCCGATCTCTACAGGCTCGACATCCTGGCCGAAAATGTCGAGGACACGGAAAACAACGTCACCCGCTTCGTCGTCCTGTCGCGCGACGAGGCCTGGGCCCAGCGCAGGGATCCCGCCGAGGTGATCGTCACGACGTTCGTGTTCAACGTACGCAACATTCCGGCAGCCCTCTACAAGGCCATGGGCGGTTTTGCGACGAACGGCATCAACATGACGAAGCTCGAAAGCTATCAGCTCGGCGGAAAATTCGTCGCGACGCAGTTCTATGCCGATATCGAGGGCCATCCGGAGGATGCGCCGGTGCGCCGGGCGCTCGAGGAGCTGCGGTTCTTTTCCGAAAAGGTGCGTATCCTCGGCACCTACAGGGGCCATCCGATGCGGAACACCTTCCAGACCGTGTGACGACACGCCGGTTTCGTCGCTGAGCAAAACCTCGGCCGGCAGAGCCATCTGCCGGCCGAGGACAGGAAAGCGGTCTATCCGAGCTTGCGGATCGCCGCGATGACATCGTCCTCGATCTCGATCCCGTTCTCCAGCGCCTTCGCCCGCAGGCCCCGGCCGCGGCGGCCGGGCAGCCTCACGCCATCCTGCCTTGCCATTTCCGCGGCCAATCCGGCCATCCGGAGCGCCGTTCCGGACCCTGTCGCCGCATCGGGATCGATGGCGATGATCGATTGGCCGAGTTCGGGCGGCGGACCGTCCTCGTCGAACAGCGAACTTGCCTGGTAGGAAAAATTGGCGCCGGCAAGGCCGGCGGAAAGCACCTCGACCATCAGCGCAAGGGCCGCGCCCTTGGCGCCACCGGAGGGCGCCATCGTGCCCTTCAGCGCCGCGGCGGCGTCCGTGGTCGGATTGCCGTCGACATCGAAGGCCCAATCCCCGGGAATGTCCGCGCCCTTCTGGCTGGCTTCCATCACCTTGCCGCGCGCCACCTTGGAGAGCGCCAGATCGATGACGAGAGGTTCCGAACCGGCGACAGGCACGGCAAAGGCGATCGGATTGGTTCCATAAAGCGGCGTCTTGCCGCCCCAGGGCGCGATGGAGGCGGGCGCATTGGCAAACATCATCGCCACGAGCCCCTGCTCGGCAAAACGTTCGACGGTCAAGGCCATGACGCCGGCATGGTGGGAGCGGCCGATCGCGGCAAACGCGATCCCCTGTTCACGGGCGACGGGCTGCAGCTCCGCCACGGCAAGGTCGAGCGCGGGATAGGCGAAACCGTGGGCCGCATCGATCGAGAGCACGGCAGGGCGGGGACGGGAAAGCTGCGGCTGCGCGGCGCCGTCCACCTTGCCTGTGCGGACCTGCTTCACATAGGCCGGGACGCGGCGCAGACCATGGCCCGACTGGCCGGCCGCTTCCGACTGGACAAGGGCACGGGCGACGGAACGGGCCGCGGCGGGCAGAACATGATTGTCTTCGAAGACGCTGCGCACCAGCGTCTCGGCTTCTTCAAGGGTAAGATGCATGCAGGGAAATCCGGCTGAGGTTGAGGAAGGTCCCGCAAGCAAATCAAGCGGTCACTCGCACTTTACCGGCTGACTGAGCGAACTTGCAACGCCGGAAGGCGGCGCCGGGATGGGCGATGCACGCCGGACGGCGGATGTGACATAGTTGTCGATCGCCGAATCCCCGGAGGAACGCGCCACGGACACGCTGTTGATGTTGCCGCCACTGTCGAAGCTGAAGCGGACCGTCACGACACCGGTGCCGCCACCGGGGCACCGGCGTGCGTTGCGGGCGATCTTGGCCCTGACACGCGTCATCCATTTGGCCGGAGAAACGGACGAGGAGAAAATTGAACCGGTCGCTGTCTGGCTGGCGGCGTTTCTGTCGGATTGCCGGACCTGCGCTTTCGCCTGGGCCATATCCTTCTGCGCCGTCTGCTGTTTACGGCGCTCGACCTTCTTCACCGGTTCCTTCTTCGGTTCCGGCTTTTCGGCGACTTCCGGCTTCGGCGGCGGCGGACGCATGGTCGGAAGCGGTACCTCGACATTCTCGAGCGCTGCCGTGATCTGCTGCTCGATCGGGTCGGGCTCCTCGATCGGCTCCGGCGGCGGTTCCGGAAGCGGTTCGGCAATCTCGGGTGCCGGCGGCTCCGGCTCGGGCGTCGGCTCCTCGACGACAGGTTCCGGCGGCGGCGGTTCGGGGAGATCGGCGACTTCCGGCGGTGGCTCTACGGGAGGCGGTTCGGGCGTGGGCTCAGGCTGCGCCTCTTCTACCGGTTCCGTCTCCTCGCTTTCCACCTGCTCGGAATCCACGGCATCCGGCGCGATCTGCTCCTCTTCCGTATTGATGGCTTCCGGCTCTGGTGCAAGCTCGATCATGATCGCCGCGGGCGGTGCCCCGTCCGCGGGAATCGGCGGCTCTTCCTTCATGAGCAGAGCGGCTGCGGCGATATGCGCCGTCAGCACGAGGATGCTGGCGCCGGTCCATAGAGAAAGCTCGCCGAATTTCTTGCCGGTGCCCCGATAGGGTGCGGCGGGGTTCATGGCGCCGCTCCGGAGGCCGGAGCAGATGGTGCGGGCTCGGACGTTGCTGACCCAGAGGACTGACCTGCGGCCGTTGCAGGCACCGCCGCACCCGGCAGGGTTTCGAGACCGACAAGCGCGATCTTGAGATAACCCGCGTCGCGAAGCGCATTCATCACTTCCATGAAGTGGCCGTAGTCGACGGCCTTGTCGGCGCGCAGGAAGATACGGGTGTCCTTGTTGCCGCCGGTGAGCATTTCCAGCCGCTGGGCCAGCTGATCGCGGGCGACCTGGTCATTTCCCAGATTGAGCGTCAGGTCCTCCTGGACGGTGAGATACAGCGGCTCCTCGGGACGCTCGGCCGGTTTCGCGCTGGAAGCCGGGAGATCGACATTGACGTCGACCGTCGAAAGCGGTGCCGCGACCATGAAGATGATCAGCAGAACCAGCATGACGTCGATGAAGGGCGTCACGTTGATTTCGTGGTTCTCGGGGAGTTCTTCGCCGTGATGTTCACGAATACCGCCGGCCATCGGACTTATTCTCCTACCACGAGCGACATCGGAGTGGACTTGCGGCCGCCCGGGGGAACCTTGCGGAAATCGAGATCACGGCTGACCAAGCGCTCGACGCCGGCCGCGGCGTCCGCAAGCAGCTGGCGGTAACCGGTCACCGAGCGGGCGAAGACGTTGTAGATCACCACGGCGGGAATTGCGGCGACGAGGCCGATCGCTGTCGCAAGCAGCGCTTCGGCGATACCGGGCGCCACGACGGCGAGGTTGGTCGTCTGCGTTTCCGAAATGCCGATGAAGGAGTTCATGATGCCCCAGACCGTGCCGAACAGGCCGACGAAAGGCGCAGTGGAGCCGATCGTCGCGAGAACGCCGGTGCCGCGGGCTATGCGCCGGCCGGCATAGGCCTCGATGCGCGACAGCGCCGAACCGACGCGCTCCTTGACGCCATCACCCTCGACATGGTCGAGCGCAGCAGCCGACAACTCGACCTCCTCGGCCGCCGCCTTCAGCATGTAGGCCGCGGGGCCGCCGCGACCGACCGAAGCATCGACGGCTTCCGCCAGCGTGCGGGACTTGCGGATGATCCTGATGATACGGCCCGCCCGCGCGCGGGCGCCGGCCAGTTCCATCGTCTTCACCAGCCAGACTGTCCAGGTCATCAGCGATGCGATGGCCAGGCCTATCATGACGGACTTCACAACCCAGTCCGCGGCCATGAACATGCCCCATGGGGACAGGTCGTGGGGAATGGTGAGCGCTTCTGCTTCCGGCTCTGCAGGTACGAGGTCGGTCACCGTTTCCTGCGGAGACTGGCCCGGCGCCGGGGCCGCCGCGTCGGGAGCAGCCGGGGTGGCCGGCTGGGGTGCGTTCTGGTTTGCGGGAGCGGCGGTATCCGGAACGGTGCCCGGGGCCGCCTGGTTTTGTACGGGTGCGTCTCCGCTCGGCGCCGGCTGGCCGGCTGCCGGAGCCGCGGGGGCTGCCGGAGCCGTGGAGGAAGGCTCCTGTGCCTGCGGTGCGGCGGGTGTCGTCGGCTGTGCCGATTCGGCCGGCTGGGCAGCCGGTGCGGTCCTGCTGGTCGTCGGAGCCGCCGGAGAAGCGGGTGCCGGCTGCGGCGCGCCGGTCTCGGTCTGCGGTGCGGCCGGGGTCTGAGCCGGTGCCTCCGGCGTCTGGGCAATCGCCGCTGTAGTCAGCGCGACAACCATCGCCGCCGTCGTTCCGAGCTGTTTGGCGGCGGTCGCAAAGCGGCGGTTTCCGGCAAAGGCAGGAATGAGGGCAGCAGGCATGACAGACGATACTCCGACTATTGCCGAATGGGCGCTTTTCACCGGGTCGGCATGACATTATCCGATCGAGGCCGACTTCCAGCCGGCGGCGAACTTTGCTGCTATGCGATAATAAACATGACTAGAAATGGCAACTAATAAATCTTGAGTGAACTGCTCAAAATCGGTTCGGATGTCGCCGTTCTGCCGAAAGGCGCTCACTTTCGCCTCGCTGAAGCACTATCCGCGTGAGCAACGAGGCAGCCGCTGTCCCAATAGTTTGATCGCAAGAGCATGTCGTTTCAGGCCGGGGGATCCGACACCGGTTGCCGAAAGCGGCGCGCTAGCGGGCGAGCCAGCCTCCATCGACCGGCAGGACCGTTCCGTGAATATAGTCAGACGCGGACGAAGCGAGAAAGACGGCCGCGCCTCCCAACTCCTCCGGCCGGCCCCAATGGCCGGCAGGGATGCGCGAGAGAATGGCCGCGTTCCGCTCGGGATCCCCGCGCAGAGCCTCGGTATTGCTTGTCGAAAAATATCCCGGTGCGATCGCGTTGACGTTGATGCCCTTTGCAGCCCACTCGCAGGCGAGCAACCGGGTAAGGCCGGCCAGACCACTCTTCGACGCGGTATAGGAAGGAATGCGGATGCCGCCCTGGAAAGAAAGGAGCGAGGCTATGTTGACGATCTTCCCAGGCGCCCCTTTCTCGACGAGCCGCCGCGCAAAGGCCTGCGACAGGAAGAAGACGCTCTTCAGATTGACATCCATCACCGCATCCCAGTCCTCTTCGGTGAAATCGAGGGCATCGGCACGGCGGATGATCCCGGCATTGTTGACGAGAATGTCGGCCGATCCCGCCCAGGCTATCGTCTCGTCGAGAATACGCTCGACCGGCTCGAGCGTTGCGAGATCAGCTTCGATGGAGAGGCTGGCGCCGCCGGCTTCCGCAATCCTGCCCCGCGTTTCCGCCATCGACGAGCGCCCGACAAGCGCCACCTTCGCACCGGCGCCTGCCAGGGCGACCGAAATGGCCTGTCCGAGACCGGTATTGGCACCGGTGACGATCGCCGTTTTTCCCGTGAGGTCGAACGAAACAGTCATGCCTATCTCCACAAACGAAAACCGCCGGACACGGGGTCCGGCGGTTTCGTATCATTGCTGCGGCGCGGCTTAAAGCGTGCGCGTGATGTGTTCGACGCGGAAGCACTCGATCGTGTCGCCGGCGCGGATGTCTTCGTAGTTCTCGAAGGCCATACCGCATTCCTGACCCATCGGCACCTCGGCGACTTCGTCCTTGAAGCGCTTGAGCGTCTTGAGCTTGCCTTCGTGGATGACGACGTTGTCGCGCACCAGACGGACACCCGCACCACGTTCGACCTTGCCTTCGACGACACGGCAACCGGCGACCTTGCCGACCTTGGTGATGTTGAACACCTCCAGGATTTCGGCATTGCCGAGGAAGGTTTCGCGGCGCTCCGGAGAGAGCAGGCCGGACCTCGCCGCCTTCACGTCATCCACCAGGTCGTAGATGATGTTGTAGTAGCGGATCTCGATGCCGTTGCGCTCGGCAACGGTACGGGCCTGAGCGTTGGCACGGACGTTGAAGCCGATGATCGCGGCATTGGATGCCTCGGCGAGCGAGATATCCGATTCCGTGATGGCGCCTGCACCCGAATGGACGATGCGGGCCCGCACCTCGTCGGTTCCAAGCTTGTCGAGCGAAGCGATGATCGCTTCGACCGAACCCTGCACGTCGCCCTTGATGACCAGCGGGAATTCCTTGAACCCGGTATCCTGCAGCTTGCTCATCATCTGTTCGAGCGAGCCGCGCTGGCCGGACTGGCGAGCCGCCGCCTTGTCGCGGGCAAGCCGCTGGCGATACTCGGAAATCTCGCGGGCGCGGCTTTCGTTCTCGACGACGGCGAAGCGATCGCCGGCCGCCGGCGTGCCGGACAGGCCGAGCACCTCGACCGGCATGGCCGGGCCGGCTTCCTTGACGTGATCGCCCTTGTCGGTGACGAGGGCGCGGACACGGCCCCACTGGTCGCCGGCAACGATGATCTGGCCCGGCTTCAGCGTACCCTTCTGGACGAGGACGGTCGCAACCGCACCGCGTCCACGATCGAGCTGCGCTTCGATGACCGTGCCTTCGGCCGTACGGTTCGGATCCGCCTTCAGGTCGAGGATTTCCGCCTGGAGCAGGACGGCCTCGAGCAGCTTGTCGAGATTTGTCCTGTTCTTGGCCGAAACTTCGACGTCGAGCACTTCACCGCCGAGCGATTCGACGAAGACTTCGTGCTGCAGGAGCTGCTGGCGGACCTTGTCCGGCTTGGCTTCGTGCTTGTCGATCTTGTTGATCGCCACGATGATCGGAACACCGGCCGCCTTGGCGTGGTTGATGGACTCGATCGTCTGCGGCATCACGCTGTCGTCGGCTGCGACCACGAGGATCGCGATATCCGTCGCCTGCGCACCACGGGCACGCATGGCCGTGAAGGCGGCGTGGCCAGGGGTGTCGATGAAGGTGATCTTCTGGCCGTTCTGCTCCACCTGATAGGCGCCGATATGCTGGGTGATGCCACCGGCTTCACCCGACACGACGTTCGCCTGACGAATGGCGTCGAGCAGCGAGGTCTTGCCGTGGTCGACGTGACCCATGATCGTGACGACCGGCGGACGCGAGACCATTTCTCCGGCGTCGTCGGCCTTGTCGAAGATGCCTTCCTCGACGTCGGATTCCGAAACGCGCTTGACGGTGTGCCCGAATTCGCCGGCGATGAGTTCCGCGAGGTCGGCGTCGATGACGTCGCCCGGCTTCATCATCTGGCCTTCCTTCATCAGATACTTGATGACGTCGACCGCGCGTTCGGACATGCGCTGAGACAGTTCCTGGATGGTAATCGTCTCAGGCAGGATGACTTCGCGCATGACCTTTTCGCGCGTTTCCTGGATCTGGCTGCGGCGGAACTTTTCCTGGCGACGACGCATGGCCGCCATCGAACGACCGCGGGCGTTGCCGTCCTCGTCGGTGCCGGCAGTGGTAATCGTCAGCTTGCCCTGGCGGCGACCTTCGTCGCCCTTCGGGCGTGCCGGCGGCTTGGCCGGTACCGGGGCGACAACGCGCCCACGACCGGGGGCGCCAGCGCCGCTGCGGGACGGGCTGCGGTCTTCCTCGTCGTCGTCCGCGCGGCGGCCACGCACAGCACCCGGCTGCGGCGCGGCAGGCGCGGCGGCACCCGGACGGGGGGCCTGCGGACGGGCATCCTGGGGACGTCCTGCCGGGGCAGGTGCGCGATCCGTAGTCCGCTCGCCGCTGCGGGCGGCAACCGGCGCCGGTTCCGCCACGGCGGGTTCGGGTTCGGGCTCCGGAGCGGGCTCGGCTGCACGGCGGGCCGCTTCGGCGGCTTCCTCGGCTGCGCGACGCTCTGCCTCGGCCTGGCGGCGCGCTTCTTCTTCGGCGCGCTGCTTGGCTTCGATGACGTCACGCGCCTGTGCTTCCATCAGCGCGCGGCGGCGGGCTTCCATTTCCCCTGCGGAGAGATCGTGGAGCACGTTCGGACGCTGCGGACGGTTGGGCTGGCCGGACTGCTGGGGGCGCTGCCCCTGCTGCGGCGACGGACGCTGACCGTGCTGCTGGCCGGGACGCTGGCCCTGCGACGAGGGCTGATGGATACGCGGCTGCGGTGCCGGCGTCTGCGGGCGCTGCGGAGCAGCCGGCTGCGCGGCCTCGACCGAGCGCTGAACCGGTGCTGCGGGGGTCGGCGTGCTGATCGGCGTGATCGGCTTTTCGTCGAGCGGTCGGGTCGGGCGGCGTTTCACCGTCTCGACGACGACCGCCTTGGTGCGGCCGCGACCCATGTCCTGGCGTACGGTACCCTGCGTCACGCCTGAAGGTCTCAGGGAGAGGGTCTTCTTTACGCCCAGTGTCTTGTCGTCGTTATTATCGGTCATTCCGTTCCTGTTCCTTCGTACAGGAACAGATGGAAGCCATCAGAACCTGTCGTTCACTACGTACAAATCGATATGCGTCCGGCTAAAGCCGGTGACCGCGTCATTGTTTCGGCATGTCAGCGACACCCTTTGTCTGGGACAGACCGCCGTTGCGGTACTGTTCAAG
This sequence comes from Neorhizobium sp., assembly GCA_052038935.1. Lineage (GTDB taxonomy): Bacteria > Pseudomonadota > Alphaproteobacteria > Rhizobiales > Rhizobiaceae > Neorhizobium. The sequence goes on along the minus strand of JBQGDG010000430.1, from coordinate 48 downwards.
TAGGTTTGCGCGCTTCACTACACCCTCACCCGCCTGCCCTGCAAGCGC
>JBQGDG010000429.1:0-3331 GCA_052038935.1 Neorhizobium sp. | reverse complement strand
GCAGCGCGCCTCCGCTCTGCTCGATCTCGTCCGGCTTGCGCCTGAGCATGGCGACCGCTACCCGCACGAACTATCCGGCGGTCAGCGCCAGCGCGTCGGCATCGCACGGGCCCTGGCGCTGGAGCCGGAGGTCCTCGTGCTCGACGAACCGGTTTCGGCGCTCGACGTCTCGGTCCAGGCCGGCGTGCTCAACCTTCTGGAGGAGCTGCAGCAGAAGCTCGGCATCGCCTATGTGTTCATTGCTCACGATCTCGCCGTCGTGCGCCATGTCTCGGACCGGGTCGCCGTCATGTATCTCGGCAAGATCGTCGAGATCGGCAATGCGGCGCAGATCTATGAGACACCGGCACATCCCTACACGAAGGCGTTGCTCTCGGCGGTGCCGCTGCCCGACCCGGATGTCGAGCGGGCGCGCCGTCGCATCACGCTGAAGGGCGACGTACCGAGCCCGCTCAACGTGCCCTCCGGCTGCCCGTTCCGAACCCGGTGCTGGAAGGCCCAGGATGTCTGCGCCAAGGTGGTTCCGGCACTTGAAGGGATCGAGGCCGGGCATAGCGCTGCCTGCCACTTTCCCGAAGCGCCATCGGGAGCCGCCTCCGACAGAATTGAGCAGGTGACGATATGACCGCCGAGCGTTCCGTACACGATCACCTCCTCTTCGGCGCCATCGCCGACGACCTGACAGGCGGCCTCGAACTGGCTTCGATGCTCATTGCGCGCGGCGTGCCGACGACGCTTTCCATCGGCTCCGGCGCTCCGGCGCGCTTCGGCGTCGCCCATGTGTTTGCGCTGAAATCGAGGGTCGCGCCGGTATCCGATGCCGTGGCCTCGACGATGGAAGCACTTGAACATCTTATCGCGCGGGACGTCCGCCAGGTCTTCCTGAAATACTGCGCGACCTTCGATTCCACGCCCGCCGGCAATATCGGCCCGTGCGCGGAAGCGATCATGGACCGCCTCGGCGCGGAACAGGCGCTTTTCGTGCCCGCACTCTGCGAGACGCGGCGCACCGTCTATCAGGGCCACATGTTCGGCGGGGCTCAGCTGCTGGCGGAATCGCCGAAGCGTTTCGACCCCCTCACTCCCATGACGGATTCGAACCTCGTACGCGTCCTGCAGGCCCAGAGCCGACGCACGGCCGGACTGGTCGACTACTCCGTCGTCGACCGGGGCGCGGAGGCCATCCGCGCCTATTGCGAGACGGGACGAGGCGAGGCATCGCTTCTGATCGCCGACACGCTCTCCGAACGCCATCTCGCGTCACTCGCCGCGGCTTCGGCAGACTTCCCCCTCCTTACGGGCAATTCCTCGGTTGCCGCATACCTGCCGCCGCTCTGGCTGGAGCGCGGACTTCTGGAGGCACCGTCACCGATCACGCTCAATGGCATCGACGGCCCCGGGGCTGTCCTGGTGGGGAGCCTCGCACCGCAGACGGCGGCGCAGCTCGACCATTTCGCCCGGTCCAACGACGCTTTCACCATCGATATCGAGCGCAGCTATGCCGGCGATGACGTGTTGGCCGAGGCCAAGGCCTTTGCAGCCGCCTCGGTTGCGGCTGGCCGCGACTTCGCGATCAGCACCGCCCTCCCGCAGGAGCGCGTCGACACCCTTCAGGCCGCGCATGGACGGCTGGAGATCGGCGGAAAGGCGGAAGACATCCTCTCCGAGATCGCGCGCTTCATCACCTTCGAACTCGGCGTCCGGCGACTGGTCGTGGCCGGTGGCGAGACCTCCGGCTCGGTCGTGCGGGCACTCGGCATCACCGACCTCGACATCGGTCCCTATCGCGAGCCGGGCTTCTCGCGCGCGGTGGCGCTGAAACCCTTCCCGATCGCTCTGATGCTGAAATCCGGCAAACTCGGCGGCATCGACATCTTCACCACGGCGCTGGCCGACATGCGCCGTCCAATCGACGAACAAGCCGATCTCACCCGCTGGCCTCCGAAAGGCTGATCCATGACCCAGACCGACCTGCACCTTCGCCAATCGCTGATCGACGCATCGCTCGACGCCGAGACCCAGCGGCTGAACAGCGGCACGACCGGCAACATGAGCATCCGTACGCCCGACGGCATGCTGATCACACCGACGGGGATTGCGCCGAAATCGCTTCGGACGGATGCGATCGTCACGATGGATCTCGACGGCAACTGGCAAGGCGATGTCAAGCCGTCGAGCGAATGGGCGTTGCATGCCGCGATCTACAAGGCCCGGCCGGAGGTGCAGGCGGTCGTTCACGCCCATCCCGACCACTGCGTCGCGCTTTCCTGCGCCCGTATCGGCCTGCCGGCCTTCCACTACATGATCGCCGGTTTCGGCGGCGACGACGTGCGCTGCTCCCGCTATGCCACGTTCGGCTCGCCGGAACTGGCCGATGTGACGGTCGAGGCGATCGACGGTCGGACCGCCTGCCTGCTGGCCAATCACGGCATGGTCGCCGTCGGCGGCTCGCTTTCGGAAGCCTACGGGCGCGGCATCAAGCTCGAGACGCTGGCGCGGCAATACATGCTGTGCCGCTCCGTGGCCGATCCCGTCCTGCTGACCGACGACGAACTCGTGGCGGTCAAGCAGCGCTACAAGACCTATGGCCGGCAGCCCGCCGCATCGGCGCAATAAATCGAGTGCCTGAAATCGACCGGGCCGGCGCAACCGGTTCCGGCGTGCCTGCGGCGCATCGCCCGGCAGCAAACATGAGGAAGAGAGACATGCAGCAGATTCTCATCAACAGCCGGGACAGCGCGCTGCTGGAGCGCGCCAACAAGGTGGTGCCGGGCGGTGTCTGGGGTCACATGGCCACCCGTGCCATCGGTCCCGGCTATCCGCAGTTTTTCTCCAGATCCGAAGGCTGCCGCGTGTGGGACGTCGACGGCAACGAATATATCGACTTCATGTGCGCATGGGGCCCTAACGTGCTCGGCTACAAGCATGCCGAAGTCGATGCCGCGGCAATCGAACAGATCGGCAAGGGCGACATCGGCAACGGGCCGACAGAAGTCATGGTCGAGCTCGCGGAAATGGTTGTCGATACCATCGAATATGCCGACTGGGCGTTGTTCCAGAAGAACGGCACCGATGCGACGACGGCCTGCGTGACGATAGCCCGCGCTGCGACCGGCAAGCGCAAGATCCTCGTTGCCCGCGGCGCCTATCACGGCGCGGTGCCGTGGTGCTCGCCGTCGCTTGTCGGCGTCACCAGCGAGGACCGCGCCCACATCATCGTCTTCGACTACAACTCCGTCGAGAGCCTCGACGAGGCGGTCGCGGCAGCCGGCGACGACCTTGCCGCCATCCTGATGACCGCCTACCGCCACGACGTCAATCGCGACCAGGA
>JBQGDG010000428.1:0-1620 GCA_052038935.1 Neorhizobium sp. | reverse complement strand
TGGTACATGCACAACAAGCCGGGCTGGCTGATCACGGCTTCCACCCTGGACGAACTGGCGCTGAAGACGGGGCTTCCCGCAGCCCAGCTCAAGCAGACGGTCGCCCGGTTCAACGATTTTGCGGCGGCGGGCGTCGACGAGGACTTTCATCGCGGCACCGCATCGGACTACGAGAAGCGGCTTGCCGCCTCGATCGGAGCCCTGGCGCCGATCTGGACGACCCCTTACGTCGCATTTGAAATGCGCCCTTCGATCCTCGGCACAAAGGGTGGCATTCGAACGAACGCGTCCGGCCAGGCGGTGCGCACCGACGGGTCGCTGATTTCCGGTCTCTACTGCGCCGGCAACGTCATGGCCAATCCGACCGGCATGCGCACGCCGAGCCAGGTGGGTACGACGCTCGGCGCCTACATGACCTGGGGCTTCATCGGCGCCAACGCCTTGCTGGCAAGCAATCGTTAGATCTATCGCATCAGGAGCAGCACATGAAACTCGATCACCTCGTCTGGGCCTCCAGTTCGCTGGACACGGCCGTCGCCGAATTCGAACAGCTGAGCGGCGTGGCGGCCGGGGCAGGGGGGCGCCATCTCTCGATCGGCAGCCGCAACGCGCTCGCCGACCTCGGGGACGAATGCTACCTCGCCATCGACGGTCCGGACCCGCAGCAGGAACTGGTCGGCAATTACGGAGCATTCCTTGCAGGGCTCGCGTCTCCCGTCCTGTGGCGTTTCGCCGTCCAGACGACGGATCTCGACGCGGCGAGGGATATCCTTTCCCGGCACGGCCTGGAAACCGCGGTCAAGCCGGGAAGCCGGACGACGACGGGCGGAAAGCTGCTGGAATGGGATACGCTGACGATTGCGAATTCCGATCTCGGGCTCGGCATGCCCATCATCAAGACATGGCGGACCGACATGCATCCTTCCTCGGAAGCGCCTCGCGGATGCCGGCTCGTCAGCCTCACCGTTTCTCATCCGAAGGCGGATTTCCTGCGGGGGCTCTATGCGGAACTGGGCATCGCGGTCGAGACGAAAGAGGCCGCCGAGGGCGCGCTGACGGCCGTCATCGATGGTCCGAAGGGCAGGTTCAGCCTGCCCGCTGCCTGATCCCGGCAGAGGGCTATGCCTCGAAGCATCACCCGCGACACCTGACCCGCACGGCAGTTCAGGGGGCGGTGGAGTAGATCGGTCCTCCCCTGTCGCGTGGAAACCCGTAACCCAGGACCATGACGACATCGATATCGGAGGGGCATGCGGCTATGCCCTCGTCGAGAAGAGCTTCGCCCTCGCGGCGCATGCTTGCAAGCGCGGTTTCGACGATTTCGTCGGGCGTTACGTCCCGCCCGACGATGCCCTTGGCCTGACGCTCTTCCTCGATGAGGCGGACGGCAGTTGCGTTCAGCTTTCGCTCCTTACCGGAATGGTCGTACCATCCCGTCCCGGTCTTGCGGCCGAAATGGCCCATTTCGCAGAGCCGGTCGGCGATCCGCACATAGCGCTGCCGGGGATCCCGTGTCGCAGCATTCCGCTTGCGCATGGCCCAGGCGATGTCGAGGCCCGACATGTCGAACACCGAAAAAGGCCCCATGGCAAAACCGTACTCCTCCAGCGCCTCGTCGAT
>JBQGDG010000427.1:0-11820 GCA_052038935.1 Neorhizobium sp. | reverse complement strand
TGCCTATACTTTGCGCGTCCCGTCACGGATACACCGGCAGGCGTGCCGGCGAGACGGGACCGGTTCCGGTGGTGAAGGGACGACGTGAACCGTCGCCATCGGGGTCCGCGGAGAATGGTTCCCCTCCGGCGACACGGGGGGAAGCGGCAGGGTCACGGACCGGCCAGCCGCTTCCGATCCCGAACGGCGCGCCGGATGTGCCTGTGCGGCACACAGGGCGGCCTCATGGATGGTTTCGCCGGGCTTGCAAAGTCCGTCCGTGAAAACGGAACACCCGGCGGCGGCGACGTGGAAGGTTGGCGATAAGTCGTTTCGTCCGTTTTCCATCGAGCCAGACGAACGCCATCCGGCAGGGCCGAGGCAGAGGAACCGGAGTCGCGGATGAAAACTGCCGAACGGGGCGCCGAGAGGTGCCACATAATACTAACCTTACGAGGCAGCTCCCGGCGCCCCGTCCGCTACCAGGGAATTGAAATGCTCGAGATCGCCAAGGGGGGAGTGCGCCCGTGATTCTGGCAGCCAAAATCAACGGAAGAGACGAAGCAGCGTCCCATCATCCGTCAGGCCTCTCACACCCTGTCCGCATCCTCCGGCGCCATCACCGCTGCAGCCTGGGCATCCGTACCGACCGCGGGCGGCAGTGGTGTGCCGCGGACACGCTCGCGGATCAGCGTCAGAAGGCCGGAGCCGATGATGAGCAGGATGCCGAGAAGCATCGGCAGATCGATGCCGTCACCGAAAACGAGATAGCCGAAGGCGACGGCCCAGAGCATCTGGCTATACTGTATCGGACCGATCATCGATGCGGGCACGCAGGTCGCGGCATACATGGTCAGGATGGCGGCAAGCGCCGCCAGCAGCCCGTAGCCGGCAAGCCAGATCCACTGCATGGCGGTCGGTGTCTGGAAGCCGGGAATGGCGAGCATGCCGCAGACGACCAGCGTGCCGAGCACACCGGCGCCGTAGAGCGAGATATTCTTTTCCTTCGGTCCCATGGCGCGGAAGATGACGATCGAGATGGCGCCGCTCAGGCCTCCGAAGACTGCCCCGAGATGGCCGATCGACAATTCGCGAAAACCGGGACGCAACACGACCATGACGCCGACGAAGCCGATGACGACGGCCGCCCAGCGCCGGTATCCGACCTGTTCCTTCAGGAAGACCACGGACATGATGGTGACGAAGGAGGGCAGCAGGAAGATCAGCGCGAAGGCTTCCGCCATGGAGAGATGGGTGAATGCGGTGACGCTGCCGATCGTGCCGCCGGCCTGGGCGACGAAGCGCAGCAGCCAGAGCGGCCTGTTGGTCGTCTTGAAGATATCACCCCACCGGTCGCCCGATTTCATGATGAAGGGCAGGCCGACGAGGCAGAAGACGGCGCCGAGAAAGGAGGATTGATAGGGGCTGAGCTGGCCCTCGATCAGCTTGACGCTGGCATCGCTCCACGCATAGGCGGCAAAGGCCGCAAAGGCGAGAAGCACACCCTTGAGAGTCTGGTCTTTTTGCACCGGTGCGGCTTTCTCGCGAGTCAGATCATGCCCTTGCGGGCTTCGGCCTTGAGCTTGGCAATTTCACGAAGGGCGTCGGCCAGAACATCCGGTGTCTGGGCTCCGCTCACGGCATACTGCCCGTCGATGATGAAGAAAGGCACGCCGTTGACGCCCATCTTCTGCGCCGCGTCGATCTCGCCGAGAACGCTGTCGGTGTCCGCGTCGCCGGCGAGCAGGTTCTCGACCAGCTTGCGGTCCATGCCGGCACCCTCGGCGATATCGGCAAGAACGCGATGGTTGCCGACATTGCGGCCCTCCTCGAAATTCGCCTTGAACAAGGCCGTCGCGATGCGATCCTGGATCTCGCGGCCTTCCATGGACGCCCAATGAAGAAGCCTGTGGGCATCGAGCGTGTTCGGTCCGATCCTGATCGCTTCGAAATCGTAGCGGATGCCCACCTCTTCGCCGAGCTTGGCGAGCATCTCGTGGGCGCGGGCGACCGCCTCGGCTCCACCGAGTTTCTCTTCGAGATAGGCCTTCTGATCCACGCCTTCCGCCGGAATGTCCGGGTTGAGGCGATAAGGGCGCCAGTTCACGTCGACGCCGATCTCGTCCTGCACCTCGGCGATGGCGAGTTCGAGCCTCGCCTTGCCCAGATAGCACCAGGGGCAAACGACGTCCGAGACGATGTCGATGGTGACGCGCTCCATGGGGATGTCCTTTGCGAAGAAGATGGATGGTGCATGAGGGGTGGTCTGGGGTGTCTACCGCGCCCGGTTGTCCCACCAGGTGTTGAGCTGGTAGCCGTAGAGCGGCAGGGTCGGGGGATAGCTTATATGCTTGCGCCGCGCCACCCATTGATCCGGCACGTGGTAGAGTGGCACGAGATAGTGGCCGGAAAGCAGCAGCCGGTCATAGGCGCGCACGGTGGCCTGGAAATCCTCTTCCGAGCGGGCCGTCAGCATGGTCTCGATCAGCCTGTCGATATCCGGATCGGCCGTTCCGGCGAAGTTGAAGCCGCCCTCGACATCGCGGGAGGCCGAGCTCCAGCGCCCGACCTGCTCGATGCCGGGCGAGAGCGACGACGTGTAGGACTTGATGATCATATCGTAGTCGTATTTGAAGGCGCGGGACTGGTACTGCGCATCATCCACCGTGCGGATGCGCATATCGACCCCGATCAGCCTCAGCGTGCGCTGATAGGTGATCGCCAGCCTCTCCTGATCGATGGTCTGCGTCATCAGTTCAAAGGAAAGGGGGCGGCCGGAGGCATCCGACATGACGCCGCCCTTGATCTGGTATCCGGCCTTTGCCAGAAGGTCGACCGCCTTTCTGAGGACCGTGCGGTCGGTGCCGGAGCCGTTGGTCCGGGGCAGCCGATAGGTCCCGTCCAGCATCTCGGGTTCGATGCGGTTTCGTGCGTCCCCCAGGAGGCGCAGCTCGCGCTCGTCCGCCGGGTTTCCGAGCGAGGTCAGGGGCGACCCCTGCCAGAAACTCTCGGTTCGCGTATAGGCGTTTTCGAAGAGGTTCCTGTTGGCCCATTCGAAATCGAAGGCCAGCGACAGGCCGGCGCGGACATTGACGTCGGAAAAGAGCTCGCGCCGGGTGTTGAAGACGAAGCCGAGCATGCCGGTCGGCAGCTGCGGCCTGAAGGAATCCTTGATGACCTGGCCGTTGGCCGCTGCCGGAAAATCGTAGGCGCGGGCCCAATGCACGGGGCTGCCGTCGAGATAGATGTCGAGCGCGCCTTTCTTGAAGGCCTCGAACATCGTGTTTTCCTGAAGGAAATATTCGACCGAGATCCGGTCATAGGTATCGAAGCCGATCTTGGCCGGGATGTCTCTGCCCCAATAGGCGGGATTGCGTTCGTAGACGATACGCTCCCCGGGAGATACCGACTTCACCAGATAGGGCCCGGAGCCGATCGGTGTCTTGAGCGTGGTCTGATCGAACGTGTCCGGGTCGATCGCATGCTTCGGCAGGATCGGCGTCGCGGAGGCGAGAATCAGGGGGAATTCGCGATCGGCCTGTTCCGTGAAGGTGAAACGGATGCCGTGATCACCGATCTTCTCCATCTTCTCCACCCGCTCCAGACGTTTGGAAAAGGGAGGACGCCCCTTGTCCCTGAGGATCTCGAGACTGAAGATCACGTCGTCCGGCGTTACCGGCTGGCCGTCGGACCATTTGGCCGAGGGATTGAGGTTGAACTGCACATAGGTGCGATCGTCGTCCCATTCCACCGACTGAGCCAGAAGCCCGTAGAGCGAGAACGGTTCGTTGGCGGAGCGGGCCATCAGCGTCTCGTAGACGAGGTTGCCGAAAATAGTATCCCAGACGCCGCGCGCCGTCGTTCCGATGCTCTTCACGATGAAGGGGTTGAGATTATCGAACGTGCCGACGACGCCGTAGCGCACGCTGCCGCCCTTCTCGACCGTCGGGTCGACGTAGTCGAAATGCCGATAGTCGGCCGGCAGGTTCGGCGTGCCGTGCATCGCGATGCCGTGAACCGGTTCGGCCGAGAGCCGCAGCGGCATGGTGGCCGCGAACAGGAAGATGAAGTAACGCCACATGATAAGTCCGATGCGCATCGCCGATTCGCTGCAAAATAGCTCAGTCTCCGCCTGCGACCAACCTTGCCGGGCCGACAAAACCGCCATTCGTGACGTCTCGCGACGTTCAATTCTGGAAACAGGGGCTGGATATCGAAGTTGCTGCGATGTAACAGAGAGACATGAGCGCGGGTCATTCAAATGCCTCATTTGAATCTCAGGTGACACATCAGCACGCACCTCGAGGCATTGAAGGTTCCGCCGCGTCCGAGGGTTTTCAGGAGACGGATCTCGTTATGAATCTTAACGCTACCAAAGTTATGCGGACTGCCATGTCCGCTCTGGCTCTTACCGTCGGTGCGGCCGCCATGCCGTTCGCGGCGTCGGCGCAGCAGGCTGCAGCCCCGGCCGCTCCTGGGGCTCCCGGCGCTCCGCCGCTCGGCTGGTTCAAGACCTGCACCAAGCAGGACGACAGCGACCTCTGCGTCGTGCAGAACGTCATCCTCGCGCAGAACGGCCAGCTGATCACCGCGGTCGGCCTCATCACGATCGAAGGCAAGATGAACCGCAAGATCCTGCAGGTTTCCGTGCCGACGGCGCGCCTCGTGCCCCCGGGCATCGTCATGCAGATCGACGGCGGCAAGGGCCAGAAGCTCGATTACTCCGTCTGCCTGCCGGACAAGTGCACGGCCGAGGTTCCGCTGACCGATGCGATGATCGCCAGCCTGAAGAAGGGCAATGAAGTGGTCTTCACCTCGATGAATTTCCGCCGCGCTCCGAACCCGATCAAGGTTTCGCTCGGCGGCTTCACCGGCGCCTTCGACGGTCCGGCAATTTCCCAGTCGCAGCTCGCCGAAAGCCAGCGTAGCCTCGAAGAAGGCATGCAGAAGAAGGCCGAGGAAGCGCGCAAGAAGCTGGAAGAAGCACAGAACGCCGCGAAGCAGGGTCAGTAAGACGAAAGCTTCGTAACCTACAAAAAAGCCCGGTCCTGCCGGGCTTTTTTCATGTCGAACGCCGGGACGAGCCCGTCAGTGGGAGAGTATCATCTTGGGCCAGAGCTGACCGCCGGAGCGCGGTTCGAAGATCTGGTAGACCTGCGGATTGCGCAGCGGCTGTTCGCTCTCGTCGTGCTCGAGGTTCTGTTCCGACACGTAGGCGACATATTCGCTGTCGTCATTCTCCGCCAGCAGGTGATAGAAGGGCTGGTCCTTGTTCGGCCTGATCTCGACCGGGATCGAATTCCACCATTCCTCGGTATTCGCAAATTCCGGATCGACGTCGAATATGACGCCACGGAACGGAAATACCTTGTGACGGACAACTTCCCCAATCGTGAACTTTGCGTTTCTCTGTTTCATGGTGCGGTATCCTTTCACAACATAATGTGGGAATAAAATCCACTCACATCAAGATGTTGGGTGCGATCATCCGCGGTCCGTGCGTTTGCCCCCGGTCTCCCCGGCGCCGGCCCTGGACGCAAGAACAACGCCACCCAGTACGAGTACAATGCCTACCGCATGATATGGTTCGAATTGTTCGCCGAGAAAGATCACCGCCATGACGATCGACAGGGGCGGCATGAGGTAGAGCGTGACGCCGGCGGTCGAAGGTCCGAAGACCCGCACCGTGTGCTGGAAGCAGAAAAAAGCGGCGAGCGAGGCGAAAATGACGATGCCGGCTATCTTCCACCAGTCCGAGACGGAATCGGGCATCGCGCCTCCGTTCGCCACCTCGATGGCGCTCGGAACGAGGAGGACCACAGTTCCCGAAAGCGCGATCACGCCGAATGAGGCAAGCGGCCGGAGCGCCTTCAGTGCCGGCCGTTTCAGCAGGATGGAATAGACCGCGAAGGATATGGCGGCAACGAGAATGCCGAAATCGCCGATGTTGAAATCGAGCTGCAGCAGAGCGGAGAAATCGCCGCGCAGCACGATGGCGACGACGCCGGCGAAGGCGATCGCCATTCCGGCCAGTTCACGGCCACCGATGCCGCGGCCGGCGAAAAGCCACTGGAACAGGATGATGAAAAGCGAGGACGTGGTGTAGATCAGGGTGCCGTTGGCCGCGGTCGTATAGGTCAGCGCCCAGTAGACGACGCCGCCGCAAATGCCCATGCCAAGGCCGCCGAGCACGAGCCAGAGCAGGAAATGACCGCGGACGAAGGCGATGACCGCGTGCCTGTCGGCATAGACGAAGGGCAAGACGATGAGAGTGGAACCCGCCCAGCGCAGAAATGCGGTCGTATAGGGCGCTACATCGCCGATGATGCCGCGGCCGAAGATGATGTTGGTGGAAAAGAATACCGGGACGAGGAAAAAGATCAGCCAATCAGCGGGGCGACCCGATCCGGGTGTCGATTGATGGGCCATGATGCACCGGGACATGAGAGCGGGGAGCAGTTCCCCGGAAGGACAAGAGACGGCGGAGGTTCCGCCGTCTCCGGCCCGTGCCGGTCGGCACGGGCGATCGCAGACCCGCCGATCAGGCGGAGTAGTACATGTCGAATTCGACCGGATGCGGCGTCATCTCGAAACGCATGACCTCGGTCATCTTCAGCTCGATATAGGCGTCGATCTGGTCGTCGTCGAAAACGCCGCCGGCCGTCAGGAACTTGCGGTCCTTGTCCAGGCTTTCGAGCGCCTCGCGCAACGAGCCGCAGACGGTCGGGATCTTCTTCAGTTCCTTCGGCGGCAGATCGTAGAGATCCTTGTCCATCGCCTTGCCGGGATGGATCTTGTTCTTGATGCCGTCGAGGCCGGCCATCAGCATGGCGGCGAAACCGAGATAGGGGTTCTGCGTCGGATCCGGGAAGCGGACTTCGACGCGCTTCGCCTTCGGATTGGAGCCGAAGGGGATACGGCAGGATGCCGAGCGGTTGCGTGCCGAATAGGCGAGCAGGACCGGTGCCTCGTAGCCCGGAACGAGACGCTTGTAGGAGTTCGTCGTCGGGTTGGTGAAGGCGTTGATCGCCTTGGCGTGCTTGATGATGCCGCCGATGTAATAGAGGCAGCTTTCCGACAGGCCGGCATATTCGTCGCCGGCGAAGGTCGGCTTGCCGTCCTTCCAGATCGACTGGTGGACATGCATGCCCGAACCGTTGTCGCCATAGATCGGCTTCGGCATGAAGGTGGCCGTCTTGCCGTAGGCGTTGGCGACCTGATGGACCACGTATTTGTAGATCTGCATCTTGTCGGCGTTGCGGACCAGCGTGTCGAACTTGACGCCGAGCTCGTGCTGGGCGGAAGCCACTTCATGGTGATGCTTCTCGACGACGACACCCATCTCGGTCAGCACGGTCAGCATTTCGGAGCGCATGTCCTGCAGGCTGTCGACCGGCGGAACCGGGAAATAGCCGCCCTTGACGCGCGGGCGATGGCCGAGGTTGCCGGTCTCGTAATCGGTGTCGTCGTTCGACGGCAGTTCCGAACTGTCCAGCTTGAAGCCGGTATTGTAGGGATCGGCCTTGTACTTGACGTCGTCGAAGACGAAGAATTCCGGTTCTGGGCCGACGAATACCGTGTCGCCGATACCGGACGCCTTCAGATAGGCCTCGGCCTTCTTTGCCGTTCCGCGCGGATCGCGGTTGTAGGATTCTCCCGAAATCGGATCCAGAATGTCGCAGAAGATCACCATCGTCGACTGTGCGAAGAACGGATCCATGTGAACGGTGGCGGGGTCCGGCATCAGGACCATGTCGGATTCGTTGATGGCCTTCCAGCCGCCAATCGAGGAGCCGTCGAACATGACGCCGTCGGCGAACATATCCTCGTCGACGGCGGAGATATCCATCGTCACATGCTGCAGCTTGCCGCGGGGATCGGTAAAGCGAAGGTCAACGAACTTTACGTCGTTTTCCTTGATCTGTTTCATGATTTCGCTTGCGCTCGTCATTAGTTTTCCTCGATTTTGATGACGATTGGAACTGGCGGTCAGGCCGAGATTATATGGCGTCCACACCCGTTTCGCCGGTGCGAATACGGATGACCTCCTCGACGTTGGACACGAATATCTTGCCGTCTCCGATCCGTCCAGTCTGGGCAGCGTTGCGGATGGCTTCGATGACGGCCTCGGCATTTTCGTCGGCTAGCACGACTTCGACTTTCACCTTCGGCAGGAAATCGACGACGTATTCCGCGCCGCGGTAGAGTTCGGTGTGGCCCTTCTGGCGCCCGAAACCCTTGGCCTCGGTCACCGTAATGCCCTGCAGGCCCACCTCCTGAAGGGCCTCCTTCACTTCGTCGAGCTTAAAAGGTTTGATGATCGCTTCGATCTTTTTCATGAGAAACTTTCTCTCCGCTTCTCCCCATGCGCAGGCCGTGACCCGCTCGGCCATGCCAATGCAGGTATCGTGCCAAACTAACGTGTGACTTTCAAAGGCTTATTCCTCTTTTTCACGATATCCTGCACGAATCCTCCCGTGACAGAGGCTTGAGGGCATAATTTTCGGGCAAATCGCCCACCGATGGGGCGAGGAGGCCGCCAGGTGACGGGTTCCGGGCCGTGTAGCGGACGGAATGGCGGGCAATGTATTGCCTAAATATACGGCAAATGACTGTTTTTCGGGCTATTACGCCATATCGTAAACGCTTGAATTTTACGTCTGATTGCGGTGATGTGGGATATGCCCCTATCGCTCTCCCACATGCTTCTCACGCCCGAAGAAATGGCCCGCGCCGATGAGATGGCGGCTGGCTCAGGTCTTTCGTCCTTCGAACTGATGCGCCGGGCCGGTCATGCGGTGGCGGCGACGGCGCTTCGCCGCTTTCCGGACGCGTTGCGATTTGTCGTTCTCTGCGGGCCGGGAAACAATGGCGGCGACGGATATGTCGCCGGTGCGGCGCTCGCGGGAAGCGGCGCCCATGTCGAGATATTCGCGCTTGCAGACGTCGCGAGACTGAGGGGAGACGCGAGGGCGGCGCATTCCGGCTGGGATGGAAGGGTCTTTCCGATCGAGCTCTACCGGCCACAAGCCGGCGATGTCGTCATCGACGCGATTTTCGGCGCCGGCCTGTCCCGGGATATAGACCGCCCTGTGGCGGAGGTGATCGCCAAGGTCGAGGACGCGGGCCTGCCGGTGCTTGCCGTCGACCTTCCCTCCGGCCTTTGCGGGCGGCGCGGCGTGCCGATGGGCGCGGCCTTCGCGGCCACGTGTACGGTAACGTTCATGACCCGAAAGCCCGGCCACCTGCTCCTGCCGGGTCGGTCTCTCTGCGGTGACGTCGAGGTGGTCGATATCGGCATTCCGCACCGGATCATCGCATCGGTCGCCGGTAATCTGCGGGAAAACGCCCCGCCGCTCTGGCAGTCGATGCTGCCGCATGCGGGTTCGGACAGCCACAAATACAAAAAAGGCCATCTTGCGGTTTTCGCCGGCGGAGCGTCGAAGACCGGTGCGGCGCGGCTTTCGGCGCTGGCCGGGCTGAAGACGGGCGCAGGTCTCGTCACCATCGCCTCGCCGGAGGCTGCGATCACGGAGAATGCGGCTCACCTGACTGCAATCATGCTGGCGGCGATCGATGATGCCGGAGCGCTGGAGGCATGGCTCGAGCGCGCGAAGGTGGCTTCCTTCGTACTGGGGCCGGGTTTCGGCATCGGGCAAAAGGCGAGGGAATTCACCCTGTTTCTGCGCGACCGGCCGCTCGTACTCGATGCCGATGGAATGACGTCGTTCAGGGACGATCCGTCACTCCTGTTCGACGCTTTCGCGGGTGGCGATCCGCATCTCGTCCTTACGCCGCACGAAGGCGAGTTCGCCCGCCTTTTCCCCGACCTTGCGGCGGACACGGAACGGAGCAAGGTAGAGAAGGCGCTGGAGGCGGCCGAACGCGCCCATGCGGCGATCGTCTACAAGGGGGCAGATACCGTCGTCGCCTCGCCTGACGGTCGCGCCGTCATCAACACGAACGGATCGCCCTGGCTGGCCACCGCGGGATCTGGAGACGTGCTGGCAGGCATGATCGGCGCGTTGCTGGCACAGGGCATGCCCGCTTTCGAGGCGGCTGCGGCGGGCGTCCATCTGCATGGCGAGGCCGCGAAGATCGCTGGTGCGGGCATGACGGCCGAGGATCTGGCCGGGCAAGCCGGCCGGGCCATGGCTCATATGACCGGTCAATCCTGACCCTTGCCCACCAGTTCCTGCATGGCCATAGCGCCCTGGGGGGCATTGACCTTGCCCTCGTGGATGAAGAAGGCGAAGACATCGCGCGGCTGTTTCCTCACCTTGCGGGTGTCATCGATCAACGGCAGATCGGCGGGGACGCCACCTTCGGACCAGACGGCAAGACGTTTCGCCCAGGCCTTCATGTCGCCATCCGCATAGCAGGTGGGGATGTCGTCGGAGCCCTTCTGCAGCCGCGCATAGACGAAATCGGCCGTCACGTCGGCGATCATAGGATAGTCGAAATGCTCGGCGCAGACGGGGGCGATATTGTATTTTTCCAGCAGCGCGATGAATTCCGGAACCTTGAAACTGTCGTGGCGCACCTCGACGACATGGCGCAGCGGCAGCCCCTCGAGCTTCTCCGGCAGGAGCTTCAGGAAGGCCTCGAAATCCTCTGGCTCGAACTTCTTGGTGGGCGCAAACTGCCAGAGCAGTGGGCCGAGGCGGTCGCCGAGTTCCGCCAGTCCCTGCGTCATGAACCTGTCGATGGATTCGCCGGCTTCCGCCAACACCTTGCGATTGGTGGTGAAGCGGCTGGCCTTGAGCGAGAAGATGAAACCGTCGGGCACTTCCGACGCCCACTTGGCGAAGGTTTCGGGTTTCTGCGAACCGTAATAGGTGCCGTTGACCTCGATCACGGCAAGCTTGCCCGCCGCATATTCGAGTTGCCGTTTCCTGGCGAGCTTGTCGGGATAGAACGTGCCTTCCCATGGCTCGAAGGTCCAGCCGCCTATGCCCGTTCGGATCGTACCGCTCTTGCTCATCTTCCCCTCCGGTGACGGCAGCGGCGATCTATTCCGCCGCTTCGACTTTCTTTGCCGGCCGCCGTTCCAGAAGTTCCTTGAGGAACTGGCCGGTATAGGACCGCTTTTCCTTGACGATTGCCTCGGGCGTGCCGGCCGCGACGATCTCGCCACCGCCGGTACCGCCTTCGGGGCCGATATCGATCACCCAGTCGGCCGTCTTGATGACTTCGAGATTGTGCTCAATGACGACCACGGAATTACCCTGGTTGACCAGTTCGTGCAGCATTTCCAGAAGCTTGGCGACATCGTGGAAATGCAGGCCGGTGGTCGGCTCGTCGAGAATATAGAGCGTGCGGCCGGTGGAGCGCTTCGACAGTTCCTTGGCGAGCTTGACGCGCTGCGCCTCGCCACCGGACAGCGTATTGGCCTGCTGGCCGACCTTGATATAACCGAGGCCGACATCGAACAGCGCCTGCAGCTTGTCGCGCACGGCCGGAACCGCGGAGAAGAACTCGACGCCTTCCTCGACCGTCATGTCCAGCACGTCGGCAATCGACTTGCCCTTGAAATGCACGTCGAGCGTCTCGCGATTGTAGCGCTTGCCGTGGCAGACGTCGCAGGTGACGTAGACGTCGGGCAGGAAGTGCATCTCGATCTTGATGACGCCGTCGCCCTGGCAAGCCTCGCAGCGGCCACCCTTGACGTTGAAGGAGAAGCGGCCCGGCGCATAACCACGCGCCTTGGCTTCGGGAAGACCCGCGAACCAGTCACGGATCGGCGTGAAGGCGCCGGTATAGGTGGCCGGGTTGGAGCGCGGCGTGCGGCCGATCGGCGACTGGTCGATGTCGATGACCTTGTCGATATGTTCGAAACCG
>JBQGDG010000426.1:0-15862 GCA_052038935.1 Neorhizobium sp. | reverse complement strand
GCGAAGCTGGACCCCGAGATGATCATGTCGACGGTGCCGAGCTTCAGGCCCTGGTTGATGTCGGCTTCCTTGCCGAGCTGCGATGCCGGATAGACATCGATCTTGTAGCGGCCTTCGGTGCGCTTGGCGATTTCCTGCGCCGCCCAGACCGATTCCGTATGGAAGGGCTCGGACGTTTCGTAGACATGCGCCCATTTCAGCGTCGTCTCGGCCTGCGCGGAAAAGGCCGTCGCAACGACCATGGCTGCTGCACCCAGAAGTGCCTTGAATCTTGAACTCATTCTCTCCTCCCGAATTGTGTTCAGATTGCTCCCTTGACCGGCCGCCCTCGGCGACGCGATCACTCCTCTCTCGTCGGCTCCTCCCCGAAGCTTTCAGAGAATCTCTTTTGCGATTGCGTCAGATGCAGCCGCATCGCTTCGCGGGCTGCTGCCGGATCCTCCGCCGCCAGCGCATCGCGTATCACCCTGTGTTCCTCGAGGGCGGCGCGCCAGGTGTGCGGCCCTTCGAAATAGCTCGCGAGCTTCTCGAAAAACGGCGACATGCGCTCGTCGTAGATAAGCCCGGTGAAATGATTGAGCGCCGAATTGCCGATGATATCGGCGATCGTGGTGTGGAAGGCTCGATCGAGTGCCAAGGCGCGCTTGGAATCCTCCAGCGCGCCTTCCATCTCGCGAAGGATCTCGTCGAGCCGGGCGATGCCCGCCGCATCGGCCCGCCGTGCTGCTTCTTCTGCGATAGCGCTCTCGATCAGGCAACGTGCCTGAAGGATTTCCAGCGGACCGCCGCTGTCGTCGGCAGGAAGGACGTCGTCGCGGTCCGGCTTGCGGTTGACATAGACCCCCGAGCCCATGCGGATCTGGACGAGCCCTTCGACCTCCAGAACGATCAGCGCTTCCCGGATGGTCGGGCGGGATACGCCAAGCCGCTCTGCCAACTCGCGCTCGGCCGGCAACCGCTCGCCCACGGGAATTTCCCCGGACTGGATCAGGGTCCTGATCTGCTCCGCTGCCAGGCGATAAAGCCGGCGTGGTTCCAGCGCGACAAACATGAAAGCCTCCCGGCGCGTCTCTCCTCCCGCGCCATGTGGTCAGATTGTCTTACCAATTTTTCGCCGTCAAGAGGATAAGTGACTAAAAGAATAATGTACACTGTGTACACTAGACATGATCCTGCGCTACTGCAATGGATCAACCGACGCAATCGCGACATTTCATCCGGGGATCGCGGAGAGGGTAGTTTCATGGCCGATAGACAGTTTCCGGTCGGACCTGCGCCACGGCTCTATCAGAGAGCGTGCGAGATGATGGCCGCCGAGATTTCCGCCGGCGGGTTGACGGGCGGCACGGATCTGACGGAAACGGCCGTCGCGAAAAGATACGGCATCAGCCGGGCACCAGCCCGTCAGGCGCTGGCCGAATTGGCGACGCGCGGGCTGGTCCGAAAGTCCGAGGGGCGCGGTTACCATGTCGTCGGGCCGGCTACTCCGGAAGGCGATGGGGGTACGGCACCACCTTCCGCGGGGGCGAGGATCCACTTTCTGGCGAGTTGGGAACGCATCTACGGGCAGGTGGAGGCCGATATCGTCTCGCGTACCGCTCTGGCTTCCTGGCGGATCAACGAGGCACTTCTGGCAAGGAGCTTCGACGTCAGCCGAACGGTAGCGCGTGAGGTCATCGCCAGGCTTCAGCAACGCGGCGTCGTGGCCAAGGATGATGCCGGGCGATGGCACGCCCCGGGTCTGACGGTCCGGCATATCACCCAGCTTTACGAATTGAGAGGCATTTTGGAGCCGCTGGCGCTGGAGCAGGCGTTTCCTCGTCTGCCGGCGCGTCTGGTCGTGGAGCTCCTGCGCGATCTGGAGGATGCGATCGGTGCCGGAAAATCAGCCGACGGCGACATGCTCGATGCAGTCGAGCAACGTCTTCATGTCGAACTGCTCGGATATTGCGACAATCCGCCGCTCATGCAGGCGATCAGCCTGCCTCAGGCGGTTCTCGTGGCGCATCACCGTCTCTATCAGCCGCAAGGCCTAGCCATGGAGGAAGAGCCTTTCCTGCTGGAGCACCGGGAAATTCTGACCCGGTTATCCGATGGCGACGTGACCGGAGCCAGGCAGGCGCTGGCGGGTCATCTCGAAATATCGCGGGAGCGGGCAATGATGCGCATCAGTCGGGCGGCGCTTTCCCTTAGCCTGCCCGACCTGCCTTATCTCGAGCGGCTCGGGACCGTCGAATTCAACCGATGACAGCAACCCTGGGAGGAACTGATATTGAAGATCAAATCGCTGGAACCGTTCATTCTTCACTTGCCGCTGACCTCCGCGTCGATTGCCGACTCCACCCATAGCATCACCCATTGGGGCGTGGTCGGGGTGGCGATCACGACGACGGACGGTTTGACCGGTTACGGCTTCACCGGAACGCATGCCCATCTCGCATCCGACCGGCTGATCACCTCCTGCATCCGCGATTGTTACGGACCGCTGCTGATCGGCGAGGATGCGAACGACCACGCGCGGCTCTGGACCAAGCTGGCGCGTTACCCCTCCCTGCAGTGGGTCGGCCGAGCCGGCATAACGCAGCTGGCGCTTGCGGCCGTCGACGTCGCGATCTGGGATCTTAAAAGCAAGAAAGCCGGCCTGCCGCTCTGGGCCTATCTCGGCGGAGCGAGGACCGAGCGGCTCGAAGCCTACAATACGGATATCGGCTGGCTGTCCTTCTCGCTCGAGGACCTGCTGGCCGGTTCGATCCGGGCGGTGGAAGAGGAGGGCTTTACCCGTATCAAGCTCAAGGTCGGTCACGACGATCCCAACCTCGACGTCCGCAGGCTGGAGGCGGTCCGCCAACGGCTGGGGTCGGATGTGAGGATCGCCATCGACGGCAACGGCAAGTGGGATCTGCCGACCTGCCAGCGGTTTTGCGAGCGTGCCCGCGATCTCGATATCTACTGGTTCGAGGAGCCGCTCTGGTACGACGACGTGGAAAGCCACCGCCTGCTCGCACGTTCCTCGACCATACCCGTGGCGCTTGGCGAGCAGCTTTACACGGTCGATGCCTTCCGGGCCTTCATCGGTGCCGGAGCTGTCGCTTACGTGCAGCCGGATGTCACGCGTCTCGGAGGCGTTACCGAGTTCATCCAGGTCGCCGATCTGGCGCTCGCCCATCGTTTGCCGGTCGTGCCGCATGCCGGAGAGATGAGCCAGGTCCATGTGCATCTGAGCTACTGGCATCCGGCCGCGACGATCCTCGAATACATTCCCTGGATCAAGGATCATTTCGAGGAGCCAGCCGATGTCCGCGGCGGTGTCTACCGGCGGCCGGAGCAGCCGGGTGCTGGGACCACGGTTCTGGCCGACAGCTTTGCCCGGTTCGGAAAGAGCCTGGCTTGAGTTAGCCGGAAACCATCCGCCTGAAACAGATCTGCCGCCCGGAGGCGGCAGATCGAGGGAGCATTTCGGCTCCGCTTGCCTTGGGAGGCTTATTCCGCCGGCTGCAGCCGCGCCGATTGGGCGTCTTCATTGCGAGCCGAAAGGGCTGCATCCAGCATGTCCTTGTCCAGTTCGTTTTCCCAGCGGGCGACGACGATCGTCGCTACCGCATTGCCGACAAGATTGGTCAGTGCCCGGCATTCCGACATGAAACGGTCGATGCCGAGGATCAGCGCCATGCCGGCTACCGGGACCGAGGGGACGACGGACAGCGTTGCGGCGAGCGTGATGAAGCCTGCGCCGGTGATGCCGGCCGCGCCTTTCGAGCTCAGCATTGCGACGAGCAGCAGCAGGATCTGGTCGGTGAGCGACAGCTGGATACCCGTCGCCTGGGCGATGAACAGCGCCGCCAGCGTCATATAGATATTGGTGCCGTCGAGGTTGAAGGAATAACCGGTCGGGATGACCAGGCCGACGACCGAGCGCTTGCAGCCGGCGCGTTCCATCTTCTGCATCAGGTTCGGAAGCGCGGCTTCCGAAGACGACGTGCCGAGCACGAGAAGCAGCTCTTCCTTGATGTAGCGCAGCAGGGCCAGGATCGAGAAGCCGTTGTATTTCGCCACCGCGCCCAGCACGACCAGGACGAACAGGAGCGAGGTGATGTAGAAGGTGAGGATGAGGAAGGCAAGATTGGCGACCGAACCGATGCCGTATTTGCCGATGGTGAAGGCCATCGCACCGAAGGCGCCGATCGGGGCCGCCTTCATGAGAATGGCGACGAGGCGGAAAATCGGAGCGGTAAGGGCGGTCAGGAAATCGTAGACCGGCTTGCCCTTCTCTCCGACCATGCCGAGCGCGATGCCGAACAGGACGGAGAAGAACAGGACCTGCAGGATGTCGCCCTGGGCGAAGGCGCCGACGATGGTTTCCGGAATGATGTTCATCAGGAAGCCGGTAATCGTCGTCTCATGCGCCTTCGTGGCATAGGTCGCCACCGCCTTGCCATCGAGCGTCGCCGGATCGATGTTCATGCCGGCGCCGGGCTGCAGGAGATTGCCGATGACGAGGCCGACGATGAGCGCCAGCGTCGAGAAGGTGATGAAGTAGAGCATCGCCTTGCCGGCAACGCGTCCGACCTTCTTCAGGTCCGCCATGCCGGCGATGCCGGTGGCTACGGTAAGAAAGATCACCGGGGCGATAATCATTTTGACGAGGCGGATGAATGCGTCGCCGAGCGGTTTAAGGCTGGCGCCGAAATCGGGGTAATAATGGCCGATCAGCATACCGGCGATGATCGCCGCAATGACCTGCACATAGAGGTGACGGTAAAAGGGTAGGGGTGCACGCGGCTGCGTGGATGCGGGAATATCAATCATTGTGTCCTCCATCTCGCCCCAACCACGGATCTGGCTCTTCCCGGGCGTAGTGATGTCGGAACTGGAACAGCAAGCCGCATGCCAGTTTTGCAAAACCCTCTTAAAGCCTTGTTTTAAATCGTTTAGCTCGATCGTTTTCGATGGCTTCGACCAAATTGAGCGGATTTCCGCGCAATTCTGATTGCCGCCTGTGCGGATTTATGCTCAAATATTTCGGTGACAGATTTGCAGCTTCCCGCATCGCCGCTGTCGACGCGCGGCACCTGGATCGCCTTCGGCTTGACGGCGCTCATGGCCTGCGCCGTCGTCTTCCATGTCGCCGGCCTGTATGGCCGTTCGTCGGCGCTCACCACCCTCTCGGAACAGGGTAGGACAGAAGCAAGCCTCAAGGTGGCGTTGCTGCGGGCGGTCTTGGAGCGGCCTCGGGCGCTGCCTCTGCTTCTGGCCCGGGACCGGGATGTCGAGGATGCATTGGCGGATACGACGCCCGAGAGGTCGACCGCGCTCAGCCGCAAGCTCGAAGACCTGGTACGGCAGACGAACGCGGCGGTAATCTACGTGGTCGCTGCCGACGGCATCGCCATTTCGGCCAGCAACTGGCAGGAGGAGAAGAGCTTCGTCGGCAACGACTACACGTTCCGCAGCTACTTCTCACGGGGGATGAGGGACGGCGGGGCCGAACATTTCGCCCTAGGTTCGGTCAGCAATCGTCCGGGCCTCTATATCTCCCACCGGGTAGGAACACCCGGTCGTCCCCTTGGCGTCGTCGTCGTCAAGATGGAGTTCGATCAGCTGGAATCCGACTGGGGAGATACTCAGCGGCCCTCTTTCGTGACAGACGACAAGCATGTCGTGCTGATTACCAGCATACCGTCCTGGCGGTTCATGACGACAGAGCCGCTTATGGCCGGCGACGTATCGGCCATAAGGGAGAGCCTCCAATTCGGCGATGCGCCGCTGGTGCCGTTGCCCTTCACCCCTGTCGAACCTCTCGCCGACGATGCCGCGATCATTCGTGCGCTGCTCCCAGGCGAAGGGGCTAAGCGCTACCTTCGCATAACCGTGCCGGTTGCATCGACCAGCTGGGATTTCCAGTATCTCCTGCCGGTCGACGCTTCGATCGCTGCGAAGATGCGGGAATTCAGGCTGGCCGGGATGTTCGGGCTTGCAGTCGTGCTGGCTCTTGCAGCGATCTGGATCCGGCGACGGCAGATCGCCCATATGCTTATCGTCCGGGAGCAGGCGGCGCGGGAGGAACTCGAAAGGCGTGTCGAGGAGCGGACACGCGATCTCAGCCGCGCCCGCGACAGTCTGCAGGCGGAAATCGTCAATCACCGCACGACCGAAGCCAAGCTGCAGGTCGTGCAACAGGATCTCGTTCAGGCGAACCGTCTGGCGATCCTCGGCCAGGTGGCTGCCGGCGTCGCCCACGAGATCAATCAGCCGGTGGCCACTAGTCGCGCCTATGCCGACAATTCCAAGGTCTTCCTGGACAGACAACAGGTGGCGCCGCTGCGGGAGAACCTGGATCTCATCGCAGGCCTGACGGACCGCATCGGAGCGATCACCGACGACCTGAAGGCGCTGGCACGACGCGGGCGCACGGAGGCCGAGCCTGTATCTCTCGGTGACGTCCTCGACGGCGCGATCATGCTCCTCAAGAGCCGCTTTACCGGATCCCTCGAAAAACTGACCGTCGAAGCGGGGCTAGACGATATCCGCGTCATGGGCAGCCGTTTGCGGCTGGAACAGGTTTTCATCAACCTGCTCCAGAACGCACTCGAAGCCGTCGAAATCGATGACGACGGGCGGGTGACCGTTTCGGCTGCCGTGTCGAACGAAAACGCCGTCGTCCATGTCATCGACAACGGTCCCGGCATCCCATCCGATATTCTTGCCGAACTGTTCCAGCCGTTCAATTCGTCCAAGGAGAAGGGGCTCGGCCTCGGTCTGGTGATCTGCAAGGACATCGTTTCCGACTACGGCGGCCGGCTGACGGTGGAGACCGGCGACACTGGAACACGGTTTACCGTCCATCTGAAAAGGGCTGACCTATGACCGTACCGGTCTTTCTGATAGATGACGACAAGGATCTGTTGCGTGCGACCAGCCAGACGCTCGGTATCGCCGGATACGACGTGCGTCCGTTTTCCTCTGCGGCCGAGGCTCTTTCGCAGCTGGACGGCGATTTCGCAGGCGTCGTCGTCTCAGATATCCGCATGCCCGGCATCGACGGGCTGCAGCTGTTCGAACGCATATGCGGCCTCGATCCGGAGCTGCCGGTCATCCTGATGACCGGCCATGGCGATATCCCGATGGCGGTCAAAGCCATCCAGGATGGTGCTTATGATTTCCTCGCGAAACCGTTTCCCGCCGAGCGACTGGTTCAATGTGTCCGGCATGCCGCGGAGAAACGAAGCCTGGTCATCGAAAACAGGCGGCTCCGCGCGGCCGAAACGCAGGACGACGACGGTTTCCCGCTGATCGGACAGACCCCGGTGATGGAAAGACTGCGCCACATGCTGAGGCAGATTGCCGATACGGATGTCGATGTCCTGGTGACGGGGGAGACGGGAAGCGGCAAGGAAGTCGTAGCGGGCCTTTTGCATGGCTGGAGCCGTCGGTCGAGCGGCAACTTCGTCGCCCTGAACTGCGGCGCCCTGCCGGAACAGGTTATCGAGAGCGAACTTTTCGGTCATGAGGCCGGTGCGTTTACCGGAGCGCAGAAGAAGAGGATCGGGCGCATCGAGCACTCGAGCGGCGGCACGCTCTTTCTCGATGAAATCGAAAGCATGCCGCTTTCGACCCAGGTTCAGATGCTGCGGGTTCTCGAAATGCGCGAGGTGACGCCGCTTGGCACCAATGAGGTCCGCCCCGTAGATCTGCGTGTCGTCGCCGCCTCCAAGATCGATCTCGGACATCCGGATCAGAGATCGGCTTTCCGCGAAGACCTCTATTACAGGCTGAACGTCGTTACCCTGACGATCCCGCCATTGAGAGAGCGGGTAGAGGACATTCCGCTGCTCTTCAACTATTTCGTGAGGAAGGCGGCCCGGCGCTTCCAGCGCGATCTGCCTGCCATGCCCCGGCCCGTCATCGACCATCTGGGTCAGCACCGCTGGCCCGGCAATGTACGAGAACTCTCTCACTATGCGGAACGGTTCGTACTCGGCCTCGAACCGGCGTCACCGGTTCCTGCTGAGACGGCTGCGCCGGAAACGGCATCCCTGCCCGACCTGATGGAGCGCTACGAGGCTGGAATCATTCGCGAAACCCTGGCCGCGTGCGGCGGGGACGTGCAGGAGACGATCGCCGCGCTCGGCATTCCCCGCAAGACGTTCTACGACAAGCTGCAGCGCCATGGAATCGTACGCAGCGACTATGTCGAACAGCGATAATTCACAGGTCTTCCTGAGTGGAAAGCGTGGCACGAAGGGTCGCCGCCCTGTGCTCGTGTGACAGGAATCTGACGCTTGGAAACGGCTGGTTAAGGTTTTCTTTTTATTAACGGGCCTGGTGTGATCACGTTGTTTGATGGTTCCGAGTAGCATGAATTTCCCGCCCCTTCGCAAAGACATTCCCTCTACCGACGATACGAGCTTGGATCCGAATCAGGCTCCGGCATCGACCTCCGCTCACCCCTGCGGCGGTGACGATGATCTGCCTTTCCCGGAGCCGGTGCCGGCCGTGGCACTGGACCCGGACAAGCTGCCGCCATGGCAACGCGCCTTCATACTCGGCCCAAACGTCCGGTTTACCCGCACGCCGGGCCGCGGCTCCGCGAGGCCGGAAACCGAACCTGCACCCGTCGAGCAGGCGGGCCATACGGACCCCGCGAAAACAGAAACCCAGACGATATCCGCCAGCGAGCGGTCCTCCGTGACTGCGCCCGACCAGCGGGCCCAGCCGACGCAACATCATATTCATGCAGGTTCACAGGTGAACAATCTCCAGCGCCGGATCGTCCAGGCGTTTGAAACTCAAACGCCGACCGATCCAGTCTCACACTCCATCAATGCTGCCGTCCAACGGGTGGTGGAACAGCCGATGCAATACCAGCCGTCCGATGCTCCGGTGATCCCGGCCGAGAACGTCGCCGCGCAGGTGCCGGAAAAGGCATCGACCCGTCGCATGACGTCGATCCCAGACCATCTGATCTGGGAAATGATGAGCCTTGGTGCTTCGGAGAGCGTCGAGCCTCGGGTTTTGCCCCGCGCGCTGCCCGCCTCAGAGCCCGCGCCGAAGGCGAAGCCGGCCTCGGCATCCTCGCCGACGATCCATCGGTTCGTCCCGCCGGCCCCGGAGGTCGAAACGCTGCCGGTCGTAGGGAACGCGCTTCCGGCGCCGGCCCCGGACGAAGCCCCCTCGGCTGTCGATCTTTACCGCCAGATCGCTATTCGCCAACCTGACACGGTTGCGGTCGAGATCGAGCCCGAATTGCCGCCGGTCGTCGACATGCAGGCAAATGTCGATGTTCCCGCCTCGGAAGCTCCGATCGATCCGCCGCCGGCGATGCCGGTCGCGACCGCCCATGCGCGCAAGCCGCGCTCGCCGCTTTACGCCGAGGACTATACGTTCCCGGATATCGAATTGCTGCAGCCTGCCGCGCCGCGTGAAGAACAGACGATGAGCCAGGAGGCGCTCGAACAGAGCGCCGGGCTTTTGGAAAGCATCCTGGAAGATTTCGGCGTCAAGGGCGAGATCATCGACGTCCGTCCCGGTCCGGTCGTGACCCTTTACGAGTTCGCGCCGGCTCCCGGCGTCAAGTCCTCGCGCGTCATGAACCTCTCGGATGACATCGCCCGCTCGATGTCGGCATTGTCGGCGCGCGTCGCGGTCATTCCCGGCCGCAATGTCATCGGGATCGAGCTGCCGAACGCCGAACGCGAAACCGTCTACCTGCGCGAACTCGTCGAAAGCAACTCGTATATCGGCACCGATTATCGTCTGCCGCTCTGCCTCGGCAAGACGATCGGCGGCGAGCCGGTCATTGCCGAACTGGCGAAGATGCCGCATCTGCTCGTGGCCGGTACCACCGGCTCGGGCAAGTCGGTCGCCATCAACACGATGATCCTGTCGCTGATCTACCATCTTCGTCCGGAGGAATGCCGGCTGATCATGGTCGATCCGAAGATGCTCGAACTCTCCGTCTATGACGGAATTCCCCATCTGCTGACGCCGGTGGTTACGGATTCCAAAAAGGCCGTGCTGGCGCTGAAATGGGCCGTGCGCGAGATGGAAGAGCGCTACCGCAAGATGTCGCGGCTCGGCGTGCGCAATATCGACGGCTTCAATGCGCGCGTCGCAGAGGCACGCACCCGCGGCGAGACCATCATGATCAGCGTTCCCGTCGGCTTCGACAGGAGCACCGGCGAGCAGGTCTTTGAGGATCAGGCGCTCGATCTGACGGCGCTGCCATATATCGTGGTGATCGTCGACGAGATGGCCGACCTGATGATGGTCGCCGGCAAGGAGATCGAGGGAGCGATCCAGCGGCTCGCGCAGATGGCGCGCGCTGCCGGCATCCACCTGATCATGGCGACGCAGCGTCCCTCGGTCGATGTCATAACCGGCACGATCAAGGCGAATTTCCCGACGCGCATCTCCTTCCAGGTCACGTCGAAGATCGACAGCCGCACCATTCTCGGTGAACAGGGGGCGGAGCATCTGCTCGGTCAGGGCGATATGCTGCACATGAAGGGCGGCGGCAGGATTGCCCGCGTCCACGGCCCGTTCGTCTCCGACTACGAGGTGGAGAAGGTCGTCGCGCATCTCAAGACCCAGGGACAGCCGGCCTATCTCGGCAGCGTTACCGAAGACGCCGAAGAGGATGCGACCGACGAGGAAGAGGATGCCGCCGTCTTCGACCAGACGGCGATGGGCGGCGAGAACGACAACGACGATCTCTATGAACGGGCCGTCAAGATCGTCCAGCGCGACAAGAAATGCTCGACCTCCTATATCCAGCGACGGCTGTCGATCGGCTACAATCGTGCCGCCTCGCTGGTGGAACGCATGGAGCAGGAGGGCCTGGTCGGCGCACCGAACCATGTCGGCAAGCGCGAGATTCTGGGACAGCAGGCTGGACGGACCACCGAGGAGTGATCCCGAAGAGAAGGCCGCTCAGGCGGCCTTCCATGTGGTCAGCGACCTTTCGAGGATCGAAAGCAGGTCGAATACGAGAATGGCGAGGGCGGCCACGAGCAGGGCGCCCTGCAGGATGAAGGCGAGATTGTTGGACTGCAATCCGGCGATGATGACCTCGCCTAGCGTCTTGGCGGCGACCGTCGATCCGATCGTGGCCGTGCCGAAGCCGATGACGGCGGCGATCTTGATGCCGCCGACGATCATCGGCAGGCTCAGCGGAAGTTCCACCTGGCGAAAAATCTGAAGCGCAGTCATGCCGCTTCCCTTGGCCGCATCCGCGATCGGCCGCGGAACCGTCGTCAGGGCAGTCATCGTGTTCTCGAATATCGGCAACAGCGCATAAAGAAAAAGTGCCACGAGCGTCGGCCCTGTGCCGAAGCCCATGGCCGGCACTGCGAGCGCCAGCACCGCCACCGGGGGGAAGGTCTGACCGACATTCACGACGGTGCGCGCCAGCGGCAGGAATTCGGCGCCGAACGGGCGCGTCACCAGGATGGCGAGCAGCACGGCGAGGATCGTTGCCAGCGCCGTTGCGAAGAAGACCATTCTGATGTGCTGAAGCGTCAGCGACGCGAGACTGCCCTGGTTGTATATTGCCGGAGCATTGGCCTGCACCAGCGGCTTGAATGCGAAGTCGAAGCTTTCGGGCGACGCGAGGAACACTACCAGAAGCAAAAGAAGAATGAGGCGGGGCAGGAGGAGCCAGAGGTTCATCGCGGCCTGACCGCCTGTTCGAGCAGTCTTTCGAGACGGACGCGGCCGAGTGGGCTGCCGTCGCTCGATATGACCGGCAGGGACTGGGCGCCGGTCCACATGAGGGCGGCAAGCGCTTCCTGCTGGGTTTTGCTGCTGTCGAGCGGTTCGCCGGTGGCGTCGCCCGCCTCCACGACCGATGCTACGGTATCGAGGGAAAGCAGTCGGAACGGGCGTTCGAACGTTCCAACCAGGCCTTCGACGAAAGATGTCGCCGGCCCTTTCAGAAGATCGATTGGACGGCCGTATTGCAGGAGCCTGCCTTTGTCCATCACGGCGATCGTATCGCCGAGATGGAAAGCCTCGTTGATATCGTGTGTGACAATGACGATCGTCGTGCCGAAACGCTTCTGGATCGCCAGCAGTTCTTTCTGGGCGGTGCCTCGCAGAACCGGATCGAGCGCGCCGAAAGGCTCGTCCATCAGCAGGATCTTCGGCTCGGCAGCGAGCGCGCGGGCGACACCGACCCGCTGCTGTTGACCGCCCGACAACTGATGCGGATATCGGGTAGCGAAGACGGCGGGATCGAGCTGGAAGAGGTTAAGCAATTCCGCGACCTTCGCGTCTATACGGCTTTTTTCCCATTTCAGCAGCCGTGGTACGGTGGCGATGTTTTCCGCCACGGTGCGGTGCGGAAAGAGACCATGTCCCTGGATCGCATACCCGATGCGCCGGCGCAGTTCGTGCCCGGGGATATTTCGAGTATCCTCGCCGCCGATGAGGACCGCTCCCTTATCCTGGGATACGAGCCGGTTGATCATGCGCAGCAGCGTCGTCTTGCCGGATCCCGATGTGCCGACGAGAACGGCGATCGTGCCCTCGGCGACGGTAAAGGAGACCTCGTCCACGACGGCTTTTCCGTCGTATAGCTTCGTGACGGCCTGGATGTCGATCATGCGGAACGGGCCTCCGTACCCGGAGAGGTGCTGAAATCCACCAGCGCGTCGAGAACGACCGCGGCGACGAAGGACATGGCCACTGTCGGCAGCGCGCCGAGCAGGACGAGGTCCATGGCTGACTGGCCGAGGCCCTGAAAAACGAAGACGCCCATTCCCCCGCCACCGATGAGTGCCGCGATGGTCGCCATACCGATATTCTGAATGAGGACGATGCGGATCGCGGCAAGCAGGCTCGGGAAGGTCAGGGGGAACTCGATCGAGATGAGCCGCTGGATATTGGTCATGCCCGCGCCGCGGGCTGCGTCGTTCGCCTCCCGGGGGACGTTGTCGAGACCGGCGACCGTATTCGCGACAACCGGCAGCAGGGAATAGAGAACAAGCGCCACGAAGGCGGGTGCCACACCGATGCCGGCAATGCCGATTGCGGAAGCCCCCGGAATATTCGCCGCAACCCAGCCCAACGGCAGAATGAGCAGGCCGAATAAAGCTATGGACGGGATCGTCTGCAGGATGTTGAGCATGTTGAGCGCCGCCGCTCGCAGCCAGCCGACCCGGTGGCACAGAACGCCGATCGGCAGTCCGAAGAGGAAGGCGAGGGCCATGGAGCCGAGCGCGAGCATCGCGTGCCGGGTCATCTCCGCCCAGAAGGCATCGGACCGGTTGGTATATTCCTTGACGACGGAGACGTTCGAAAGAATGCCCGATGTCAGGATCGTTCCGATCGCCGCCGCCGCGACGACCAGCAGCAGCAGGCGGACCTGCGGTGGCGGCCGCAGTTTCGCGATCGCGTCGACAGCGGCGAGGCCTAGGCCGAAAAGCAGGAGCCAGAAGCCGGCGCCCGGTGATATGCGCGCGTAACTGTTGCCGGGCGGGAGCTGTGTTTCGGCAGCCCATCCGAGCGCCAGCATCGTCACGGCAAGGGCTGCCATCGTCATCATCACCTTCAGCCCGGAGGGAAGGCGCAGCACGAGGAGGAGAGCGACCGCGACGATCGCCAGAGCAAGCGCGGTACCGCTCCATGACGGAAGCGATTCCATCAGGGAGCGGCCCTGGCCCTGCAGGATACGGTTCGGTTTGACCACGACGAACGGCAGCAGGAACGCCGCAGCCAGAATGAGGGCACCCATGAGGATGCCGGTTTTTTCGAGACCTACCCGCGACGCCGACATGCCCTCATCCGCAACCTTCAACCTTCGTGTCTAGGCTTACTTGAGGAAGCCGTTCTTCTTCAGGAAGTCTTCGGCGACCGCTTTGGCCGGCTCGCCGCCGACCTGAACGCGACCGTTGAGTTCCTGCAAGGTCACGAGATCGAGCTTCTCGAAAACCGGCTTCAGCAGCTCCTCGATCTTCGGGTTCTTGGAGAGCGTTTCCTCGCGGATGATCGGTGCAGGCTGGTAGACCGGCTGCACCTGCTTGTCGTCTTCCAGGACCACCAGCCCGGAGGGCGCGATACCACCGTCGGTACCGTAGACCATGGCTGCATTGGCGCCATTCGTCTCGTTTGCGGCCGCTGCGATCGTGGCCGCCGTATCGCCGCCGGAAAGGGTAATCAGCTGTTCGGAAGCGAGCTTGAAGCCATAGGTCGTCTGAAAGGCGGGTAGGGCGGCGGCGGAATTGACGAATTCCGACGATGCCGCGAGGACGATCTTGCCGCCGCCGGCAATGAACTTGCCGAAGTCGGAGAGTGTCTTCAGGTTGTTTTCCTGGGCGACGTCCTGGCGAACGGCGATACCCCAGGTATTGTTGGCCGGAGAGGGCGTCAGCCAGACGATCTTGTTCGCGTCGAGATCCAGTTTCTTCACCGTCTCGTAAGCCTGCTTGGGATCCTTCCAGGCCGGATCGTCGGCCTTTTCGAAGAAGAAGGCCCCGTTACCCGTATATTCGGGATAGATGTCGATTTCGCCGGCGGTGATCGCCTTGCGCAGGACCGGCGTGGCGCCGAGCTGAATGCGGTCGGTCGCCTGGATGTCGTTAGACTGCAGCACGGAGAGGATGATGTTTCCGAGAACCCCGCCCTCCGTGTCGATCTTCGACGAGACGACGACCTGGGCCTCCGCGGTTGCAACTGAAAAGGACAGTGCGAGCATCGCCGCCGCAAACTTTTTCGTGATCGACATCAGAGCTTTCCTGGAGCGTTGGCCGGCCGCAGACCGGCCCGTTGATGGACTGTAACCATCTAATAGCTAGAGCAAATTCGCCCGCTGTCGAGGTAAGTTTGGCCAAGGAACAAGGCTTTATGAGAACGCCATAACAATCTTATCGAATTTTGCCCGAGCGCGTCGCCGTGCCCATTTCAACGGCGCGGCGACGCCGTGAGCGGCAGGCCGCTTGTCTAAACCTGCTAAATTATGTGCAGGCCGTTTGGGCCGCAACTTGACATGGTACCCCTCCGGCATAATGTCACATCCTGGTTCTTTCTATAAAAACGGAGAGATTACAATGAACATGGACCTCTCCCGGCGCAGCTTTCTGAAGCTTGCCGGAGCAGGTGTCGCGGCGACTTCCATGGGTGCATTGGGTTTCGGTGAAGCGGAAGCTGCCGAAATCGCGCATGTCCGGCCCTTCAAGCTGGCAACGACCACAGAAACCCGCAATACCTGTCCCTACTGCTCTGTCGCCTGCGGCATCATCATCTATTCGAAGGGTGACGTTCGCAAGGGCGAAGCGGCGGACATCATGCACATCGAAGGCGATGTCGATCATCCGACCAATCGCGGCACGCTCTGTCCCAAGGGGGCGGCGCTCAAGGACTTCGTGAAGTCTCCGACCCGCCTCCAGTATCCGATGTATCGGAAGCCCGGTTCGGACAAGTTCGAACGAATCTCCTGGGACGATGCCCTCGATCGTATCGCGCGCCTGATGAAGGACGATCGCGACGCCAACTTTCTCACCACCAACGAGAAGGGCCTCGAGGTAAACCGCTGGACCACGACCGGCATGCTGGCTGCCTCGGCCACCTCGAATGAAACGGCCTGGGCGACCTTCAAGTTCGCAAAAGGTCTCGGAATAGTCGGTTTCGACAATCAGGCACGCGTCTGACACGGCCCAACGGTGGCGAGTCTCGCCCCAACTTTCGGCCGTGGCGCAATGACCAACGCCTGGACTGACATCAAGAATACCGACCTCGTCGTCGTCATGGGCGGCAACGCGGCGGAAGCGCATCCCTGTGGTTTCAAATGGGTGACGGAAGCCAAGGCCCACCGCGGCGCCAAGCTGATCGTCGTCGATCCGCGCTATACCCGCACGGCTTCCGTGTC